>CAKZZH010000139.1 GCA_937885345.1 uncultured Lachnospiraceae bacterium | reverse complement strand
CATAGGTATGGCTGTAGATATCAAAGAAGAAATAGCAAATTACTTGCTGAATAATTGTTTTCTCATAGGAAATGTTGATTCTACAAGAGAGAAATACTACTACGTAATCAACCATGAAGAAGCCTTTCGAAGTATATTCCAACCAATCGGATATACATTAGTTATCCATAGGAATTTGCGAGTGGTGCAGCTTATGAATAATCATGGAACAGGTAGACTGTCTTTGAAAAAGTATGAGAGCATTATGCTTTTGATTTTCAGGCTTCTCTATGTTGAGAAGAGAGAAAGCCTTTCTACCAATATTGACGAAGTTGTTGCCACTGTTGAAGAAGTAAAAAACGAGTATGAAAAACTGAATCTTCCGAAGAGATTTGACCGTGCCCTTTTGGAAGATTCGATGAGAAATATTAAGAGATACAATTTGGTACAGCCGTTGGGTAAGCTTCTGGATATGAATGCGAGAATACAGATTTATCCGTCGGTTATGCTTGCGATGCCTGATGCCAATATTAGCAAAGCATATGAACAGACCAGCGCATATTTGCAGCAGTATGTAAATTCAGACGAGGAGGAAGAAACGGATGATTAAAATGACAAGACTCCGTCTGATCAACTGGCACAATTTTCAGGACGATACGATAGATTTTAAGAATATAACTTATCTTCTCGGAGTAAATGCCGTAGGTAAGACAACAATCATGGATGCTATCCGTTATTGCCTTACTACTAATAAAGATTTTAATACCGCAGGTAATAAGAAGAGCGGAAGAACACTTCTGGGCTCTGTTCATCAGAAACAGAGAGCAGAGGACAGTTATCTGCGCCCTGGACACACGGTTTCATATATTGGTGTCGAATTTAAGGATGAAGCGATAAGCAAGACATTCGTGATCATCGTACGTGTTGAGTCAGAAACTCCGAAGCAGGATCTCAAAGGCGTAACCCAGGACTGGTATATAACTAAGCCGGGATATAGTCTTGAGGATATTCCGTTCTTTACGACTGTAAAAGAAGGCAAGAGACCTACATCCAGGGATGCTTTTAAGCTTGATAACAAGGGTATGGACAGAGCGTCTAATCAGACAGATGCCAGAAAACGTATCTGCAGGATCCTAGGGATAGGTGATTCTGAATCGCCCATAGGAAAGAAATTTAACGAAGTGTTCCACATGGGAACGAGCCTCGAAGATATCAAGGATATCCGTGAATTTATATATACATACATACTTCCGGAACCAGAGGTCAATATTGAATTTCTGCAAAAGGATATGCAGGAGTTAGAGCGCCTTCAGGAAATACTTCAAGAAGCTCAGGAGCGCGAAAAACTTCTTGAACAGATTAATGAGAGAATTATAGAGGCAAAAGAGAGATTTGCCAAAGTAAAGGTTAATGAGTTATTGGTCGCATATGCTGAGTACCAGGGCAATGAGGAGGAACAGCAAGATAATCGACAGCTTATTGAACAGTACAAGTCGAGCATTGAGGTACTTGAGCGAAAAATAGCAGAGTTATCTCAGAAGGAAAAGGAAGCGGCGGAACTTTTGTATCAGGCAAAGAAGGCTGCCGAAGATGATGAAGACAATAAGGAGTTAACTGCTTTACAAAAAGAAAACGAAAGTAGGAAATCATCTTACGAAACGTACTGCAAACAAGCGGCTATCTATGAGACATTACTGTCTGAGTTGAAAGCACTCGGAAAGAAACTGTCTAGGTCTGGCATTGTATGTGAATGGGATGAAAAGATTCTTGAAGATGTGGAGACTACAGAAGAAGAGCATTTATCAGAGATAAGGGTAGCAAGAAGTGCCTTGAATGCTATTCGCGAGACTATTAAAGACAAGGATGCTGATTTCAGAACCCATATCAGGGAATTGGAAACAACCATTGCAGAACTTGAAAGCCTGATTGCAGAATTGTCGTCCGGAAAGATGCCCTATTCGAAGGAAGCGCTTTTGGTCAGAGACCGGATTAATGAAGCACTCCGGGCTGAGAATAAAGTTGAGGATGCGAGACTTCTGTGTGAATGGCTTTATATGAATGATGACAGCTGGCAAGATGCGGTTGAGAGCTATTTGAATACTCAAAGATTTAACATTATTGTTGCTCCTGAGAATTACCTTTTAGCAAAGAAGGTTTTTATTTCTTTAGGAGATAGTGTTAAGGGGATAGGTCTTGTCGATACTCGAAAGCTAAGTGGCAACAACCATAAAGAAGAAGGTTTCAGATATCTTAGCGATACGGTCGAGTCGGAGAACGTTCACGCTAAGCGCTACGTCGACTTTGTCATGCACGGAGTTGTATGCTGCGAAAGTGCAGATGACCTTGAAAATCATAAGAAGAGTGTAACAAGGGATCGCCTGAGATTTCAGAATTTCACCTTACAGAGGATGTCTAAGCAAGAGCACTATATTGGTGTTGATGCTATCCAAAAGAGATTAGACAAAACTAAAACAGAGTTGGCTTCCAGACAGCAAGAGCTGGATGCTATCAAAGAGCAAAAGAAGGTCTTTGATGATATCTCCTCTTCGTATGACAAGTTCACTTCCGGGAACAAATTCGAACAGATGGAGGAATATTCCGAGTCAAGAGAGAAGGCAATTGGAATTCAGCTTGATATCGAAAAAACGGAAGAACGCATAGAAGAATTAACAAAGAATCCTATTCTTCGTGCGATGTTTGATCATGTCAGCGAATGCGAAGAAAATCAGAGAAAGATTAATGATGAGGTGACTTCTGAAAAGGCTAAGAAGCAAAATCTTGAGGCCGATATCAAAAAACTCAGTAAACGCAATGAGGAACTTGCTGGATTGCTCGATGGAGTTAGAGCGGAATATGAGAGACAACTCGATGGCGCGGAAGAGTATTCCGGCGAAGTGATGAAGAAATATGCGGATGAGCGTAAGACGAGGAAAGCGACCGATATTTCGCGTATCTTCAGAAGTACCGCAAATCAGCAGAGTATCGCTTTGAACAATTACCTGAATCAGTATCTTATTCCCTTGCAGAATAAGTATACGGCTACTTACACATGTGATTTTCCTGAAGGGATTGGTGGTGCTGCGAGATACCAGCAGGAGTACCTTGCACTTAAAAATATTGAGCTGGAACGACATAAAGCGGAACTGGTGCAGGCACAGATCCGTTGTAAGGACCGATTCCGTAAGGAAGTTCTGTTCCGCATGAAGGATGATATCTTGCGTGCAAGGCAGCAATTCAAGCAGATCAATCGTGTTATGGAGAACCTCAGATATGGCGAGGAAAGCTACCGATTCGGTATTGATCGAAGCAAGGATAAAGAACTGCGAATGTTCTATGACATCATAATGGATAAGGATAATCAGCAGATCGACCAGGATAACGAGATAATGATGTATCTTGCTGAGACCAACAGATCCGAAGTATTTGAAAGTCAGATTGAAGATTTCATGAGTCGCATCATGATTGACGTGGAAGAACATGCAAAAGAGAACCTTTCCGGCAATAAAACCGGTGCCAAGAGTATGGGAATGTATGTTGATTACAGAACATATCTTGACTATGACATCATTGTGAAAAACAGTGTTACCGGAATAGAGGTTCCGCTGTCCAAGGTAAGTGGAGAAGGAAGTGGAGGAGAGAACCAGGCACCTTTCTATGTTGCTATCTGTGCGTCGCTTCTTCAGATTTACGAACAGAATCCGGACGGATGTATCAAGCTCGTTTTGCTTGATGAGGCGTTCAATAATATGACCAGTGACCGTATTGAGCCAATGATGAACATGTTTAAAACATTGAATCTTCAGCTCGTTCTCATTGCGACAGCGGAAAAGGCTACTGCGATTCTGCCTTATTGCGATATAACATACTCGATTGTTAAGTCTGGAAATAGAAATGCGATTGGTGTCTTCGAAAGGACTGGTGCAAATGGAGTACAGTAAAGACATTATAAGCCGGTTGCTGGATATCTATGAACGAAGAAACGGATATGCCAAAAGACCAGAGGAATTGCGGTCTATACAGTTTGAGGTTTCAAAGGAATATCCGATTTACAAGGATCGGTATGATAACGAGAAGTATAGAGATATCAACACTGCGATAGAAAAAAACATTACAGCCGGTTTGATCATTGCTGAAAAGGATCAGACTGGCCGGTATTCAAAGATCAAGCTTAATATTGCAAGGGTTGATGACTGCTATGCGCTGCTAAAAAGAACAAGCATACCGGATCAGTGCAAAATGGTTTTGAGTGTTTTAGAGAAGGCGGATTGCACGGAAAGCCTTCTGATTGGAAGGATTGTGAGCGATTTTTGCGAGCAAATTAAGGGATATAAGAAACTCCCTTATGATCTGGGATATGATGCGAGACGCGTTGGGGAAGTATTACAGGTGCTTGAGGCTGTGACCAAACTTACGTCGGAGACATACATACGTAACTTCTCAACGGCATTATTCAAGGATTCGAAGAGATTTCAAAGAGAGTATAGATCAACAATCGAAAGCATTTTGTTTGATTACACGGATGATGTAGTAGAAAAGGATGGTATTCTTGGATATTACAACCTCTATGAGAATCCGACGTATGTACTTATCAAGGGAAACGCGAGGATTTGTTTTGCTGAGTCGGTGATCGAATTATCAGAGATGCCCGGTGGTATAGCTTTATCCAATGGATCGCTTGCTGGAATTCATAAGATATCAGTAAAGGCGGATAATGTGATAACTGTTGAGAATCTCACAACATATCACGATTGCGATGAATTGGATGCGGTATATATCTATCTGGGAGGTTATCATAATACTTCCAAGCAGAGACTCCTTGAATTGATATATGAAAACAACGGTGATAAGGAATACTATCACGAAGGCGATCTTGATGTATATGGATTCCTGATTTTAGAGAATCTGATTTCAAAGACTCAGATTCCTTTTAAACCTTTGCTGATGGATGTCGAGACAATAGAGCGGTTTTATCGTGCAGGATTATATAAGACCTTAACAGCCCGGGACAGAAAGATGATTGATTCAAAAAAGGATGGACAGCTTTCAGCATATAAGGATGTTTTAGAGTACATGCTGGAATATAATTGCAAGGTTGAACAGGAATCAATCAAGGCTGTGGGACTGGTTGAGAATAATAAGATGTAGATGACGTCATTTTGACGTCAAGTGTTTAGAAGAGTGACGTCGTTTTGGCGTCACTTTTCGCTTGCTTAAAATATGTGGTTTTTTTTGGCAGTGATTTGGAAGAAACGGTACTAAAAGTAGAAATGAATCTTGAAGAAACGGAATAATGCCCTTGAAATATTGAAGAAATGGTACTATAATCCATTTATAAGTTTGAAGAAATGGAACTATGTTGTTTTGAGGAAATAGTATGTTTAAGAGAAAAGCTTTAGAAAAGCTAAAATATTGGAAAGAAAAAAAGGCACCAAAGTATTCTGTGCTTCTGGAAGGGGCCAGGCGTGTTGGAAAATCGACAATTGCCGAAGAATTTGCAAAGCAAGAGTATAGGTCATTTATAAAAGTGGATTTTGCTAACATAACGCAGGATGTCCTTGATGTGTTCGATGACATAGCAAATTTGGATATTTTTTTTCTTAGACTGCAAACTGCAACTGGGATAACGTTGTATAAAAGAGAATCCGTTATTATATTTGACGAGATCCAGCTTATGCCTAAAGTGCGCCAGGCTATAAAGTACCTGGTTGCGGACGGAAGATATGACTATATTGAGACCGGTTCTCTGATCAGTATAAAAAAGAATGTCAAGGATATAGTGCTTCCATCTGAGGAGATGAAAATACAGATATATCCGATGGACTATGAAGAATTTATGTGGGCCATCGAAAATGATACCTATGGCGTACTGCGGGATTTATATAAGCTTGGGAAGCCGGTTGGAAATTCCTTAAACAGAAAGCTGATGCGGGATTTCAGAATTTATATGGCGGTAGGTGGAATGCCTCAGGCTGTAGAAGCTTATGTGGAAGGCAGGAATTTTACAGAAATCGATGAAGTAAAGAGAGAAATCATAGATTTGTACAAAGACGATTTCATCAAGATCGATGATACCGGACTGATCGGAAGAATGTATGATTCTGTTCCAACGCAGTTGGCAACGGATAAAAGAAGCTATGTTATTTCAGCAGCTACAGGCAAAAAAAAGATCGATAAAGATTTAGAACGTTTACATGATCTGCTGGATTCAAAGACGGTATTATCATGCCATAATGTCCTTAATCCGAGCGTTGCTTTACCTCAAACGAGAGATGATGATACGTTCAAACTCTATTTGGCTGATACAGGGTTATTTACTACCATGATTTTCAGATTATCAGGAAAGGCGGATGAAAATATTTATACGAAATTATTGAGCGATTCACTTCCTGCAGATTTGGGATATTTATACGAAAATGCAGTTGCTCAGATAATTGCCGGATCGGATATAGATCTTTATTATCATACATGGGAGAAAGAAAACAGTTCTCACTATTATGAGGTTGACTTTTTGCTTGCTTCGAAAACAAAGATAGTTCCGATTGAAGTTAAGTCATCCGGAATCGGTAAGCATGAATCAATTACAGAATTTCAGAAAAAGTATTCTAAGCATGTTTCGAAGGAAATATTGTTATCACAAAAAGATATAGGCAATAGTGAAATACTGAAATTATATCCAATATACATGTTGCCATTTTTAATTGAAGACCTATGAAAGGATGAGAAAGAGTTATGAGGTTGGCAGCTTATCAATTTGCCGTGTTGATTCAAAATACTATAACATAGCATACTTGGTTTTACCTAACAAAGCCAAACGCTGGTACGACAAACGGGCACTCTATGGGTGGGATGAGGATAATTTTGCACCCGGCGATGAAAATGGAATACTCGAGGTGCAAGTCCTGTAGATTTGCACTTCATTTTGCACCTTTTGGCGGATAAGATATGCCAAACTATGCCAGGATATGCCAAGGTATAAAAGTGTAAGAGACGCGGTATTTACGAGGTTTATAGACATGATTAGAGTATTGTTCGTCTGCTGGGGCAACATCTGAATATTTTCCGGAAAGCCTGATAAACACTGCACTTCAGACGCTTTCAACCCTGTTTTTATACCTCGTTTATACCTTTTGAACCGCCTCAAAATAAGTATGAGATCCTGCTTGAAATAAAGCAGGATTTCCTTTTTCTTATTTCGCAAAATTAAATATTGTTTCAAAATGCGAAATGAGATATAATTGCAGTGAGGTGAAAAACTATGAAACTAGTACAAAGAGATCATTACTTAAACAGGCTTTATGCCGTGAAAGATGTTCCTGATATAAAGGTGATCACGGGGGTTAGACGAAGCGGAAAATCAAAATTGATGGATTCATTCATCGAGATGATTTCTACGGATTCCACTAACATAGTTCATATTAAACTTAACATGAAGAAGTATGAACTACTGTTAAATCCCGATAATCTCTACAAATACATCGAAGAGAAACATGATCCGCAAAAGGATAACTACCTGTTTGTTGATGAGATTCAATTGTGCGAAGGCTTTGAAAGGGTCATAAACGGCATATATGAAGAGGAGCTGTACAATATTTTTCTTACAGGATCCAATGCGTTCCTCTTATCCAGCGATCTTGCAACATTGTTTGGCGGGAGAGTATGCGAGATAAGCATGTATCCATTCTCTTTTTCCGAGTATTTAAGATACTATCCATCATCCCGGATTGATGAATCCTTTGACGATTATGTTAAAAGAGGAGGAATGTCCGGATCATATCTTTACAAATCGGATGAGGATGCCAGGAAATACGTAAATGGTATCTATCGAACGACGATTGTTAAGGACATAATAACAAAATATAAGGTTGAGAACGAGGACCTTCTGCTAATGATCGGCGATTTCCTGATGGATAATGTGGGAAATCAGACATCGATCAGGAATGTTGCGTCAAAGCTAACTTCCGGTACATATAAAACCAATGATAAGACCGTGGGCTCATACATAGATTATTACTGTAAATCATTTTTGTTTTACCCTATACAAAGATACGATATCAAGGGCAAGCGGTATCTTGAATCGGATAAGAAATACTACCTTTCGGATCTGTCGTTCAGATTTTCTGAGATAGGGACGAAAAACGCAGATTACGGACATCTATACGAAAACATAGTTGCGATAGAACTGTTGAGGCGCGGCTACGAGGTTTATGTAGGAAAACTCTATGATAAGGAGATAGACTTTGTGGCGATCAAGGAGGGTTCAAAGATCTATATACAGGTCTCCGATGATATATCAAGAGAAGATACTTTCCAAAGAGAAGTAAAGCCTTTGCTTAGCATAAAAGATGCCTATCCCAAACTATTGATAGCCAGAACGAAACATGAAGAGAGCCAGCATGAAGGCATAAGGATCATCGATATAGCAAGGTGGCTTGACAGTTCGCAAATATGAGAATATTTTAAATTTGCGAAATGCGTCTTTTCTACGTTTCTGAATCGCAACGCAGCGCGTAGCACATGGCGCGTAAAACGGGGGAACCCCCGAGAAACAGAGGATTTTAGGGATATGATAAGAATATTATTCGTCTGCTGGGGCAACATCTGCCGTTCGCCCATGGCTGAGTTTGTTTTGAAGGATATGGTTGTGAAGAGGGGCGTTGCCGATGAATTTTATATTGAGTCTGCGGCGACATCGACTGAGGAGATTGGGAATGGCGTGTATCCGCCGGCGAAGGCGGAGCTTGCGAGGCACGGGATAGGTGTGCCCGAAAACGAGCTTGGAGTCGGCAGCAAGCGCGCAAGGCAACTTAGGCGTGACGATTATGACAAATGGGATTATATTATTGGTATGGAAGGCCTCAATATGCGATATATGCGCAAGATCCTCGGAGGAGACCCGGAGGGTAAAATAAGGCTCCTTATGGATTTTACAGGGAGGTCAGAGGATATCGACGATCCCTGGTATACCGGTGATTTCGGCGGGGTGTACAGGCAGATAGTGCGCGGCTGTGAGGCTTTGATAGAAGGAGTGTCAGACAATGAATCTAAAGATAATTACTGAGCAGAGCCGTCAGGCGGTTATAGAAATCCTTGAGAAATCGGGGATCGGAGAGGGCGAGATTTTTGTTATCGGCTGTTCGTCGAGCGAGATACTCGGAAGCCAAATCGGAACCGCGACAAACCTTGATTCTGCGGGTGCTGTGTATGACGGAATAATTCCGGTTCTTAATGAGAGGGGAATTTATGCTGCGGCGCAGTGCTGCGAGCATTTGAACCGTGCGCTTGTTGTGGAGCGCGAGATGATGATAAAATACGGCTTTGAGCAGGTCAATGCAATACCGCAGCCCAATCATGCGGGAGGTGCGTTTGCGACCGTTTGTTATCAGAGATTCCGGGAACCGGTGCTCGTTGAAGATATTGGTGCCAAAGCCGATGCCGGTATAGATATCGGCGGTACGATGATCGGAATGCATATGCATAGTGTGGTCGTGCCGATGAAAATTTCTCTCGACAGGATCGGCGAAGCAGGCATTATCTGTGCCAGACGCAGGCCCAAATATGTCGGCGGTCAGAGAGCGATCTACGACGAGAAACTGATGTAGATATCCGTAAACCGGAAATCATATTTTAAAATCATGTGTAATGTCAAACTTCTGCTCGAATGCATTCATCATAATGTTCATAACAAGATTTGACTTCTTGTCGATGTCGTTGTGAATCTGTTTTATCGATGATGAGAGGATATGGGGGTCGCTTTGATACGAGAAAACCACCATATTCTCGGGCTTTACATAGCGACTCATAATTAGACCAAGGTACGAACCGTTGACCAGGAGCTTCCTGCTTGCAAGGGAAGAGAGCGTTTCCTCTGTGCATTCCGAGAAGTAGAGCACTTTGCCGGACGAGACGCAGGACTCAAGATACTTATTGTAGCTGTCGTTGTCGTACCTGTCCGTCACAAGCAGATATCCTTTGCCCAGTGCCTTTTCGGCCTCCTTCTTAATTCGGTTCACATCCGTATATATCTGATAAAATAAGAAATCATTAACGATCATATCCACACAGATGATGGGAACGAAGTAATTGCCGGCCATTTCCTTAAAATCCTTTTCCGGTATGTCTATGGCAACAATTCCATCCAGCATGCGATTAGGCGCTTTGAGCGCGGATTCCTTGTCGAAAGGTATGATTATACTGTTGTATTTCATCCTGCAAAAGCGCTCCACAAGCAGATTTACTGTATGCATTATTTCAAGATTTCTTGAGGGAGAATCTTCCCTGAGATGGTACATGATCCCAATAAGATTGTTCTTTCCCGTCGCGAGAGAGATGGCTTCGTGACTGGGCGTGTAGTGAAGCAGATTCGCGATCTGAAGTATCTTTTTGCGGGTAGCTTCACTTATTTTCTGGCCTTTCTTGTTATTCATAACATATGAAACCGTAGCTACAGATACCCCTGCTTCTCTTGCAACATCCTTGGCTGTGGCTTTTTTATCCATATTTACCCCCTGCGCACTTAATCGATTAAGTTCATAATACACAGTGTAGCATAAAATGTCAAACCCTAATAAATTCACAGTTGACAGATTTGAATCGCTGTGGTAATGTTTACTTAACCGATTAACTTAACCGTTTAAGTAGAACTGTAGGATCGGTAAGAGAGTCATTTTACAGGAGATTACGGAGGTCGAAACTATGAAAAAGATTTTTAAGAGGTTACTTACAGGAACGCTTTGTCTTGCAATGGCAGGCATGCTTGCGATGGGATGCACTAATGCCGCATCTTCAAGTTCAGCATCATCAACCGCAGAAGACCAAAGCAATGAGACTGAGGAAACAACAGCTGCAGAAGCAACAATTAGCATCACTTTCATGGACGGAAAGGATACACTTGGAAGCATCGAGGCGGTAAGCGGCAAGATTGTTGACAGCTCGGCTTACAGCGCATATGAGACGAAGGAAGATTACGAATTCCTCGGATGGTATGAGACGCCCACATTCCTTGAGAGCAGCAAGAAGGATCTTGCAAGTGCAACATTTACCGAGGATACAACACTTTACGGAAGCTTCAAGAAAACGAACGTTACGGCAGATACCAGAAAATGGTATCTTGCGGGTACATCTTCAAGCGGACCGTTAAAAGATAACAACTGGGCCGGAAACATTTCCGATGAACTTAAAGAGTCCTTCGAACTTAAGGCAACAGGCGATGCGGTAAACGAATTTGAGATTACAATAGATCTTTTTGAAGGCGATCAGTTCCAGGTTATCCATGACTGGTCATGGGACGGACAGAAAGGCTTCGGATGTTTTACCGAAATCGATGAGACACAGTTTGAGAGCGGTGGAAGCCTTGGCGGAAGCGCCAATACCGCAAATGTGAATGTGCTTGTGTCAGGCAATTATACCATCACACTTACAACAGATCCCGATAATTCGGCGCTTGATACTCTGAGTATTACTATCAACAAGTAATTCAGTTCGCGCAGGTCGCGCCGCGGGTTATGCCGCGCAAAGCGGCGATCCCCCCGCACGGGGCAGGTTATGGTAAGAGAAAAGAACGGTGGTATTACAGTATGAATGAATGTGCACTCTTGCATATTATGGACAGCGCGTATTGTTTCCCTACATCGGAGCACGATATTACCATCAGGCTCCGGTGTGCAAAGGGGGACCTTCGCGAGGTATATATATGCTACGAAAACAAATATGTGATCGCGGATAAGCAGATCAAGAAGCCCATGGTTAAGACTATGGAGAGTAAAATATTCGACTATTACAGCATAAGTCTTCACATTGAAGATCCGAGAATTGCGTATGTATTTTACCTCTATGACGGTGAAGCGTATAAGTATTATTCCGAGGAAGGGCTTACGGATACTTATGATTATTCGATCGGGTTCTACAATTTCTTTCAGTATGCCTATATTAACAAGTCGGATGTGATAAGCCGCGTTTCCTGGATGAATAAGGCAAGATTTTATCAGATCTTTGTCGACAGATTCAATATGGGCAGTGATGATAAGGATAAGTCTTATATCAACCTTAAATGGGGAGATATCCCTTCTTCTAAGAGCTTCGCCGGCGGCGATCTTAAAGGTATACGGAAGAAGCTTGATTATATAGCATCTCTCGGTGTCAACGCGCTTTATCTCACTCCGATTTTTTCTTCGGTTTCCAATCACAAATATGATATTATCGATTACTACAGGATCGATGAGCAGTTTGGGACATCGCAGGATCTGAAGGATCTTGTTAAGGCATGTCACGAAAAGGGAATGAAGCTTGTGCTGGATGCGGTTTTCAATCATTGCAGCAATGAAATGGCGCAGTTTAAGGATGTATGCGAAAAGGGCAGGAAGAGCCCCTATTACGACTGGTTTATAATAAAAGGCGACAAGCCCAATCCCGGGAGGCTTAATTACGAGGTCTTTGCACATTGTGAATATATGCCCAAGCTCAATACTTCCAATCCCGAGGTTGCCGATTTTCTGGTCGGTGTGGCAACGCACTATATAAATGAGTATGATATAGACGGGTGGAGACTGGATGTTTCCGATGAGGTAAGCCATGATTTCTGGAGAAAATTCAGAATCGCCGTTAAGAGCGCAAAGAGCGATGCAGTTATCATAGGCGAGAACTGGCACGATGCATCCTCGTATCTCAGGGGCGATCAGTATGACAGCATAATGAATTACGGCTTTACCAAGTGCTGCCTGGATTATTTTGCCAGGAAGACGATCCATTCGGAAGAAATGGCTTACAGGCTGAACGAGCTTCTTTGCCGTAACAATGATGTTGTCAATGATATGATGCTCAACCTTTTTGACAGCCATGATACCCACAGATTCTTCAGTGAGGTAAAGGAGAATAAGGATGCGTTTATTAACGCGCTTTGTCTCTTGTATCTGTTTCCGGGCGCACCATGCATATTTTACGGGACAGAGCTTATGATGAAGGGCGGATACGATCCGGATTGCAGGCGTTGTATGGATTGGGATAAGGCCGGTAAAATATATTCCTCAGAGCTTTATAAAATCCTTACGCTTCTCTCAGATATCCGGGACAAATATGCTTTGCGATCATCAAATGTCAGGATCTATGATGATGACGGACTGCTTGTTGTAAGATACAGAAATGAGAAGGAAGATATCACGCTTGCTTTGAACAATACATCCAAAGCTGTTGACGGTGCGCTCGGCACGGTTAAGGCGGGTGGCAGACTTATAGATATTAACGGGAGGAAGATTTTATGAAAGTGATAAATACCAGAATCGGAGTAGGGCTTATGGGAGCGGTTATGGTTCTCTCTCTTGCAGGGTGTAATGCTTCTTCAGGTACTTCTTCGGGCGTGTTTTCGGGCGCGGATGCTTCTTCGTCCACAGGTGCATCGGCTTCATCCGGAGAGACGGTTACTCTGAGAATTCTTGAGAATGACACGGCCAAATCCCAGGGATATCTTGATAAGCTCCTTGAGGCATTTAACGAGAAATACGCCGATCAGGGCATTGTGGCCATCGACGCGAATATGGAGGAGTACTCGAATCTTGCGGAAAACGGCCCTTACGGTTATGGCCCTGATGTTATCTATCAGGCCAATGACAAGCTTATGACCTATGCGGAGGATAAGCATATAATGGCACTTGATGTCGAAAACTATGAATGCTATGACAAGCTTCCCGCTGCTGCGCTTGATGCTTTTAAAATAACCGTTGACGGCAAAACCTATTACTGTGGTATTCCGATCAATGTTCAGGAGCCGATGCTTTTCTACAGGGCGGATCTGATGCCCGAGAACTGGCAGGAAGAATGGGATGACAATAATAACCAAACGGCTGATTTCTTTGAGAACTGGAATGATCTGTACGCATATTCGCTTTATTTAAGGGAAAATGACCCAAGTCCCAACAAAGACTCAAGTTACGGCCTGGTTGCATCTCTTAACGATCTGTATATGATGGCAGAATTCATATTCTCCTACGGAGGCTATGTTTTCGGCAAGAATGACGACGGTACGATAGATTCCGAAGATGTTGGATTCGGAGCCGGAAACAGTGCGCTCGGACTTTTGTCCATGAAGCAGTTTGCCGGAATTATGAGCGAAGAATGTATTGATGATTCGGTTAAGACCGGCAGATATTCAAATGTTGCAAACGGTACGTATTTCTGCTCGATTTCAACACCGGATACTTATACCTTATTTTATCAGAGACTCACCGAGGTCTATGAGGCAGAAGGCAGATCAAATGAGGAAGCCAAGATGCTTGCAAGCGAGAATCTTATGATGGTTGAACTTCCCAGGTATATGCCTGCGGACGGCGACCTTAGCAAGGATGCCGCAACAATGGACAGTGATGATTGGCTTGAAGAAAATGCACTAGAGCTTGCGTATAATAAAATTTTCTTTGTACGTCAGAATTTGAAGCTTTTTCCGCCTGTATCAAAAAATTATCTCCGCTTT
>CAKZZH010000138.1 GCA_937885345.1 uncultured Lachnospiraceae bacterium | reverse complement strand
TCCATATAGACACCGCCTTCGCCGAGAAGATTTATGAGAGAGCCTACAGGGATCACTCGCTTTTGAACGAATGTGAGAAGGGCAAGGACGACAGCAAGCGAATCTGGTGGGTTCAGGCAGAGGCTGTTGTCGGATTTGTGAACGGATACCAGAAAGACGGCAAACGTGAGTTTATGGATGCCGCGCTTAGTGAATGGAATTTTATAAAAGAGCATGTGATAGATAAACGCTGCGGTGATTGGTTCTGGGAGGTGGACAAGCAGGGGAAGCCATATGAGGGCAGACCGATCGTTGAACCCTGGAAATGCCCGTATCATAACGGCAGAATGTGTCTTGAACTTATAACGAGACTGTAGGAGGTCTAGATGATTCACGAAAGATATCAGATTGAGAAGGATAAGCAGGATGCGCTTATCGCAAGAAAAAATGTTAAATCGGATTTTTACAACGGTGTGTTTGACAGATACGAATATCCCGTACTTACAAGGGAGCATACTCCGCTTACCTGGAGGTATGATCTTAATAAAGAGACAAATCCTTATTTTATGGAGAGGCTCGGCATTAATGCTGTTATGAATTCAGGTGCGATATATCTTGACGGCAAGTATTATCTCGTCGCAAGAGTTGAGGGCAACGATCGCAAGAGTTTCTTCGGAGTTGCTGTGAGCGATAACGGTACTTACGGCTTTAGATTTATGGATTATCCCGTGCTCCTTGAGGACACATGTCCCGAGGAAACCAATGTATATGATATGAGACTTACGAAGCATGAGGACGGCTATATTTACGGAGTTTTCTGTTCAGAGAGTAAGGATACGAGTGTCAGCGATCTCTCCGCTGCCGTAGCCGCTGCGGGTATCGTGAGGACCAAGGACCTTGTTAAGTGGGAGAGACTTCCGAATCTTGTAACAAAGAGAAGTCCCCAGCAGAGAAATGTTGTGCTCCATCCTGAATTTGTAAACGGCAAATATGCTTTTTATACAAGACCTATGGATGATTTTATTGAGACCGGAAGCGGCGGAGGAATAGGATTCGGACTGTGTGATGATATCACTCATGCGGTTATCGATGAGGAGAAAATGACCTCGCTTCGTAAATATCACACCATTACCGAGGCTAAGAACGGAGCCGGTGCGGTTCCTATTAAGACAGACAGAGGATGGATTCACATTGCACACGGTGTTCGTAATACCGCGGCAGGACTCAGATATGTCATCTATGCTTTTGCAACGGATCTTAACGATCCTTCCAAGGTCATTGCGGAACCTTCGGGACTTCTTATCGGACCGAGAGGAGCGGAAAGAGTAGGCGATGTGTCCAATGTTGTGTTTACCAACGGTGCCATCGTTAACGAGAAGAATGAAGTGTTTATATATTATGCTTCATCGGATACAAGACTTCATGTTGCAACGACAACGATCGATAAGCTTATCGATTATGTATTTAATACACCGGCAGATCCCGGAAGAAGCGTGCTTTGCGTTCAGCAGAGATGTGATTTTATAGCAAAGAATATGGAGCTTCTCGGAAGATAAAATATACGCCCGGCCTGCCTTATAATACGGCGGCCGAGCGTTTTTTACATTTACTTTGGAGGAAATAAAATGAGCAGAATTATCAAACTTAACCCGGTACTTACGCATAACATCTGGGGCGGAGAGAGACTTGTAAAGGATTTTGGATATAGCATTAAGCCGGATGAAAACGGTAATGTTAAAGCTGATGATATCGGCGAGTGCTGGGGAATCTCCGCACATCCGAGCGGTGACGATACGATATGTGGCGGTGAGTATGACGGCATGAGATTATCGGAACTCTATGACAAGCATCCGGAACTTTTCGGAAACGAGGACAGGCATTATGACAGATTTCCTCTTCTTATCAAGATCATAGATGCCAAGGATGATCTGAGCATTCAGGTTCACCCCAATGATGAGTACGCAAAAGTCCATGAGAACGGATCTCTCGGTAAGACCGAGTGCTGGTATGTACTTGATTGCCCCGAGGATGGAAAACTTGTAGTCGGTCATAACGCAAAGAGCCGTGAGGAACTTACGGATATGATCCATAGCGGCAGATGGAGCGAACTTATTCGAGAGCTTCCTGTACATAAGGGGGATTTTATACAGATCGATCCCGGAACCGTTCATGCGATCAAGGGCGGAATATTGCTTCTTGAGACTCAGCAGAGCAGTGATATCACATATCGTCTCTATGATTATGACAGACTTCAAAACGGTAAGCCCAGACCTCTTCACATCGAGCAAAGCATTGATGTTATCAATGTTCCCGCTCCTTCGGCAGAGGACTCTGTAAGAGCGATCAAGGATGACAATGCAGTTAATGATCTCGAAGAAATGTATTCCTGCAAATACTACACTGTCTTTCATATGGTGGTTGACGGCGAGGCGTTTATCGATCAGAAATATGATTTTATGAATCTTACGGTTATCGAGGGTAGTGGAAGTATTGACGGCGAGAGTGTTAAGAAGGGCGATCATTTAATTCTTCTTTCGGGTATTGGCAAAGTAGCTGTTTGTGGTAAAATGAAACTTGTGACGAGTATCGCATAAAATATATGATAGGAAACGGTAGGGATGATCAAAACATTATTATGTGACAAATGGGAATTTTCCTTAAACGAATTTGGGACGGAGTATGAGAATGCCGATGGCTGGAAGGAGGTTGATCTTCCGCACGACTGGCTTATCGAGGATACTCACGATTTATATAAGACTTCAACGGGCTGGTACAGAAGGCATATTAAGGCTGAGGCCGATAATATGCTTACATGTATCAGATTTGAAGGTGTGTATATGGACTGCGCAGTGTATGTAAACGGCGCAGTTGTTTTTGAATGGAAATACGGATATACAACCTTTGAGGTTGATATAACCGATCATCTTACCCGGGATGACAATCTTATCTGCGTTCGTGTTAATCATAAGGAGCCCAATTCAAGGTGGTATTCGGGCGCCGGAATATTCAGAAATGTATATATGATAAGGCGTGATCCGCTTCATTTTCCCACGGACGGGATCTATGTATCTGCGAAGGATAACGGTGATGTAACCGTAATGGCGGAGACTTTAAGACCTGAAGATATGGATGTTACGGATATTAAGGTGCGCATATCTCTGCTTGATAAAAACGGTGCTGTCTGCGCTGTTAAGGAGGCATCCGTTAACTGTGCGGATCTTACGGCTGTTCCTGCGGCGCTTCATCGTAAAGGCTATAAGCATACTCTGAATGAATTCCGTATGCATATTGATGATGTGCATCTTTGGGATATTTCAGATACTTATATGTATTCTTATAAGGCTGAGCTTATCTGCGCCGACGAAGTAAAGGACACGCAGGAGGGACGATTCGGTATAAGAAATATTCTGTTTACCACCGATAAGGGCTTCTTTCTTAACGGCAGACATATCAAGCTTCACGGCTGCTGCGAGCATCACGATCTTGGTGCGCTCGGTTCTGCATTTAATAAGATTGCATTTCGCAGAAAGTTAAATACTCTCAGGACCATGGGCATCAATGCCATACGTACAAGTCATAATCCGCCCGCTGTAGAGGTGCTCGAACTTGCCGATGAAATGGGCTTTCTTATTGTCGACGAGTGCTTTGATATGTGGGAACTCAAAAAGACCGATTATGATTATGCAAGATTCTTTAAGGAATGGGTGGATAAGGATGTTGCCTCCTGGATAAGACGCGATCGTAATCATCCCTGCATCATCGCATGGAGCATCGGTAACGAGATTTATGATACCGCATTTTCTGACAGAGGACAGGAAATCACTTCTGAACTTAAGCATCTTGTAAGGCTTCATGATTACAACGGAAATGCATATGTAACTATCGGTTCAAATCATATGGCTAATGAGAAGGCCAGAAGATGTGCGGATATCGTTAAATTAGCCGGCTACAATTATGCTGAGAGACTTTATGATGAGCAGCATGCAGAACATCCGGACTGGATGATGTACGGCTCTGAGACTTCTTCGATCGTATCAAGCAGAGGAATATATCATTTTCCTTTAAGCGAAAAGATTGTAACGGAGGATGATGAGCAGTGCTCGGCTTTCGGAAACGGTTCACCGATCTGGGCTTCCAAATGCTGGGAGTGGAATCTGATAAACGATCGTGACCGTGATTATATCGCAGGTCAGTTTATCTGGACAGGCTTTGATTATATCGGCGAGCCCACGCCTTATGCCACCAAGAACAGTTATTTCGGACAGATCGATACTGCAGGTTTTCCCAAGGACGGTTACTATGTTTACAAGTCCGTATGGACCGATGAGAAGAGTGCTCCGTTTGTGCATATTTTCCCGTATTGGGATTTTAATAAGGGCGAGATGATCGATATCAGAGTGGCGTCGAATACATCGAAGGTTGAGCTTTATTTCAACGGTATCCTGATTGCCTCCGAATGCTTTGACAGAAGTTCGTGCGACCATCTTACGATGGATGCTCAGGTCTCCTATGAGGAAGGCGAGCTTATTGCAGTCGGTTATGATAAGGACGGAAACGAGCTTTGCAGGGACCTCGTAAAGAGCTTTACCGATGCGACGAATATTAAGGCCGTTCCCGATAAAACGGTCCTTAATGCAGGCGGTGACGATCTTATATTCATAGATATATCCGCTTGTGACAAAGATGGTATCTTTGTCGCAAATGCGTGTGACAGAATTAATGTCAAGGTAAGCGGAGCCGGAAGACTTGTCGGTCTTGATAACGGCGATTCGACTGATTTTGAGCAGTATAAAGCGATGTCGAGAAGACTGTTTTCAGGTAAGCTTCTTGCGATCATTGCACCTGTCAAAGAAAGCGGCAGGATAGAGGTACAGATCACCTCTCCTTCTCTTAAAGGTGAGACGCTTGTGTTTGATTCGATTGGCGGCAATGAAATATCAGGTATGTCATTTATCGCTTCAAATCATGAGTTTGAGAGCGATTATTCCATACCTTCGGATAAGGACATTCCGATAAGAAAACTGGAATTTGCACCTGGAAAGCGTGAATTTGATGCGGATAATACCGATCTTGAATTTGAGGTAAAGGTGCTTCCCGAGAATGCTTCTTATGACGATATCACTTACAGGATCACGACGGTTAACGGAATAGACTGCGTAGCGGCGCAGATTGCCGGTATGAGCGGTAATAAAGTACGCGTTCACTGCCTTGGCGACGGTGATTTCTATCTTCGTGCGATGGCGGCAAACGGCGCAGGCAAGGTGAGACTTATTTCCATGATCCATCTTAGTGCAAGCGGACTTGGAAACGCATATATCAATCCATATGAATTTGTTCTCGGGGGATTATTCAGTATTTCCGGCGGATATTGCAGCAACGGAATCGAGCACGGCGCGGCATTCGGAGCCGGCGGCGGATATTTTGGCTTTGAAAATGTGGATTTCGGAATGGTCGGTAGTGATGAAATAACGATACCTCTTTTTGCCAACTACAGTACACCGATCAGGATCGCTGTATGGGACGGTGCGCCTGATAAAGGCGGAGAGTGTCTTGATGATTATGAATATTCTGTACCTCCGATCTGGATGACTTACCAGCCTGTGACCTACAAACTTCCGAAGATGCTTCGCGGTATTCACACCATATGCATTCAGTCTGATTTTGCATATGATTGTAAAGGCTTTGTCTTCAAGGAGAATCCTAAGGAATGTTCGAATATTTATGCTGCTTATGCAACCGAGATCTACGGTGATACTTTCACCAAGGAAGAAGAGGCGGTTACGGGAATCGGTAATAATGTTATACTTAGTTTTGGAGAGTTTGATTATACCAAGAGAAAGCTTCCTTCCAAACTCGTGATCTGCGGTAAATCCGAGCTTCCCAATAACAGTATTCAGGTACAGCTCGAAGATGAAAACGGAAATGTGATAAGAATGAGCGCCGAATTTGCGGGCGCATCGGAATATACGGAGAGATGCTTCGATCTTTCGAATGTTCCGGAAAAACTCAAGCTTTCTTTTATTTTTCTTCCGGGATGTAAGTTTGATTTTAATTATTTTAGATTTGAATAAGCGTTTTGCATCAGGCCTTAGAGCGAGCCGATGAAAAAGATGATTGAAGAACGAAAGGAGAGTATAAAATGGAACTTAGTGAAATGATGCAGAGGGACGGCCTTAAATTTATCGTGGGAGAGTGGCAGGTTGATTATGTGGTTAACGCTTTTTCCAATGATCTTGCTCACATTCCCGCAGCAAAGTTCAAGAGTGATGACGGAAGAGATTTTTCCGCAATTCATTACACATTCAGAGAAGATCACACACTTACATTGAGCGATATTTCTACCGGTAAAACAGAGGAAGGTACCTGGGAGCAGACGGATATCGGTCAGTACCATTACACTGTGGGAGCATTCTATAATGTTCCCGACGATCTTTTCAAAAAGAATGTCGAGACTCTTGTAAGGCAGGGCGATGTCATTGTTTTCTCAATGGGTTTTCTTGCAATTGCTCTTAAGAAGATTGCGGAGGGTGAGGTTACACCGATCATTCAGGCCGCAGATGCCAAACCTACCGAAGCAGATGCGGGACTTAATGCGATCGTTGGTACATATGTAACCGAGAAATGCCTTATTTTCGTGGGCGAAGGCCCTTCGCTTATGAACAGAGAAGATGCTGCTTTCACTCTTAAAAAGGAGGTTGAAGAAGGCAGGATAGAGGAAGATGAGATCCGTGAATATATGCGGTTCTTTGACTCCAGGTATGATGTTACCGAGGATCATAAGATCATCACATGGATGAAGATTCCCGAGGAAGCAACCGAAGAAGAGATCAAGAAAGCCATTGAAAGTGGCATGTTCACGGAGGTTAAAGATGGATACTTTGCATGTGAGGAGACCACGTGGAAGGCAGTTGACGGTGTATACTATTATGACAGCGGCATTGAAGCCGAGGTAATGGGAGAGAAACTGTCGCCTTGGAAAGAGTTTAAGGCCGGTGACGACGGACTCATTAATTACGCTGAGGGAATGCTTAAGCTTCGCCGTCTCTAGAATAACGGACACAATTAAATAAGTATTTTACGCAGGGAGTCTGTAAGGCCGAATTCATTAAGGGCCTTGAGACTTCCTGCTTTTGCTATAGCCGCGCGCTCCTCTTCGTGGGTAAGATAGTAGTCGATAAGTTCAGGGAGTTCGGAAATGCTCTCGTAGAGAACGATCTCCTTGCCCGGCTTAAAATACGCTTCCATCTCCTCCTGGTAATTGGACAGAACGAATCCTCCGCACGATAAAATATCCATAACCCTGAGCGGAATGCCGGTCTGTATGGCTTTGAGCGATATGTTGAGATTGATGCGGCTCATATTAAATATAAAAGGCATATCCGAATAATATCCTGCCACGCCTTTGCATCTTAGATTCGGGATATTAGTGACATTCTCGTTGGAATAAAGGTTAACCGGATGCTTCTTGGTAATAAGAGTGAGCGCAGAGAGGCGCTCACGCCTTGTAACTTCGCTTGCAAGAAGGAATTCCATCTGCCTATTGTTAACGGAATATGTTTCGCCCGAGGCTTTGGCATATTCGGCATTAAGGGTGCTCATAAGCTCGCTATCAAGCATTCTCGGGATCATGTAATCACCGTAAACGTCAAACTGCTTGCTTACGATGTGGTTGATCTTCCCTTTCATTTCAGGGCTGAGCGGCGACAGCATATAGTCATAATCGCCCGCATAGAGCCTTCCGATAAAAGATACATCGCATGCGTAACCGGCGCTTGAGGCCGGGCTTTGTGCAGCTGCGTCGGATGGTGTATCTGCGAAGGACATTTTATAGGGGCTTGCGGCAAGAGGCATATGAAATACTCTTGTGTGACCGGCATCGCTTAGAGACTTTGCCTGCATATAGTCAAAGACATATACGGTATTAACTTCGTTATCGAGAATGCTCAGATCGGTGAGATTAAGTGGACAGTCGTAGCTCCAGGAAATATAAGGGATCGAGAAGCGCTTGCAAACCTCGGATACGAGCGGCCAGAAATTGATCGAAAAGACTTTGTCGTATGAGCCTTCAGAAAGGATTGCGGTGAAGCACTCGATAAAATGCTCATCCGAGTCAGCGTTTTTGAATTCGTAGGATGCGCTTTTATATTCGATTTCCGGTATGTCGCGAAGGGCGCATTCCATATCACGCGACTGCCATGAGTTCCACTCAAAAAACAAAAGCTTCATTGACCGCAGCTCCCTTAATTGTTATACTTTATATCTAATATACCAAATGGAGAAGGCTTATGAAAGCATTAATTGTAATTAATGAATCCGATCCGCAGGATGTGCATAAAATGGCCGCAAAAGCCGAGAAATACCTCCGCGGCAGGTATGAGACCAAACTGATGACGATAGGTAAGGACGGCGGTTTTCCGCTGCAGAACACTATTGGCATATATGCACCGGACTATCTTGTTACTTATAATCTCGCAGGCTTTGATCTTAAGCTTATCGGAGGGGATCTGTTCTACAATTCCCTTGGCTGCAGGGCGAGTCATGTGCTTACCGATCCGGTCTCTTCATACGGCGACAGGCTTTCTCAAAGGGTTAATATGGACTGGGAATATGTGATCGTGAATGCGCAGGATGAAGAGCCTCTTAGAAAGTGCCTCGGTAATATAATTACGGGCGTTCGAGTCCTTGAAAACAACGCGTTTTTGTGATAAAATATTATGGCTTTAATGAAGAATTATTAAGGAGATATATTGATGGAACAATATAAGAGTGAATTTATTGAATTTATGGTGGATTGTCAGGTCCTGAAGTTCGGAGATTTCGTAACTAAGAGTGGGCGCAAGACACCGTTTTTTATTAATACGGGCTTCTATCGTACCGGAAGCCAGCTCAGACGCCTCGGACAGTATTATGCCAGGGCTATAAGCGAGAAATACGGAACGGATTTTGACGTTCTTTTTGGACCGGCCTATAAGGGCATTCCTCTTTCCGTCACTACGGCAGCCGCTATTTCCGAACTTTACGGGAATGATGTCGGATACTGCTCCAACCGTAAGGAGGTTAAGGATCACGGCGATAAGGGTATTCTTCTCGGAAGCCCTATTAAAGACGGCGATAAAGTAGTTATAATCGAGGATGTTACCACTGCGGGAACTTCCATCCAGGAGACGCTCCCCATTATTAAAGCCCAGGGCGATGTGAATGTGATCGGTATGGTTGTATCGGTTGACAGAATGGAGAGAGGCCAAGGCGTAAGGAGCGCACTCTGTGAGATCCGTGAGAATTACGGGATCGAAACAACCGCTATCGTTACGATGGCTGACGTGGTTGAACATCTGTACAATAAGCCGTACAAGGGACATGTTATACTCGATGATACGATCAAGGCTGCTATTGATGCATATTATGAGCAGTACGGCGCACAGTTTTGATCTGCGCAGAATATACAGTTATTAGGTGATTTAAGTGGCCGGATATAAGAATAAATTTTCCAACAGAAAACATGCGGTAGGCGGGATTGTAGCGTCCGGTATGGCGCTTATTTCCGTACTCTTATTCGTGTTATCCGTTATTTTATCATACAAAGCCGAAGGATTTGGGGGCACATCGGTCGGTACAGTTGCTCTTTTATCTTTGGCTTTTTCTGTTTTCGGTCTGATATTCGGTCTGACCAGTTACCGTGAGATCAACAAATATTACACCTTTTCCGCAGTGGGAAGCGTTGCAAGCGGTATCATGGTTGTTTTCCTGATAATGCTTATGGTTTCGGCCATAGTATGATCATAGATTACAGGTAAAATATTTTATAAGGAGTGTACTTACAATGGCACAGGTTGGAATTGTAATGGGCAGTGATTCGGATCTTCCGATCATGAGCAAAGCGGCACAAATGCTTGAGAAATTCGGCATCGAATATGATATTACGATCATATCCGCACACAGAATGCCGGATGTGTTCTTTGATTACGCAAAGAGCGCGCAGGAGAAAGGATACAAAGTTATTATTGCCGGAGCAGGCGGAGCCGCTCATCTTCCGGGTATGTGTGCAGCGATCTTCCCACTTCCGGTTATCGGTGTTCCGATTCATACCAAGAGCGTTGGCGGAGTTGATTCGCTGTATTCGATCGTGCAGATGCCCAGCGGTATACCTGTTGCTACAGTTGCCATAGACGGTGCGGCCAATGCGGGAATCCTCGCAGCCAAGATACTTGCAACCTCCGATGACGCGCTTCTTGCGAAGATCAACGCATACAAGGAAGAGCTTAAGGATGGCGTAATGCACAAAAAAGACAAGATTGAATCTGTCGGATACAAGAAATATATGGAGGACAAATAATATGGATTACAAGAAAGCCGGAGTTGATATTGAGGCAGGATACAAGTCGGTAGAGCTTATGAAGGCTCATGTTAAGGAAACTATGAGAGCAGAAGTTCTCGGAGGACTCGGAGGCTTCTCGGGAGCCTTTGATATGTCTGCCATCAAGAAGATGGACAATCCCGTACTTTTATCCGGAACAGACGGCGTTGGTACCAAGATCAAGCTTGCATTCCTTCTTGACAGGCATGATACGGTCGGAATCGACTGCGTTGCAATGTGCGTTAACGATGTGGCCTGTGCCGGCGGTGAGCCTTTGTTCTTCCTCGACTATATCGCATGCGGCAGGAACGAACCCGAGAAGATCGCAACAATCGTTAAGGGCGTTGCCGAAGGCTGTAAAATGGCCGGTTGCGCACTTATCGGCGGTGAGACTGCGGAGCACCCCGGACTTATGCCTGTTGACGAATATGACCTTGCAGGTTTCTCGGTTGGTGTTGCGGATAAGAAGGACCTTATAACCGGTGAGAATATCAAGCCCGGAGATACACTTGTGGCGATAAAGTCTTCAGGCGTTCATTCAAACGGATTTTCTCTTGTTCGTAAAGTGTTTACGATGACAAGGGAGGCACTTGATACTTATTATGATTGCCTTGGAGGAACCCTTGGTGAGACGCTTATCACTCCCACCAGAATATATGTTAAAGCATTAAAGAGCGTTAAAGATACAGGTGTTAAGGTTAAGGGCTGCAGCCATATTACCGGCGGTGGATTCTACGAGAACATTCCCAGAATGCTTCCCGACGGGATCAATGCCAAGATAAACAAGGACAGTTATGAAATCCCGCCTATCTTTAAGATGCTTGCCAAGGACGGAAATATTGACGAGCAGATGATGTACAACACCTTTAATATGGGCGTTGGTATGGTGCTTGCCGTAGACCCTGCAGATGCCGATAAGACGGTCGAAGCGATAAATGCTGCAGGTGAGCAGGCGTTTATAATCGGTGAGACGATCGCCGGCGATAAGGGTGTAACACTTTGATCGAAAGGTATATAAAATGGCTAAACGTATTGTTGTTTTGGTAAGCGGCGGCGGAACGAATCTTCAGGCGCTTATCGATTCGGTAAAATCCGGATATATAGATAACGGCGAAATAGTTGCCGTAATAAGTAATAACACAGGTGCGTACGCACTTGAAAGGGCTAAGAATGCAGGGATTGCGGCGCAGTGCATTTCGCCGAAGGATTATCCTTCACGCGATGATTTTAATAAAGCATTGCTTGAAGGCGTAAGTGCTTATAAGCCGGATCTTATCGTGCTTGCGGGCTTTCTTGTTGCCATACCTCCCGCAATGGTTGAGGCTTTTCCGAGGAAGATCATTAACATTCATCCCTCGCTTATCCCTTCATTTTGCGGCAAAGGCTTCTATGGGCTTAAGCCTCACGAAGCGGTGCTTGATAGAGGCGTGAAGGTGACCGGTGCTACTGTGCATTTTGTGGATGAGGGCACCGATACCGGTGAGATCATTCTCCAGAAGGCGGTCGACGTAATGCCGGGTGACACTCCCGAAATCCTTCAAAAGAGGGTTATGGAGCAGGCTGAGTGGCAAATCCTTCCCGAAGCAGTCAGGAGATTTGTAAACGGTGAGATATGATCCGTGAGCCACACTTATGTGCGGACGATAAGATTTTATTAAAGCGTTGAGATTATTATTTTAAGGAGAAATAGATTATGAAGATCCTTGTTGTAGGCGGCGGTGGCCGTGAACATGCAATCTGTTATGCCTGTGCCAAGAGTGCTAAGGCCGATAAAATATACTGTGCGCCCGGTAATGCCGGCATCAGTGAATTTGCCGAGTGTGTCAATATCGGTGCTATGGAATTCGACAAGCTGGTTGCTTTTGCAAAGGAGAAGGAGATCGATCTTACGATAGTCGGAATGGACGATCCTCTTGTCGGCGGACTTGTGGACCGCTTTGAAGAAGCCGGACTCCGTGTGTTCGGACCGAGAGCAAATGCCGCGATCATCGAGGGCTCCAAGGCTTTCTCCAAGGAACTTATGAAGAAATACAATATTCCCACTGCAGCATATGAGACCTTTACGGATGCCGAAGCTGCAATGGATTATCTTAAGACCTCCAAATATCCGATCGTTCTTAAGGCTGACGGACTCGCGCTCGGAAAGGGCGTTCTTATCTGTAACACCGTGGAAGAGGCTATGGAAGGCGTTAAAACGATCATGCTGGATAAGAAATTCGGTGATTCCGGCAATAAAATGGTAGTTGAGGAATTCCTTACGGGTCGCGAGATTTCGGTACTTTCATTTGTCGACGGCAAGACTATCAAGATCATGTCCTCCGCTCAGGATCATAAGAGAGCGGGCGACGGAGATACAGGTCTTAACACCGGAGGAATGGGCAATTTCTCGCCTTCACCGTTTTACACTGCAGAGGTTGATGATTTCTGCAAGAAGTATATCTACCAGGCGACGGTTGATGCAATGAAGGCCGAAGGACGTGAGTTTAAGGGCGTTATTTTCTTCGGACTTATGCTTACCGAGGATGGTCCGAGAGTGCTTGAATACAACGCAAGATTCGGCGATCCCGAAGCACAGGTCGTACTTCCCAGGCTCAAGAACGACATCATCGATGTATTTAATGCCTGCATTGACGGAACGCTTGACAGCGTTGATCTTCAGTTTGAAGACAATGCCTGCGTATGCGTGATTCTCGCTTCTGACGGTTATCCCGTATCATACGAGAAGGGTAAAATAATCAGCGGCCTTGAGAATTTTAAGGGTAAGGATGATTATTTCTGCTTCCATTCAGGCACCAAATTCGACGGCGACAACATCGTTACCAACGGAGGAAGAGTCCTTGGTATAACTGCTGTCGGAAGCACTCTCAAAGAAGCCAGAGCCAAGGCTTATGAGGCGACCGAGTGGGTACAGTTTGATAATAAATATATGAGACATGATATCGGCAGATCGATCGATGAAGCCGAATGATTTAGGAGATAAGTAATGAAACCGAAGATTTATATAGACGGAAGCGAAGGAACTACAGGGCTTCGTATCAATGAAAGACTTGACGGAAGGGACGATATAGAGATCATTCATATCGATCCCGAGCTTAGAAAGGACAACGCAGAGAGAGCAAAGTGCATCAATGCATCGGATATTACTTTTCTGTGTCTTCCCGACGCTGCCGCTGTCGAGGCCGTAAGCCTTGTTACCAATGACAATGTAAGAATCATCGATGCATCAACAGCCCACAGAACCGAGCCCGGCTGGGCATACGGTTTTGCCGAGCTTGCTCCTTCGTTTCGTGAGAATATAAGAAACGGTAAAAGAATCGCCAATCCCGGATGTCATGCTTCGGGATTCATTGCGCTTATGTATCCTCTTATCGCACGCGGTATTCTTCCCAAGGATTACCCGGCCGTAACCTATTCGCTTACAGGATATTCGGGCGGTGGCAAGAAAATGATCGCGGCATACGAAAGCGAAGATAAGGCTAAGGATTTATATGCTCCGAGGGAGTACGGCCTTACTCAGAATCATAAGCATCTCAAAGAAATGAAAGCGATCTGCGGACTTGACAGGGCTCCGCTTTTTACGCCGATCGTTGATGACTATTATGCCGGAATGATCGTTAATCTACCCTTGTATGCTGATTCCGTCTCAATGGGAGCGGAGGCTCTCAGAGATTTCTATGCGGATTATTACAAGGGCGAGCGTTTTATCGATGTAAAGCCTTTCAGCGCACAGACCGAAGAACTTGGCGGCTTTCTTGATGCAGGCAGCGTAGCGGGCCGTGACGGAATGGAAATCTATGTAATGGGTAATGACGAGAGAATCCTTGTGAGCTCGCGCTTTGACAACCTCGGTAAAGGCGCATCGGGCAGCGCGGTTCAGTGTATGAACATAATGCTCGGATTGGACGAAGCAACAGGACTTAATATTTAACCGGCAGCGCGGTAGGATTTAATATCATTTAATCGACAACGCTGAGAGATTGAATAATGGGAAATATTATGTACAGATACAAAATGCATTTTAAAAAATTAATATCGGTGCTTCTTGTTCTTGTGATCATGGCGGGTACGCTTTCTATGCATATCGAAAAGCAAAACGTTGTGGCGGCTTCAACGTGGGATGAGACTCTTGCGACATTCCCCGAAAGCTACCACTCATACCTTAATGCGCTTCATGAGGCTCATCCTACATGGACTTTTACCGCCTATAATACGGGGCTTGACTGGAGTGAGGTTATCAGAAATGAGATGCCGCTCAGCCGTAATCTTATTCCCGGAAGCGTTACATCCAAGATTTTCTGTATAAACGGAAACTATACTTACACGCCGACAGCGTGGGCTGATACCGATGTTGCCGGTGCTTATAATTGGACGGGTAATTCGTGGGTTGTGCTTAGTTCACCTTACTGGATTCAGGCTTCTACGGCAGCGGTTTCCTATGTTATGGATCCTCGCAACTGGCTTAATGAATCAAATGTATTTATGTTTGAATTATTAGTTAATGAAGGAGACATTTTTTCAACTGACGATGAAGCATCCTATGCAAGAACATATAATTTATTAAAACTTATGATGGATGAATCATTTATGGACTGTGATTATGCTACAGTTGGCGGAACAAAGGGAAAAACATATGCGGCAGTTCTTATAGAAATGGCAGAAAAATATGGAATAAGTCCGGTCCATCTGTGCGCGAGAATTATACAAGAAAAAGGTCGAGGAACTCCTAATTCAAACGGAGAATACATATTAAATAATACTCTTGGAAATGGAGTAGAGTATGATGGTACATTGTATTACAACTTTTTCAATATAGGCGCATCAGGTACATCAGCAGAAGAAATACTTAGAAATGGTACAAATGAGGCGGTAAGTGCGGGTTGGACCAGTCAGTATTTAGCAATTGACGGTGGTGCCTCAAAGATTTTGAATATATACATAAGTTTAGGTCAGGATACTTTATACCTTCAGAAGTTTAATGTTACTGATACCGACAGGCGATATTGGGGACAGTATATGCAAAATCTTTTGGCACCGATTAATGAGGGTTATAACATTAGAAATACATATGCTAATGGTGAATATTTAAATTCTAATTTTGAATTTAAAATACCCGTATATTTGAATATGCCGGATACAGCCGTATCATCTCCTGATATGGATAATTATGGTAATCCAAATTATAAACTAAGATCGATATCATTGACAGGTGATAACAAAACATATGCAATGACACCATCGTTTAACAGAGATACCTTGGCATATACGGTTGTGGTACCCTATCAAATTACATCGCTGGATATATCAGCATCTGCAATTTCATCTACTTCAATCGTAACGGTCGCGGGGCCCAAAACTCTTAATGTCGGTGATAATGTATTTACGATCAATTGTAAGTCAGAATACGGAACATCGCGCAATTATAAGGTCACCGTTACAAGACTTGAGGGAAGCACACTTCTCAGTGGTATAACCGGAATTTATTCGGATTTTAGTAAGGATGAATTTGAATATTATATCTATCTTGATAACTCGATAACTGATTATGAACTTGCCTTTTCTAAGGAATCTTCTTATTCATCGGTTGTTATGAGATATGACGGAAAACTGACCGAGATTGAAGAAGAGACTCAGACGGAAGCAGAGGGAGAAACCTCTACGGAGGGCGAGAGCACGGCGGCTGAGGCAACTACGGCCGAGACAACGAACGCCGAGACTACAATTGCCGAAACCACAACTGCCGAAACCACGCAGGAAGAAACGACAACTGCCAAAGAAGAGTTTACCGGAACGCTTGTACTTACTGAAGATAAGACGCCAAGTCTTGCAGTAAACGAGGGCGATAATGTTGTTTATCTTGATGTATATCCCGGCGCAGATGATAACAGAATTCACAGTACATATACAATTCATATAGTAAGATATTCTCAGGTTTCCGTTGATTATACCAAACTTCCTATACAGGAAAGTACCGGATATATCAATGGATTTACGATAGGCGATACAGTTTCGCAGGTTGCAGAGAAACTTGCAGTAACAAACGGCTCCGTTAAAGTGTTTAAGGCTGACGGAACGCAGAAGGCAGATACAGATATCATTGCAACCTCCGATGAGGTAGTTATATACGACAAAAACGGTTTTGAATATGACAGGCATACAGCGATTGTTTATGGCGATATGAATGCTGATGGAAAAGTGAATGTATTAGATTTTGTCCATTTTAGAAGGCAATTAGTATATGGAAATGATCTATCGGGAGTTTTGCTTGAAGCGGCAGATATGCGTGATGATGACGTGATCAATGTTCTGGATTTTGTCGATTTTAGAAATTATCTTGTAAAAAATATAGCAATTAAGCAGGTGAGGTAGGTGTAATATGGCTCAAAAAAGAATAAAAAAAATATTCGGAAGTGTCATAACGTTTTTATTTATGCTTTTCTTTATGATGCAGTTTTTACATCCGACAGATATATATGCGTCCAGTGGATCGTTTATAGTTTCAACATCAGCGAATCAAATGATTGTTGGTAGTGAGGTTACAGCAACCATTACAATAACAGGGTCTCCGGATTTGGTAGTCGCACAGTTTAGTATTAAGTACAATAGTGAGATATTACAGTATGTCGGAGGTGACGCTGAAGGTGGTGGGTTTGATGGGGTTATTCCTATTTATTATACCTATTCTGATTTTACATCTAAAACAGTTCCGACTAACTGTACATATAATCTTGTTTTTAGGGCCATTGCTACCGGAGAAACAGAGATCACTCTTTCAAATCCTGAAGAAGCTATATTTTCTTCCGAAACTGATGGCACATTTACTCCCACCATCACCCCTGCCAAAGTCAGCGTATGGGCTTCAGGTTCCGACAATGCGAACCTTGCGGGGATTACAGTTGCAGGATATGCACTGAGCCCGGGATTTGATGCGAATACGACTGATTATATCTGCTATGTAGGTAATGAGGTTTCAAGCGTGAGTTTGTCTGCGGATGTGGCGCAGAGCGGTGCAACTACAGCGATTTCGGGCGATCCTACCAATCTGAATGTCGGAAGCAATTATGTATCGATTACGGTCAAAGCACCGTTTGGCAATACCAAGACCTATAATATCAATATTTACAGGCTTGAGCCGCCCACCGAGCCGCCTACCGAGCCTCCGACGGAGCCGCCTACCGAGCCGCCCGCCGATGTGGATATAACTATAGACGGCATAAAATATGTGATTTCCTCAGACTATGATCCATCGGTAGTTCCGAGCGGATTTAATCTTTCACTTTCCGAGTATAAGGGCGATGAGGTTCTCGTAGCCGTTAATGGCGATACCGTACTTTACTACCTTACCGATGAAAAGGGTGATTCCGCGTGGTTTGTGATCGATGAGAAGACCGGGAAATTCTTCAAATATACGGAATTTGCGATTGGAGACAAGAGTTTCAGACTTGCGGATTATTCCAATCTTAAAGAGGTTCCTGCGGGCTGCAGCGTTAAGACCGTGACTATTGCGGATACCGAGTGCGCCGGAGTTTTTGTTAGTGATTCGGATAAGGATTTTATATATTTCTACGCGGTTAACGGAAGCGGCGAGAGATACTGGTATTGCTACGATGCCCTTGAGAAAACGGTTCAGAGAATGAATATCGTAACTCAGGAGAAGGGAAACGATAGCGAGATTGAAACGATGACTCTTGATAATGAATCACTTGTTGATGAACTCAATGCGGAAAGCGAGAGAATAAGCCTTCTTGAGAGCGAGAAGGAAAGTCTTTCGTCCGCATATAAAGGTGCATCCGATTCGCGTAAAATGATCTTTGTTTTCGGTATTGTCGCTATAATCATTTTACTTGCTGCAATAATCGGTGTATGTGTTCTTCTTGCGGTAAAAGACAGCAAGAAGCGTCATCCGAAAGATTACGATGATATTTATGCCGACGATGATGTTGTGATCGAAGATGTTGATATGTCTGACGATGAAGATATGCCTGAAGAAAAGCCGAATCAATCGACAAACGGCAACTGAAGTTGCAGTATTTTAGTTAGGGGTGATTTGAATGTTATGTGAGAATTGTCACAAGAATGAGGCAACCTTTCATTACAGGGAAACGATCAACGGCGTAAGCAAAGAGCATCACTTGTGCGCTTCGTGTGCTGCCAATACCGACAGCAGCAATTACACAAGCATACTTGACGCCTTTCCTTTTTCGCAGCTTATCGGCAGCCTTATCGGCAGTATTGCCGGTGCCGGCGAGGCACTTAAAGAGCAGGACGATAACTCGAAAATGGTTTGTCCCACCTGTAAAATGAGCTACAGCGAATTCGTTAAGAATTCTATTTTCGGTTGCCCGGATTGCTACGATGTTTTCGGACTTCTTATAACCGATAAGCTCAAGAAACTTCATGGAAGCGATACGCATATCGGCAAGAGACCGCTTGCTTATTCGGATACGGCGGGCGGGGATGAAGAAGATAAAACAGTCACAAGCAATGCGGCTTCCAAGGCCGATATTACAGGCCGGGTGGAGGTACTCAGACGTAAGCTCAAAGAAGCCGTAGCTATCGAGGACTACGAAGAGGCGGCTCGTCTTCGCGATAAAATAAATATTTTAACCGGAAAGGAGAAGGGCGATGCGTAAATGGTATGAACAGTCCGGTAAGAACAGCGATATCGTAATATCCTCCAGGATAAGGCTTGCCCGTAACTTTGAAGGTTATCCTTTTGCCGGGAGGCTTGAAAGTGAGCAGACAGCGCAGCTTGTAAACAGCGTTACAACCTGTTTTGAAAATGATTTCGGTGATGAATACAGCTATTTATATATGAGCAAGTGCAGTGAAGATACGAGGCGTGCACTTAAAGAGAAGCGCGAGATCAGTTCGTATCTTATGAACCGCAAGGACGGTGCGCTTATTCTATCGAAGGATGAGGGACAGGCTGTGATGGTTGCGGCCGAGGACCATATAAGGATTCAGCAGCTCATGAGCGGTATGAATCTCGAGGAAGCCTACGATAAAGTAAATAAAACCGACGATTATATCGATAAGCATTTCGATTATGCTTTCGATGAGAAATACGGCTACAAGACCACATATCCGACCAATGTCGGAACCGGTATGAGGGCGGGCTGCACGCTGCATCTTCCGGCTCTTTCACAGGCAAAGAATCTCAGCAGACTTTCCAGCGAACTCGGACGTTTTGGCGTTAGATTCAAAGCACTTTACGATGATGGTGACGGAAGCCTCGGAAACCTTTATCAGGTGTCCAATCAGAAAACTCTCGGAGTCAGCGAGAAGGAGATCATCTCGGACCTTTCGACTCTTGTGATTCAGATAATCGAGCAGGAGAGAGAGCAGAGAAACGCATTTTATGAGAGTAATAAGCTTGCGGTCGAGGATGAGATATACAAGTCCTACGGCGTCGTAAAATACGCCAGAAAACTTAATCTTCGCGATGCGATGACTTTCCTCAGTATGGTTATGCAGGGACTCTCTATGGGCATTCTGACGCTTGCAAAGGATGAGCCCTTTGCAATCAATAAAATACTTACACAGATCCAGCCTGCGGTCCTTAATGAAAGCGTCAGGAGAGCGTTGTCGGTTGAAGAGCAGGCAGAGATCAGAGCGGAATATTTACGCAGGAATATTCCGGATATCGTATAAATACAGGAGGCATTTATATGCAGGCAGGTTATACCAAAAAGGCCCTTGAAGCCCTCAGTAACGCAGAACTCGCGGCGGCTGAATTCAGGCATAATGAGGTCGGAACGGAGCATTTGCTGCTCGGACTTATAAGAACCGATGAGTGCGTTGCTTCAAGTGTTCTTACACATGGCGGAATATATGAAGACAAGATTGTTGATATTATCGGTAAATATATTAATTTTGACGCCAATGTCAGACTCTCGGGTAATATGGAATATACAAGTAAATCGCGTCAGGTTCTCGAGGCTGCAAGTGCCGAGGCTGCAAGGTTTAAGTCCAAACTTATCGGAACCGAGCATATTCTTATTGCGATCTTTAAGGATTCTTCATGCACCGCGTCCCAGATCATATCGACGCTTGGCGGCGATGTTAAGAGAATGTACGGGAATATTTTACTTAATCTCGGACAGGACGCCAATCAGGTCAGGAGCGAAGTAGGTAAAATACGTTCCGACAGGCAGAAGTCGCAGACTCCCACACTTGACCAGTACAGCAGGGATCTTACGGCTCTTGCAAGGGACGGTAAACTCGATCCCGTTATTGGGCGTGATAAAGAGATTCAGAGAGTTATTCAGATAAGCTGCAGAAGAACCAAGAACAATCCATGTCTCGTGGGTGAACCCGGTGTCGGTAAAACGGCGATAGTTGAAGGACTTGCAAGCAGAATCGCATCCGGAAACATTCCCGAAACAATAAGGGATAAAAGAGTTCTTACGCTTGATCTCTCAGGCATGGTTGCGGGCTCTAAATACAGGGGTGAATTCGAGGAGAGGATCAAGAAGGTCATTGCCGAGGTTACCGCTTCGGGCAATGTCATTCTCTTTATCGATGAGCTTCATACCATTATCGGAGCGGGTGGAGCAGAGGGCTCTATCGATGCCTCGAATATTCTTAAGCCCAGTCTTGCAAGAGGCGAGGTACAGATAATCGGTGCCACGACTCATGATGAATACCGTAAATATGTTGAGAAGGACGCGGCGCTTGAGAGAAGATTTCAACCCGTTAATGTGGATGAGCCTTCGGAGGAAGAAGCAATAGAGATCCTTCGCGGTTTAAGAAGTGCATATGAGGATCATCACAAAGTAACCATTACGGATGACGCACTTACCGCCGCCGTCAGATTATCCAAGAGATATATTAATGACAGATTCCTTCCCGACAAGGCGATAGACCTTATAGATGAAGCATCTTCAAAGATTCGTTTGACAAGCTATATGAAGCCCGAACAGATCTCCAAACTCGAGAAAGAGATTGAAGATCTTGAGAAGGAAAAGGAAGATGCAATTATGAGAGAGGCCTTTGAAGAGGCCGGAGAGATCAAGAAGAGGCAAAACAGCAAGGCTTCGAGAATCGAGAAATTAAAGGAAAAATGGCAGGAAGGAAATGATGCTGAGAATCTTGTTGTTGATGAAGAGGTTATAGCGGAGGTAGTTTCCGATTGGACAAGAATACCTGTCAAGAAGCTGGCAATGGCTGAATCCGAGAAGCTTATGAAACTGGAGGAAACACTTCACAAGCGCGTGATCGGCCAGGATGAAGCGGTTACGGCCATTGCAAAGTCGATCAGACGAGGCAGAGTTGGCCTCAAAGATCCCAAGAGACCTATGGGTTCGTTCTTATTTCTCGGACCTACGGGTGTCGGCAAGACCGAACTTAGCAAAGCGCTTGCGGATGCACTTTTCGGCAATGAGCAGGCTCTGATAAGAGTTGATATGTCTGAATATATGGAGAAGCACAGCGTATCCAAGATCATCGGTTCGCCTCCGGGATATGTAGGATATAACGAGGGTGGTCAGCTCAGTGAAAAGATTCGTCGTAACCCTTATTCCGTCGTGCTTTTTGATGAAATAGAGAAGGCGCATCCCGATGTGTTCAATATTTTATTGCAGATACTCGATGACGGAATGGTAACGGATTCTACGGGCCGTAGGATCGATTTTAAGAATACGATAATCATAATGACGAGTAATGCCGGAGCGGAGAATATCGTAGCTCCCAAGAATCTGGGCTTTGCCACATCAAGCGATCCGCAGGCGGATTATAAGAATATGAAGACCAAGGTTCTTGACGAGGTTAAGAAGATCTTTAAGCCGGAATTCATAAACCGAATCGATGAGATGATCGTATTCCATATGCTTACCAAGGAAAATATGGGTGATATCGTCGATATCATGATCAGAGAAGTGGCAAACCGCCTTAAAGGACAGCTTGGTCTTACTCTTAAAGTCGACGCCAAGGCCAAGGAATTCCTGGTAAATGCGGGATATGATGAGAAATACGGTGCAAGACCACTCAGAAGAACGATCCAGACCAAACTCGAGGATGAACTTGCGGGCGAAATCCTTGAAGGAAAGGTATCTTCGGGCGATAAGATCAATGTTTCGGTTAAGAAGGATGCGCTTTCTTTTACGGTAAAATAGCAATTGCTTTTCCTGCGCAAAGCAATGTTTTTTACGATAAATTAAAGTGGCAATTCCCAGAGTAATATAGTATAATGTTGTTACAAACAATCAGGAGGCACTGACATGGCAGTTGTTGAGGATTTGATCCGTATTGAGGACGATGGAACGATCAGTTTTGGCAATTATCTTCTTGATTCGAAGACCAAGCTGGACAATGTTGAGCACGATGGTGATATCTATAAGGTCAAGACCTTTAATGAGATTACCAAACTTGAGCGCAACGGAATGTTCGTCTATGAGTCAGTACCGGGGACCGCGGTTCACAATTTTAAGGTTACGGATGACGAGATCACTATGACCGTTGAGGGAAATGATGATCCGCAGATAACTCTTGAACTTGAGCCGGAAGCTGAGTACAAGGTGTTTGTTGATGGTGTGACCATTGGCAGTATGACCACTAATATCAGTGGTAAGCTTAATCTCAGTGTTGAACTTGGTAAGGGTGAGACACAGATTAAGATAGTTAAGCAGTGATTTTAGTAATAATAAGGACTTTATAAGCAGGGATGTGCGGAGTTTTATGTTAAGCTTTTCATCGATCCTTGCTTATAATGTTTTTTTACCTGAGGTAAAGGCTGGTTTTGTTTATATATGGCTAAGGCTAAGAATGTGATATTTTATTGCAAAGAATGCGGATATGAATCTGCCAAATGGCTTGGACAATGTCCGGGATGCCATGAGTGGAATACTTTTGTGGAGGCGCCTGTAGTTTCCAAAGTTTCCAAAGGAAGCGCATCCGGTTCACAAATGATGGGAATTGCCACCTCTTCGCCGCTTCGTGTAAAGGATGTTACATCTGCTTCGGAAACCCGCTATTCATCGGGGTTTGGAGAACTCGACAGAGTGCTCGGAGGCGGGATCGTTGCAGGTTCGATGGTACTTGTGGGCGGCGATCCGGGAATAGGTAAGTCGACTATTTTACTTCAGGTATGCGCAAATCTTGGTAAAACGCGCAAAGTGCTTTATATATCAGGTGAGGAATCATCACACCAGATCAAGATGCGTGCGGACAGAATCGGCATTATGCCGGATGATTTCTATCTTATGTGTGAGACCAATATCGGCAATGTGGATGCTGTTATAAGACAGGAGAAGCCGGATATTGTGGTTATAGATTCAATACAGACAATGTATTCGGAGACATCGGATTCAATGCCCGGAAGCGTCGGACAGATTAAGGAATGCACAGGTATTTTGATGCAGATCGCCAAAGGACTTGGCATTACGCTTTTTATAATAGGTCATGTGACCAAAGAGGGCGTTGTTGCAGGTCCGAGAGTGCTTGAGCATATGGTTGATACCGTTTTGTATTTTGAGGGTGAGAGAAGCGAATCCTACAGGATCATCAGGGCTGTAAAGAATCGTTTCGGTGCGACGAATGAAATCGGAGTGTTCGAGATGGTTTCGGAGGGGCTTAAGGAGGTTCCCAACGCTTCGGAATATCTTCTGAGCGGACGACCGGAGGGCGAGCCGGGAAGCGTTGTTGTGTGTCTTATGGAGGGCACCAGACCGATACTTGTGGAGATTCAGGCGCTTGTCTGTCATTCCAATTTCGGTATGCCGCGCAGAATGGCGGTCGGAGCCGATTATAACAGAGTTAATCTACTTATGGCTGTTCTTGAAAAGAAAATGGGACTTCAGATGGCAGGATGCGATGCGTATCTTAATATTGCCGGAGGACTTAAGGTCAACGAGCCTGCAATGGATCTCGGTATTGTTACAGCTGTTATCTCAAGTTTTAAGAACCGGCCTTTCGGCAGTAAGACGCTTGTTTTCGGAGAAGTCGGTCTTGCCGGTGAGGTAAGAAGTGTAAGCCAGGCTAAGGCGAGAGTACTGGAGGCCGCCAAGTTGGGCTTTGAGGAGGTTATTTTACCACGGGCATGTCTTAAGACCGTGGGTAAGATAGAAGGCATTAAACTGACAGGTATTTCATCTGTAGCAGAATTACAATGATGTGGAGGTTATAACTATGAATCAGAATCTTGCTAAGTTAAACAGCATTATGGGGGAACTTGACGATTCACAGCTCAAGCTTGAGAAGCATGCTTTTGATGTGATCAATTCGTCGGATACATCCCTTAATTTTGTAAAGGATGGTATTACAAACATTAAGGATATCATTGATGAGATCGAATCCATGAATAAGGTTATACAGGAATCTTCGGAGAATATCAAGAAACTTGAAGATCTGTCGGTGCTTATTGAGAATTTTGCTAATGTCATAAGCAAGATTGCTGCCAAGACCAATATGCTTTCTCTTAATGCTTCGATCGAGGCCGCAAGAGCGGGTGAACAGGGAAGAGGCTTCGCTGTCGTAGCGCAGCAGGTCGGAGAACTTGCATCACAGTCAACCAAGTCCTCAAAGGATATATCGGATACGGTAAAAGAAGTACACTCATTCGTCGATGAAATGGTTGCTTCCATGAATGATATACTTGAGAGTTCTGTCCGTACCAATGAGAAAGCTTCCGATACCAGTAAACTTCTTCAGAGCATTCTCGATGCCGCACTTATTGCCAACAATGAATCAAGAGGAATCGAGCACGAAATCGCATTCCAGCGTGATATCACCGATAATGCGAAGGAAGCGCTTCAGGCTATGGAGGAATAAGGCAAAAAATTACTTGCATTCAGTACCTGAATATGTTATAAATATATGCGGCTGCTCACAGCGGTCGCATATTTAATATAGGGGTGTAGTTCATCGGTAGAATAAGAGTCTCCAAAACTCCAGAGGAGGGTTCGATTCCTTCCACCCCTGCTTTACAGGCGCTGAATTGTCAGCGCTTTTATTTTTGTCGTGGATGATGAGCTGATGCGCGGCCCATACAAAAAGGAGGGCCCGGCAGCTTTGCTACCGGGCTTGTATGAAAAAGAAAAAATTATTCTAAAGGGCTTATCTCATTTCTATGATGTCAGTATATATTTGATTTATTGAATATCTATGTTAAAATAATTAACAATTTATGAACTTTTATACTATAAGGATCTTATTTTATGAACATTAATTACCAGAAAGAACTTGACGGTATAATCGAAGAAAATACTTTAAAAGGGCGGATCCCGACCTTACTTCTCCATGCCTGCTGCGCTCCGTGCAGTTCATATTGTCTTGAGTATCTTTCGAAATATTTTAAAATAACGGTTCTCTATTATAATCCCAATATTTCGGCGAAGGACGAATATGACAGGAGAGTTGAGGAACTTAGGAGGCTGACGGGGGAGATGCCTTTTGAGAATCCGGTTGAGGTTATCTATGACAGATATGAGCCTTCGGAGTTTTACGAGGCTGTAAAGGGACTTGAACATGTGCACGAGGGCGGCGAGAGATGCTTCAAATGCTATGAACTCAGGCTTCGCGAGGCGGCTGAGGTTGCTTCTCGCATGGGCTTTGATTATTTTACGACAACGCTTACGATCAGCCCGCTCAAAAACAGTGCCAAATTAAATGAAATCGGGCAGATGCTGGGGGAGGAATATCATGTGACCCATCTTCCTTCGGATTTTAAGAAAAGGGACGGATATAAGCGCTCCACGGTGCTCTCGAAGGAGTACGGTCTGTACAGGCAGGATTACTGCGGCTGCGTTTTTTCCAAGGAAGAGAGAAGACTTGATAAGCTTGCGAAAGAGGCCGAAGCGTCCGTGCAACCCAGCGAGGCGTAAAATCCGGTGTGAGGGATTTGCGTGAATGAAAGGAGATACTATGTACGAAATAACAAGAAGGGTTAAATACTACGAGACCGATAATATGGGCGTTGTCCATCATTCCAATTATATAAGATGGTTTGAGGAAGTAAGAGTTGAGTGCCTTAGGGATAAGGGACTTGATTACCGCGCAATGGAGGAAGAGGGCATAATGATCCCTGTTGTCAGTGTCGAGTGCAGATACAAGACACCGGCGGCTTTTGACGATGAGGTTGCTGTATGTGCTTCTTTTAAGAGATATAACGGGATCGTTATGGAAATCGAGTATGTTGTCAAGGACCTTCCCACCGGTATAATACGTGTAACCGGTAAGAGCTCGCACTGCTTTGTTGACAGCAAGACTTTTAAGCCTCTCTCGCTTGCGAAGGTCAGACCTGACATGAATGAAAGATTTGCGGCACTGGTTGAAAAATAAGGAGGACAGATATGTGGGCTTATGAAAGTGTATTTTACCAGATATATCCGATGGGATTTGCCAATGCTCCGTTTGAAAACGATGGGGTGCTTAGGCATGGAATCCTTAAAGTTATCGACTGGATCGATCACATTAAAAAGGTTGGCGCCAATGCGGTATATTTTTCACCTGTGTTTGAGTCGGATACGCATGGCTACAATACCAGGGACTATACCAGGATTGATGTGAGACTGGGCACCAACGAGGATTTTACGAAGGTCTGCAGAGCACTTCATGATGCAGGTATCAAGGTCGTTCTTGACGGGGTGTTTAATCATGTCGGAAGAGGACATTTTGCTTTCCGGGATGTTCTTGAAAACCGTGAGAATTCAAGGTACCTTGGCTGGTTTAATATTAACCTCGGTGGCAATAACGGTTATAACGACGGACTTTGGTATGAGGGCTGGGAAGGTAATTACGATCTTGTAAAGCTGAATCTCAGGAATAACGAGGTTGTCGAATATCTCTTTAACTGTATCCGTGGCTGGGTGGAGGAGTTTGATATTGACGGACTCAGACTTGATGTTGCATATTGTCTTGATGATGATTTTATGAGGAGGCTCAGAAGCTTTACCGACTCTCTGAAGGCCGATTTCTTCCTCCTGGGCGAGAAAGTGAGCGATGACAGGAATACACTCATCTTTGACGACAAACTCCATTCTGCGACGAATTACGGCTGTTACAAGGGCATTTACTCAGCGCTTAACAGTATGAATATGTTTGAGATTGTTCATTCGCTTCTGAGACAGTTCGGCCCTGAGAACTGGACGGTATACCGAGGCATGCATCTGTTGTCTTTTGTTGATAACCACGATGTGAGCCGTATTGCAAGCGTCTTAAATAACGAGAAGCATCTGCCTCTTGCTTATGCTTTTATCTTCGGCATGCCCGGAATCCCGCAGATTTACTACGGAAGTGAGTGGGGCTTTAAGGCCGATAAGAGCCAGGGCGATCCTGCACTGAGACCTTATTTCGAAGCACCGGTTGAGAACGAGCTTACCGAGATCATAGGTAAAATGGCCGAAATCAAGAAGAGGAGCAAAGCGCTTAATTACGGCGGTTTCGCATCTTCTGTTCTTACCAACAGACAGTGCGTATTTGTCAGAGAATGTGAAGGCGAGAAAATCTTTGTCTGTATCAATGCCGATGATAATCCTTTTACAACGCATATCGGAGGTGCCGGTATGGTCAGGGATCTGCTTGACGATAACACTTACGATCTGTCGCAGGATTTTACGCTGCAGCCCTACGGAATATATTTCTTAAAATGCGAATAAAAAAGCGCCCTTTACGGCAGTTTTCATAAGACAGTAACGCAAAAAGAACTCACCCCGTAAAAAGGTGAGTTCTTTCACTAAAACATAGTCATGTCACTTACAGTTGTGAAGTTCTTTAATATTACAAAAACTACAGATAATACTTTGAATTTTATGAAAAATCTTGATGGACTATATGATTTTTATACGGAGTCTGATAAGTCATACGATGGATTTTCAAAATTTGTAGAAAATCTTACAGGTATTGGAAAGAATTCAAAAGTATTTTCTATTTTCGATAAATATGGCACAAAACCAGGAAAGACAATTGTGAATGTTGTGATTTGATTGGAGGTTGATTATGTATCTATGATGTTGTCAATATCGGTTTACAACTTTTCCACAAGGATTTTGCGTGGCATAGGATAGATGTATGAAAATGACATCTCTTCTCTCGGTCAGGGAGAAAGCCGGAAAGAGATAGGGGGTCTGGGGGGAAGGGAAAGGCGGCTTTCTCTTCAAGGCCGCCCAGCAGGCGGCCGCTCTTTAGACTGTCCCTTCCCCCCCAGCGGCTGCAATAATCTCCACGCTCCGTATAAGAGGGAAGGCGTTGAAATCTTGGCGGTTATGCTGCCAAACCATGAGAGCTATAGTATCTCAGCCGCTTGACCTCCGGCGGGAGCCCATCGTCGTTCGCTGAACAGATGCGGCGTTTGTTCCAGTAGATCATGAAATATCGCCAGATCATGACTCGGAGCTCGGCTATTGTGAAGTATTCAGATTTCAGACCACGGTCATAGAAGAGTTCCGTTTTCATTCGAGCCCACATGCTCTCACATTTCGCATTGTCGTGGCATCGGCCGCCCGCGCTGTTCATGCTCTGCCGGATGCCGTAATGGTTGATCCAGTACCGATACGCCCGGCTTGTATACTGACTTCCTCTGTCTGAATGAATGATCGCGCCTCTGAGTTCTGGATGGGCCCTGTATGCGCTTTCCAGCGTTTCAACGCATAATCCTGCTTTCATATTGGTTCTCAAAGCAAGGCCGATCGCCTCGTTGTCGAAGCAGTCGAAGATTACTGACACATACAGCTTACCGTCGCTCCCCTT
>CAKZZH010000137.1 GCA_937885345.1 uncultured Lachnospiraceae bacterium | reverse complement strand
TGCTGATGGAAAATAATTAACATAAATCGAGAAGCCGAATGAGAATCCGATCCAACCGACCGCGGAAAAAAGGGCTCCGGGGAACATATATCGAAACTTGATGCCATGTCTGGGAATCGTAATATAAAGGAGCGAGAAGAAGAGAAATAAAACAAGCATAACAACGGGTGCTCTCAGGCTTACGATAACATCGAGTATCTTACCGAGAAAGGGAGCATAGGTGTTTGCAAGGTTCAGAAGACGATTGCCCAGAATGTAAAGCACTACGCATAAAAGGATCACGACAATAAACACAAGCGTGTAAAGTATTGCTATAAGTCTGCGAAGAAAACCGTTCTGCATCTTTTTGACATTGAATATGGTATCAAGGGCGTGGATAAGGGCATCAAAGCCCTTGCCGGCGGTCCAGAGAATGGATACGATAACGATCGCGATCACACCGATGGAAGTGCCCGAATAGATTGATGATACAAGCCTTTCAACGGATGCTTCAAAGGGCGATGGCGTCAGCTTGGAAAAAAATTCAACCATCATTTCCTGTGTGATCGGTGTAAACTTAATAAGCGTCATAAGCAGGATGAGAAAAGGAACAAAGCCCATTATTATGAACAGGGCCGACTCAGACGCAAAGGCACTTACATTATCTTTATTTGATTTGTCGATAATCTTACCGATTGATTTAAAAAGGCTCATAGACAGATTATATTAAATTATGTCTGATTTAGCAATTGAAATATAAGTGGTGCGAGGTTTCTTGACGGGCGGGCCGCGATGTGGCACAATTTGTTTATTCGCATGAAAAGAGGATGGCTATGCATAGATTTGAGATCAACTCACTTGAAATAAAAACGGATAAACTGCCGGCACATTGCCCCGGCTTTAAGTTTGCTTTTATGAGCGATCTACATTCCAACGAATATAAAATTGACCTTGATGCGCTTAAATCGGAGCTTGACAGTGAAGCGCCCGATGCCGTACTTATCGGCGGGGATATGATAAATAAAAGAGTAAAGGATGACCCTACGATAAGTGCAAATTTGATCGCTGATATTGCCTCGGCGCATAGGGTATTTTATGCGCTCGGAAATCATGAGTATCAGCTCAAAGTCTTTGATGAGGATTATAATCACAGATTCAGGGATTACAGTGCTTTTCTTAAAGAGTTGGGGGTTTCTTTTCTGGATGATGAGGATGTGCTGTTTGAAAAGGAAGGCACGTCGATAAGGATATTCGGGCTTAGCCTGGATTTCGCATTTTATATGAGAAAGTATGAAGTGGTTATGGGCCCCGGGCTTATAAAGCATCACATCGGAAACGCCGATAAGGATAACTTCAATCTGCTTCTTGCGCACAATCCCAAATATTTCGAGAACTATGCCGAGTGGGGCGCGGACCTGGTGCTTTCCGGGCATGTTCACGGAGGCATTATAAGGCTTGGAAAGAAGGGAGTTATTTCACCTGATCTTAAGCTCTTTCCGTATTTTGACGGCGGCATGTACGAGTGCGATTCGTCCAGAATGCTGCTTAGCCGCGGCATCGGAACCCACAGCATTCCCATAAGGATCAATAACCGCCCGGAGCTTAATATAGTCAGCATTGTGTCATCAAAAGCCTTGCATTGATCCGCTCATAAGTATAAAATAAATAGGTTGAGTATCCGGCCATGCCGGTTTGTAGGAACGGAAATTAATATGTCAGCGATAGAAGTTAAACTTGAGGTGTTCGAAGGTCCGCTTGACCTTCTGCTTCACCTCATAGATAAGAATAAAGTTAATATTTACGACATTCCGATCGCGATCATTACGGACCAGTACCTTGATTATGTGGCTGCAATGGAGAAGGAAGATCTGAATGTGGTCAGCGAATTCCTGGTAATGGCCGCAATGCTTCTTGCCATTAAATCCAAGATGCTTCTTCCCAAAGAGGAGAAGGAGAGCGAGGAGGATGAGGGCGATCCGAGAGCAGAGCTGGTTCAGAAACTTCTCGAATATAAAATGTACAAATACGTTTCAATGGAACTTCGCGATATGCAGATGGATGCGGACAGAGCGCTTTACAAGAAATCAACGGTTCCCGATGAAGCCGCCGATTACAAACTTCCCGTTGATACCGAGGAGCTTATGGACGGTGTCACACTCGCCGGTCTTCAGGCAATCTTTAATGATGTTATGAAGAGGGTTGAAGAGAAGGTCGATCCGATAAGAAGCAAGTTCGGCAAGATTGAGAAGGAAGTCGTAAGCTACGAGGAAAAAGCGGCGCATATAAACGAATATATAAAATATCACCGTAGTTTTTCCTTCCGGGATCTGCTTGAAAGAAGCAACAGCAAGACCGAGGTTATCGTAACCTTCCTGGTCATCCTTGAGATGATCAAGGACGGTCGGCTCAGCGTTACGCAGGAGAGCAGAGAGGATGAAATAATGATCACTTCTTTGGAGGATGAAAATGTCTGAAAGCAGTATTGCCCGTATGGAGGCAGTTATAGAGGCTATTCTTTTTACAATGGGCGATTCGGTAGAGGTTGGTAAGCTTGCCGCTGCCATTGAACAGGATGTGCCCACAACCGACACAATAATCCACAATATGATGGACAGATATAATGCTGAAGGCTGCGGGATCAAGATAATCGAACTTGAAGGCAGCTACCAGATGTGCACCAAGGCCGAATTTTACGAGGATATCATCAAAGTTGCCGCACAGCCCAAGAAGGCGGTACTTTCCGAGTCGGCCCTTGAAACCTTGTCCATTATCGCTTATAAGCAGCCTGTTACCAAGCTCGATATAGAAAAGATAAGGGGCGTTAAATCCGATCATTCGGTTAACCGTCTCGTCGAATATAATCTGATTCAGGAACTCGGAAGACTTGATGCACCAGGAAGACCTATACTTTTCGGAACCACGGAGGAATTCCTGCGTGTTTTCGGTCTCTCCTCGCTTGAAGATCTTCCCATGGTCAGCCCCGATAAAATGGCCGATTTCCGTCTTGAAGCCGAAATGGAGTCAGGACCTACCGCGGTCAGTGAGGCTGATGATTCCGATGATTTGCCGGAGAATTTTACGATAGGGATATAGCGGATATGATGGCTATATAATGGCATTATTTATTAAACGGAGGTGTTGTCAAAATGAATGAAACAAATGCATGGGAGAAGTACGGTAAGAAGGAACTTGACGAAGTGTTTGCTTTCGGTGAGGATTACAGACATTTCCTCTCGAAGAACAAGATAGAGCGCGAGTGCTGCGCTGAGGCTGTTAAGCTCGCCAAGAAAAAGGGCTATAAGGACCTCAGAGAGGTTGTTAAGAAGAAGGGCAAGCTTAAGAGTGGCGATAAAGTATATGCAGTAAATATGGATAAGAGCATCGTGCTTTTCCATATCGGTAAGAAGCCTCTCGAGGATGGTATGAACATCATCGGTGCACATATTGATTCTCCGAGACTTGATATTAAGCAGAATCCTTTGTACGAATCGGACGGTATGGTCCTTCTTGATACGCATTATTACGGAGGGATCAAGAAATATCAGTGGACCACGCTTCCCCTTGCAATACATGGAGTTGTGTGCCTTGCGGACGGAACGAAGATCAATGTTACGATCGGTGAGGAAGATACCGATCCTGTTATGTGTGTGACCGAGATACTTATCCATCTTGCCGCAGAACAGCTTGAGAAGAAGGGCAATAAAGTGGTTGAGGGCGAGGCTCTCGATCTTCTTGTCGGTAATTATTCTCCCAAGAAGAAGGATAAGGACAAAGATTCCAAGGACAGGATCAAAAAGAATATTTTAAGTATACTTGAGAAAAAGTACGGCTTCAAAGAAGAAGATTTCGCTTCTTCGGAGCTTGAGGTTGTACCTGCGGGCCCCGCACGTAATCTTGGTTTTGACGAGTCAATGATCCTCGGATACGGCCATGATGACAAATGCTGCGCATATCCTTCTCTTATCGCCCAGCTTGAGCTTGATGCTACACCCGAGAGAACGGCGGTAACACTCCTTGTCGATAAGGAAGAGATCGGAAGCGTCGGTGCTACCGGAATGACATCTAATTTCTTTGAGAATATGGTTGCGGAGCTTCTTGACAGAATGGGAGCGTACAGCGAGCTTACGCTCAGACGTGCGCTTGCCAATTCGGCAATGCTTTCATCCGATGTCAATTCGGCATTCGATGTTAATTATGCTTCCGCTTTCGAGAAGAGAAATACATCCTTCCTCGGAAGAGGTATTGTGATCACCAAATTTACCGGCGCAAGAGGCAAGTCGGGCAGCAATGATGCAAATGCCGAATACCTTGCAAAGGTCAGAAATTCCTTTGACAAGGACAAGGTTGTATATCAGACCGCAGAGCTCGGCAAGGTTGATGTCGGTGGCGGCGGAACGATCGCTTACATTCTTGCCAAATACGGTATGGAGGTTGTTGACTGCGGAATTGCGGTTCTCAGTATGCATGCTCCTTACGAGGTACTTTCCAAGGCTGATCTGTATGAAGCCAAGAAAGCATATAAGGCATTCCTTGTACATATGAAATAAGATTTTGTGCGCCCGAATATTTCGGGTAAGTGGAGAAAATATATGAAATGGCGTAAATATACGATAACGACAACTACAGCGGCTGAGGATCTTGTGTGCGGGATGCTTATGGAACTCGGCATGGAAGGTGCAGAAATAGAGGATAATATCCAGCTTACCGAGGAGGATACCAAGGCAATGTTTGTGGATATTTTACCGGAACTGCCGCCCGATGAGGGTGTGGGAAAGGTAAGCTTCTATCTTGAAGAGGATGAGGCGGGAGTGCGTTTTCCCGATGGAATAACGGGCGAGGAAGATATGCGCATGAAGATCGCCGCCGGTCTTAAGGAACTTGAAGATTTCGTTAATACGGGCGATGGAACGATCACTTCCGACGAGACGGAAGATAAGGACTGGATCAATAACTGGAAGCAGTATTTTAAGCCTTTTACGGTGGGTGACATCGTTATCAAGCCTACATGGGAAGGCGTTCCGGACGGTATGTCCGGGAGAATGGTTGTTGACATAGATCCCGGAACCGCCTTTGGCACGGGTTCTCACGAGACAACGCAGCTTGTTATAAAGCAGATGGAGAAGTACATTTGCCCCGGCGATAAAGTACTTGACGTCGGAACGGGAAGCGGAATCCTTGCCGTTATCGCACTTAAGCTCGGCGGTGAGCATGTTCTTGGAACCGACCTTGATCCGAACGCGATAACCGCCTGCAAAGAGAATATGGAAGCTAACTCTCTTACGGCCGACAAATACGAGGTTATCGAGGGAAATATCATCAATGATGAGTCGGTGCAATCATATGCCGGATATGATAAATACGAGGTTGTTACCGCCAATATCCTTGCGGACATTATTATCCCGCTGCTTTCCGAGGTATATCGTCATATGCAGATCGGCGGGTGATCATAACCTCCGGCATAATCGATATGAAGGAAAACGCCGTAAAAGAGGCATTTGCGGCTAACGATCACTACGAAGTGATCGAGACAACATATCAGGGCGAGTGGGTCAGCATTACAGCAAAGCGCGTAAAATAAGCGCACACAAAACAGACGTCGCATATAAATATGCCGCGTCACCCTAAAATACCGAGGAAAAGTATGAACAGATTTTTTGTGCCTTCAGACAGCGTATTTGACGGCAATGTAACAATAAAAGGTTCCGATGTGAACCATATTAAGAATGTTCTCAGAATGAGAGAAGGCGAGCATCTTGACATTGTCTGCGGTATGGGCAGTGAGTACGAATGCGAGATCCGCGAAATATCTTCTGACAGGATCATTCTTACGATCGTAAAAGAAAATACTTGTGACAGAGAGCTTCCCGCAAGAATTCATCTTTTTCAGGGGCTTCCCAAATCCGACAAACTAGAACTCATCATCCAGAAATGCGTCGAGCTTGGCGTGTATGAGATCATACCTGTTTCGATGGCAAGAAGCATTGTTAAGACGGATCCTAAGAAAGCATCCGCCAAACTTACGAGATATAATGCTATTTCAGAGGCTGCGGCTAAGCAGAGTAAGAGGCAGACAGTACCTGAGGTTCATGATTTTATGGGATATAAGGAGGCACTTAAATATGCCTGCGGGATGGATATGATCCTTTTGCCGTACGAGCTTGCGGAGGGTATGGAGGACACGAGGCGTGCAATTTCGGAAATAAAGCCGGGAATGGATGTTGCCGTATTTATCGGACCTGAGGGAGGCTTTGATCCGGCAGAGGTGTCGGCGGCCGAAGAGGCAGGCGCTAAGGTTATATCCCTGGGACGCAGGATACTCCGAACCGAAACGGCCGGCCTTGCGGTCATGTCTATGATCGTTTATCAGATCGATCGGATGTGAGATTTATCGTGAGTGCGGTTAGGGTAAATGAGCATGAGTGGATCCGTGGATCCGTTGGATCCGTTGAAACCCTTTGCTGTTGCAAAATATATTTTTTTATGTTAAAATAAAGGTGTATTGTTTTGACTATATTTCTGTTGTGAAATGGATGGTGGGTTATGATGAACGGAGGGTGATAGTTGGCGGTTATTATTTTTATTTCTTTTTGAGCACAAGTGAGAACTTGCGAATCAATCCACATATGCAGCGGCTCAGGCTGACTTGTATGACTAAATTCCCGGATCAGAATCGTTTGCAGTGGGGTGCATTACACAGGAATTCATGTAATTTGATCATTTAAGGAGGTAGGACTATGAAAAAACATTTTTGGTGTGTGGTATTATTATTACTTTTAGTTATCGGGTCTTTTATGTTTTTTACGGCTGACAGGTCCTCTGTTACCGCTTATGCCGTTGATTATGAAGCCATAATGAAAGCGCAGCAAAGAGCCGTAGATGCAAACGACTTGCTTAATTCAACATTTGATTTTACTTTGGAATATCCGTATCCTGACGATTATTCAGGTGATTGGGTATCCGATAGCGGGGACATGGTCATTTGGTTAACATCGGATGATAATATTGATGATTATAAAACCTTATTATCTGAATATGCAGATATCATTGAATACAGGTTTGTCGATCATTCTTTTAATGAACTTCTTCTTGCTGTTAAAGAACTTGGGACCGGGCTTGAGCATGAGATATATGTTAAAGAATTTGGACCGGATATCCTTAATAATTCGATATTTATAACCTTTAGCGAAGAAGCGTCTCAAGATAATTATGATATCCTTTATAAGTATGTTGATGTGACCGAGAATGGATATGCATTTACTTATAAAGGAGATACATATAACGTTGAAATAACCTGGGATGAACCGGAGGTAGATGAAGAGGTATCTTATCACGGAGGTTCCCCGCTTAATCTTACATCATCAGGTTATTGTCAGACAATGTCATGTAATGGGTATTATAATAATCATCTAGGATTTGTTACATGTGGTCATAGCCAGGTCCTGGGACATGTAATGTATTCAAATGGATCTTTTGTTGGAGTTACATCATATGTCAATTATCCTACAGTTAGCACGCCTAATGTTACCGGCGATTTTAGCTTTATTAATTCTGTAGCTCCTTATGGAACTACGATTACTTCTAGCCCTTATTACTATAATCTCCCTTCGACGAGTTTGATGACATTTGTAGGCGTATCGTCACAACCGTTACTAGGATCGGTTTTGTATAAATATGGTCAAACCAGTGGAAAAACGACTGTACAGGTATCTTCTCTTAATGTTTCACGAACTGTTAATTTGTCCGATGGTTCAACCGGACATATAAGCGGACTATCCATTGCCAATATTTTGAGTGGTACGAGTGCAGGTGGTGATAGCGGCGGTCCATACACGTATGAATCTAAATTTGCGGGAGTACATAATGGTTCTACAGTGTCATCAGGTGGAAATACGGTATATTTTACTCCGGCTGCCTATGTTTTGTCAGCCGGTGTGAGTATAGTGACTAATTAAGGGGGGATTTTATGAGGAAAATATTTGCGGTCATGCTTATGCTTTTGACCTGTATCTCCTGCATATCAGGTTGCAACATAGGTGCTTCATCTTCAAGCGGCGGAAACGACACTTCATCCACCGATATGAGTGATAATGATATTTTACCGGATATAAGGATAACATGGATCAGTGTTACGGATAAAAAAATCCAGTTCAGCATTTTAAACAGTAGCGATGAAGGACTGATATATGACAGATCCTATTATGTAAAAAAAGAAACGGACGGAGTATATAAAGATCTGTTTACCGTTGACAGTACTGCCGGAAGAACTTTCTTACTTCCCGCAAATACGCTACTTACTATGGAGGTTCCACTTGGTGAAACGCTTGACTTGGGTGTATACAGATTTTGTTTTAAATTCTTAGCTTCTGAAGGAACAGACGGCATAACTGTCGAAAAAGATTTTGAAATGATTTCTTCTTCGGATATGGCAGAACAGGAATATGAAGCTACCGATATGTATGATAATATGATTAATTACTGTGATGTTCCGGTTCCCGGCGTCAAGATAGAGAATATAACGGTCTCTGAGGAGTCGATATCATGCAGCCTCGTCAATGATTCCGATCGGCAGATTCAATTCGGGATGGGTTTTAGTATATATATTCTTCAAAATGACAGTTGGACCTGCTTCCGTCCTTCGCGCGCCTATGTGTCGGAAGATATACTCACCGATCTTGGCAGCGGTATTACCAGGGATATGACATATGAAAACTTCTATGAATTTGTCGCGGGAAGATATCTTCTTTGTTATGCAATTGCTATAGACGGAGTGACATATTTTGCGAGCGCAGAGTTCGACATCGATACCGATTGATAAGATTTATCCGGCTGAGGTCAAAGCGTATTTGGGTCTTTTACCTCAGCCTTTTTGTATTAAATGCTCAATTGCCGTTTTGTGCTGTATAAAAAAACATGCGCCTGCCATTTTATGGTTGAAATTTCAAATCAAAGAGTGTAGAATATCCAATAGATTGATTTTTTATTAACAATCCTGTAATTACAATCTATCAAATTATTTTAGGAGGAATTGACACATGTCAGTAAAAGTTGCAATCAACGGATTTGGACGTATCGGACGTCTTGCATTCAGACAGATGTTTGGAGCAGAAGGATATGAGGTTGTTGCCATCAACGATCTTACAACACCTTCAATGCTCGCACATCTTCTTAAGTATGATACTTCACAGGGAAGATATGTAGAGATCGGCCATGAGAGTGATGTTACAGCTGATGATGAGGCAGGAACGATCACAGTTAAGGGTAAGACAATCAAGATCTACAAGGAGCCCGATGCAAACAACTGTCCTTGGGGCCAGATCGGTGTAGACGTTGTTCTTGAGTGTTCAGGTTTCTATACTTCTAAGGATAAGGCTCAGGCTCATATCAATGCCGGCGCTAAGAAGGTAGTTATCTCTGCTCCTGCAGGAAATGATCTTCCTACGATCGTATACAACGTTAACCACAACACACTTACAAAGGATGACAAGATCATTTCTGCTGCATCTTGTACAACCAACTGCCTTGCTCCTATGGCTAAGGCTCTTAATGATTTCGCTCCCATTCAGAGTGGTATCATGACAACAATCCACGCTTATACAGGTGATCAGATGATCCTCGACGGACCTCAGAGAAAGGGCGATAAGAGAAGATCCAGAGCAGGTGCTGCCAACATCGTTCCCAACTCAACAGGTGCTGCTAAGGCTATCGGTCTTGTTATCCCTGAGCTTAACGGAAAGCTCATCGGTGCTGCACAGAGAGTTCCTACTCCTACAGGTTCTACAACAATCCTTATCGCTGTTATCAAGACAGATAAGGAAGTAACCAAGGATACAATCAATGCTGCTATGAAGGCTGCTGCAACCGAGTCATTCGGTTACAATACAGAGGAGATCGTTTCCAGCGATATCATTGGTATGAGATTCGGTTCACTCTTTGATGCTACACAGACAATGGTATCTAAGATTGATGACACAACATATCAGGTACAGGTTGTTTCTTGGTATGATAACGAGAATTCATATACCAGCCAGATGGTTAGAACAATCAAGTACTTCTCAGAGTTAGGCTAATCAACATTGGCATAATTTAACTAAAGAGACCTATGAGGGCTCGGTCGTTTGGGCCGGGCCCTTATTTTATAAGAACAGGAGGCAATACAAAATGCTTAATAAGAAGACCATAGATGATATTAATGTTAAGGGTAAAAGAGTTCTTGTAAGATGTGATTTCAACGTTCCTTTAAAGGCAGGCGTTATCACAGACGAGAACAGAATAGTGGCTGCACTTCCCACGATCAAGAAACTTATAAATGATGGCGGCAAGGTAATCCTTTGCTCACACCTCGGAAAGGTTAAGAACGGACCTAACGAAGATGAGTCACTTGCACCTGTAGCAAAGAGACTTGAGGAGCATCTTGGTAAGAAGGTTGTTTTTGCTGCAGATGATGAGGTTGTAGGACCTAATGCCAAGGCTGCCGTTGCGGCTATGAATGACGGTGATGTTGTTCTCCTTCAGAACACCAGATTCCGTAAGGAAGAGACCAAGAACGAGGAGAACTTCTCCAAGGAACTTGCTTCTCTTTGTGATGTATATGTAAATGATGCTTTCGGTGCATGCCACAGAGCTCACTGCTCAACAGAGGGTGTTACCAAGTTTGTAGATACCTGTGTTGTAGGATACCTTATGAATAAGGAGATCGAGTTCCTCGGCAATGCAGTTAACAGTCCCGAGAGACCTTTTGTTGCTATCCTCGGTGGTGCTAAGGTTGCCGATAAGCTCAATGTTATCAATAACCTTCTTGAGAAGTGTGATACCCTTATCATCGGCGGTGGTATGGCTTATACTTTCCTTAAGGCTCAGGGTAAGGAAATCGGTAAGTCGCTTTGTGACGATTCCAAGCTTGAATATTGTAATGAGATGGTTTCCAAGGCTGAGAAACTCGGCAAGAAGCTCCTTCTTCCCGTTGATGCGGTTACAATATCAGATTTCCCCAATCCTATCGATGCTCCTGTAGAGATAGAAGTATATGATTCAAATAATATGCCTTCAAACAGAGAGGCTTGCGATATCGGCCCCAAGACTCAGGCACTTTATGCTGAGGCTGTTAAGTCTGCCAAGACCGTTGTTTGGAACGGACCTATGGGCGTATTCGAGAACCCCACACTTGCAGCGGGTACTATTGCGGTAGCTAAGGCTCTTGCTGATACAGATGCCGTAACCATCATTGGTGGCGGTGACAGTGCAGCAGCTGTTAATATACTTGGATTTGGCGATAAAATGACCCACATCTCAACCGGTGGCGGCGCATCTCTCGAATTCCTTGAGGGCAAGGCTCTTCCCGGAATTGAGTCAGCTGATGATAAGGATTGATATTCTAAGGAAAGGAAGTATTTTACAATGCGTAGAAGGATTATCGCCGGTAACTGGAAGATGAATAAGACTCCCAGCGAGGCAGTAGCACTTATAAATGAGCTTAAGGATCTTGTAGTAAACGATGCTGTTGATGTTGTATACTGCGTTCCCGCAATCGACATCCCTGCAGCCGTTGAAGCTACAAAGGGCACCAATGTTTCGATCGGTGCAGAGAATATGTATTATGAGGAGAGCGGCGCTTTTACAGGTGAGATCGCTCCCGCAATGCTTGATGATCTTGGAGTTAAGTATGTGATCATCGGACACTCGGAGAGAAGAGAGTATTTTGCAGAGACTGATGAGACTGTTAATAAGAAGGTTCTCAAGGCTTTCGAGCATAATATCACTCCCATTATCTGTTGCGGTGAGAGCCTTACTCAGAGAGAGCAGGGTATCACACTTGACTGGATCAGAATGCAGATCAAGATCGCTTTCCAGAATGTAACAGCAGATCAGGCTAAGAAAGCCGTTATCGCTTATGAGCCTATCTGGGCTATCGGAACAGGCAAGACCGCAACTGCAGATCAGGCACAGGAAGTATGTGCAGGTATCAGAGCTGTAATCTGCGAGATTTATGACGCTGCAACAGCTGATGCGATCAGAATACAGTACGGCGGATCTATGAATGCCGGCAATGCTGCCGAGCTTCTTGCAAAGCCCGATATCGACGGCGGTCTTATCGGCGGTGCAAGCCTTAAGCCCGATTTCGGTAAAATCGTTAACGCTTAATTATTTATATTTTGCAATAGACTTGAGTTCTCAGTCGGAGGAAATGGATAATGAAAATATGTAATAAGTGTGGCAACACAGTCACTGATGATGCAATGTTTTGCGACAAGTGCGGAGGAAATGCGTTTTCTTTTGCAGGTGTATATAATCAGCCCGTTCAGGATGCGAATGTATTCGTAAACCGGGAAGGACAGCAGCAGGTTATGCCCAGAACTTCCAAGGCTAAATCAATCGTTTCGCTTGTGCTTTCAATTTTCGGACTTGTTTATTCTGCTACAGGATTTGTTTTTCCTGCTCTTTCCATTGCGTTATTTTATGCGCGCGCTATAAGCAGTGCTTATATGTCAGCCGGCACATATGCTGCTTATTCAATGGTAGGTTCAATAATCGCATATGTGATCTGCGGATATGTATTTGCTGTTTTAGGTATTGTACTCGGTGCGGTAGCAATGGGTCTTTCGGCATCGTATACCAGAGCTAACGGCGGTATCGGCAATAAAATGTCCAAAGCCGGCAAGGTTATGGGCCTTATCGCGGTTATATTCGGAGTGATTCTTTTCATCTTTTCTATTATCGCAACGTTTTTTACCATATCTGTTTTCACTTCAATAGTAAGATAAACACATATTAATCATCCGCCTCCGCAGATTATTATTTGTGGAGGCATATTATTTATGGGAGCGCATATGAAACTTATTTCCTGGAATGTAAATGGCCTCAGATCATGTATGGATAAAGGCTTTATGGACTTTTTTAATAAAATAGATGCGGATATTTTCTGCCTTCAGGAGATTAAATTATCCGAAGGCCAGATCGATCTTAAGCTTCCCGGATACGAGATGTTTTGGAATTATGCGGAGAAGAAAGGCTATTCAGGTACCGCGATTTTTACCAAGAAGAAGCCTCTTAGTGTATTTTACGGGCTTGGAATAGAGGAACATGACCATGAGGGAAGGGTTATAACGCTTGAATATGAAGACTTCTATATGGTTACGGTATACACGCCCAATTCCAAGAGAGAACTTGAAAGACTGGATTACAGAATGGTCTGGGAGGATGCTTTCAGGGCGTATCTGCTTGACCTTAATGCCAAAAAGCCTGTAATTGTGACGGGCGATATGAATGTGGCACATAAGGAGATCGATCTTAAGAATCCTTCTTCAAACCACAGAAATGCGGGATTTACGGATGAGGAGCGCGAGAAGATGTCCGATCTTTTGGACAGTGGATTTATCGATACATTCAGATTCTTTCATCCTGACGAAACGGGAAGATACAGTTGGTGGTCATATATGTTCCACGCAAGAGAGAAAAATGCGGGATGGCGTATCGACTATTTCCTGGCGTCGAAGGACATGAAGGAGCGCCTCGTCAGCGCCGACATTTACGATCAGGTTATGGGCTCCGATCATTGTCCGGTTGAACTTGTTATAAAAAGCCCTGCTTAACTTCTTATAAAAAACAGTTGAAATTGGATTTGTTATATGCTAATATGTCCTTTGTGTGATTGTGCTTCTTTGCTTGCGCGGTCATGTGATCGATTTGGAGGTTTTTATATAATGGATGCACTTAAGATTGTATTGACGATTATTTTAATAATAGATTGCATAGGTATTACCGCAATTATCCTTATGCAGGAGGGTAAGCAGGCAGGACTTGGCGTTATAAGCGGTGCTGCCGAGACATATTGGGGCAAGAATAAGGGACGTTCCATGGAAGGTACTCTTGAGAAGATCACTGTTGCTATGGCAGTTATTTTCTTCGTACTTTCACTTGTACTTTCTCTTAAGTTCTGGTCATAGTATTTTATACGATATGTTAATATTTGCTCCCGGCTGTATATGTCGGGAGTTTTTTTATACGAGGATCTGAATATGGACGATGAATTATTTAAAAAGAGAAAGCAGCTTGTTGATGAGCTTATACATGACAAGGCATATGTGCCGATGAAAGCTAAGGAGATCGCTGTGCTTATGGGCGTCGGCAAGGATGACAGGCAGATGCTGCAGGATATTCTTGACGGCCTTGTTTTCGAGGGAAGATGTATTTTAAGTGCAAAGGGCAAATACTGTCTTCCGAGCAAAAATGAAGTTGTCGGCGTGTACAGCCCGACTGCGAACGGATACGGATTTGTTATTGTTGACGGCGAAGAGGACGATATTTTTGTTCATGAGAGAGATTCGCTTGATGCGATGTACGGTGATTCGGTTCAGGTACATATTACCGATGAAGCAGTTAAGGGAAGACGCAGAGAGGGTATTATCGTACGCATTATCAAGAGGGGTTATACGGAAATCGTGGGCACTTTTGATAAGGATATGAAGGGCGATTACGGTTTCGTAATACCCGATAATACGAGATTTATCAGAGATATTTATATACCTAAAGGGGCTACGGCCGGCGCGGTGGCAGGTCATAAAGTCGTTGCACATATTACGGATTACGGCGATGACAGACATAATCCGGAAGGTGAGATCGTTAAAATAATCGGACACAAGGATGACCCGGGAACGGATATTTTAAGCATTGCGGAGGCGTTCGCTCTTCCGGGAGAATTTCCCGATGAGGTTAAGGCTCAGCTCTCATTAGTGCCCGATGAAGTTACAAACGCCGATATTGGCGGAAGGCATGATTTCAGAAAACTCCTTACTGTTACCATTGACGGCGAGGATGCAAAGGATCTGGATGATGCGATAACTATTGAGAAAAAAGGCGATAATTACAGGCTTGGCGTACATATAGCGGACGTTACCAATTATGTGACGGAGAATTCCGCGCTTGATAAAGAGGCATGCAAGAGGGGTACCAGTGTATACCTTGTGGACAGGGTTATTCCGATGCTCCCTCATCAACTCTCAAACGGTATATGTTCGCTTAATCAGGGCGTCGACAGGCTTGCACTCAGCTGTATGATGACCATAGATCCCAAGGGTAATATTATCGACCACGAGATCTGTGAATCGGTTATTAATGTCGATAAGAGAATGTCTTACACCGGTGTTAAGCGAGTTATCGTGGACAATGAGCCGGCTGCGATCGAGGAATTTGAAGGATTTGTCGATATGTTCAGACTGATGGATGAACTCGCGGGTATACTAAGGGCTAAGAGACACGCGAGAGGCTCGATCGATTTCGATTTTCCCGAGAGTAAAATAACCCTCGATGATAAAGGTATTCCGACCAGCGTTGCCCCCTATGAGAGAACGGCGGCCAATAAGCTGATCGAAGATTTTATGCTGGCAGCAAACGAAACGGTTGCCGAGGAATACTTCTGGTCGCAGCTTCCTTTTGTATACAGAGTGCATGATAATCCTGACCCCGAGAAAATACGCCAGCTCGGAACCTTTATCAATAATTTCGGATATTCGATAAAGATATCAAATGAGGAGGTTCATCCCAAGGAGCTCCAGAAACTTCTTGAGAAAATAGACGGTTCGGATGAGGAGGCGCTTATTGTCAGGCTCACGCTCCGTTCCATGAAGAGAGCGCAGTATTCCACCGATTGTACGGGACATTTCGGGCTTGCGGCCAAGTATTATACGCATTTTACATCACCGATAAGAAGATATCCGGACCTTCAGATCCACAGGATCATCAAGGAAAATATCCGAAGTGGAATATCCGACAAAAGGATAAAACATTACGAAGCAATACTTCCCGGTGTTGCCAAGAATGCTTCAACGACCGAGAGAAGAGCGGATGATGCCGAGAGAGAATGCGATAAGCTTAAGAAGGCGCAGTATATGAGCATGCATATCGGCGAAGTCTTTGAGGGCGTTATATCGGGTGTTACCGCCTGGGGAATGTATGTCGAACTTCCGAGCACTGTTGAGGGACTTGTAAGTATCAAGAGCCTTAAGGGACGCTTCGAATTCTCTGCGAGAACTTACGAGCTTATCGGCACGGGCGGCAAGTCTTACAAACTCGGCGAGCATATCAAGGTTAAGTGCACAGGCGCTGATACCATGCTTAAAACCATTGATTTTGAGGTGTATGATGGCAGAGAAGAATGACAATTATAAGCTTCTGGCAAATAACAAAAAGGCTTATTTTGATTATTTTATTGAGGATAAGTGGGAAGCAGGCATTGAGCTTGTCGGCACCGAGGTCAAATCGGTACGCATGGGCAAGGTCAGCATTAAGGAATCCTATATCAAAGTGGACGGATACGAGGTCTATATTATCGGTATGCATATCAGTCCTTATGAGAAGGGTAATATCTTTAACCGCGATCCGCTGCGTCCGAGGAAACTCCTTCTTCACAAGCAGGAAATCAATAAAATAGCCGGCAAAGTGTCCGAGAAGGGCTATGCTCTTGTGCCGCTTCAGGTCTATATCAAGGGTAACAGGATCAAGGTAGAAATCGGCATTGGTAAGGGCAAAAAGAATTATGACAAGAGGGATACGATTGCCAAGAACGATCAGAAGCGAGAGGCGATGAGAGAGTTTAAGGAATCGTTTAAGTAATTATGATTATGCAATTATGCAATTACAGTTCGGTGATTATTGACATAATAATTAAAAAGGGATAGAATAATAGTATAAAAGTACCAATATGCAATCAGAGCTGCAAAGAAAGGGATTTCTTTGTTTTTGTTGAATTGGAAAGGATGATGTTTATGAGTAGTATTTCAGCTATTAACGGCGGTTCATATGATTACAGTTATATCGCGAGCGGTAAGAGACTTCAGTCTGCTTCCGACGGTGCTTCGGAGCTTGCCATAGCCAATAAGCAGAATCTTCAGGCAAGCGGACTTGATCAGGGTTCCAAGAATGTTTCTCAGGCACAGAGCATGCTCAATGTTTCCGACGGTGCTCTCGGAAGTATTACGGATTATCTTCAGAGGATCAGGGAACTTGCAGTTAATGCTGCGGATACGGCGACTGTTTCGGATGCCGACAGACAGGCGATCCAGTCAGAGATTGACAGCTTAAAGCAGGGCATCGGCGATGTTGCGAGCCAGACCACTTTTAATACCAAGAACATTCTTGATGGTTCACAGGGTGAGATGAATGTTGCAACCGATTCAAACGGCTCGGCGGTTTCTTTATCGACAACCAACTCAACTCTTGAGGCGCTTGGCATTGCGGATTTTGATGTTACCGGCGAGTTTGATATAGGCGCGATTGACGAGGCTATCGCAAATCTAAGCTCACAGAGGAGCCAGGTTGGTGCACAGTCCAATGCTTTGGACTACATTCAGTTATATAATTCCAATGCATCCTACAATACAACGGTTTCTTCAAGCAAACTTGAGGACCTTGATATTCCGGAGGCAGTATCGGAGAAGAAGAAGCAGGAAGCTCTTCAGTCTTATTCTTTGATGATGCAGAAGCGTAAGGAAGAGGATGAGCAAAACAGTATCAATAGACTCTTTTCGGGTTTTTGATATATATTAATGGGCTTGTAAAGGTTTCGACGGGGATTTTGAATTCGGAGAAGCAGGTCGCAGGGTGATGCGTTAAATCCCACAATTAAATTAAACGCTAAAAACGATTTAGCTTTCGCTGCCTAAGTGCAACGCATCGCTTACCGGTCACCTGTAGCCGGTAATGTCGGTGTCGATCATACAGGAAACGACTTATACAAAGCTTTGAGTATATGGGCGTAATATGAAGCTACCGATGTCCTTCACGTGTCTGCTCGCGTTCGACAGAGGGAATCTCAAATAACAGACTATACCTGTAGAAGTACGATGGATGAGTTTTCGGACAGGGGTTCGATTCCCCTCAGGTCCACTATCAAAAGGGTACGAAAAAGATGTACCCGGCAAAAAGCCCGATTTTATCGGGCTTTTTTGCTGCCCAAAGGCCGTTTTTCAAAGTTTCAAATTCGTAGATGAAAAAACGGCTTTTTCCCTTTGAAGATAGATACGAACCCAAGTAACAACCGAATACAGAACAAGGACGGCAGATAGTGAGAGACACTACCTGCCGTTTTTTGTTGCCCTCGGAGCCAATCGTTTTGAAAAGAAACGGTTGGCTCTTTTTTTATTTCACAGACAAAGGAGCAAGACAATGATCTTTTCAGATTCGCCCCAGCAAAAAGCATTGGAACGGATGATGACAACCGCTCCAAACTTCCGACCACGAGGCAGCGGCGTGATGGTTCTGCACAGCTTTGAATACACGGCAGAAATGTGCGACTGTCGTCTGTGCCTCTATTACAACAGAAAGAAAAAATGCACAGTCAGCCAATGCCCATGCATCGAGGAACGAATCATTGCCGGAGCTGCAGACCGATCCGAGGTTATGGCTGAGACAATGAAGAACATCCACAACGCCGCCTTTCGCAGACGGCTCAATCAATTCATCAGAGAAAGTGAGGAACTCTTTATGAACTTCAGAAATGAAAAACACAGGCTTGCTTTTGTTGAGGCGATCCGCAAGCTCGACAAGAAAAACCTTGCCTTGATGTCTGCGGTCTACCTTCTGACCGCCGAACACAAGCTCTGGATGCAGATCCGAAACTTCGTAGAACGCAACGAGATCAAGTTCGACAGCTTCAAGCCGAAGGACAGCACCGAGAACGGCTACACCCTCCTCTGCTGTGCCAAAGACCTCTACCTTGGCACGAAGCACATCACGATCAGCGATCTCGCCGATACAGAGCTGGTCGCACCCAGGATGTTCGCACTCATCTGCAATGCTATGGCAATCCGCAGATTCGGCCTTGGCGCCATTCAATATAAGGAAAGGACGGCTCAGAAATGATTAAAATCAGAATCAGGAATGACGATCACGAGATCGACCTGCAGTTTCCCATCAGCGAAAACAAACTGTACGCAAAGCTTGCTGAGATCCACGCCATTGAGGGCAAGGATGCCCCGCAGTCAGCATTCGTGACAGAGGTCTACTGGCCGGAGGAACTCTCCATGCTGAAAGACCGCTTCGCCAATCTGGACGAGCTGAACTACCTCGCCAGGAGGATGGAGAGCTTCGACTACCACGAATACGATCAGTTCCTTATCGGCATCACCAAGCTGGAAAACCCCACCGAGAAGGATCTCATCAATCTGACCTTCAACCTCGACCACTTCACGCTGTGCAAGGATGTCAGCAGCTATGGGAAGATCGGCAGAGAGTATGTGATGAACACGGAAGGCGCCGTTCCTGCCCATGACGAGGACGATCCGAAATACGCTGCCATCGGCAAGGATCTCATCGACCGAGGGCTGGCGCAGATCACCGCAAAAGGTCTGCTCATCTACAATCCCTTCGACGAGCTGACCGAGGTGTACGACGGACAGACCTTCCCCGAATACTACTACGAAAACAGCCTTGCCAGCGCGGAGGTCAGCTACAACGGCCGCACCGAACTGCTCCTGCTCCCCGGCGAAGAAATCGCAATCAAGAAGGCTCTTGCCCGGCTTGGCGCTCCTTCCGACAGCGACTGCGAAATCAAGTTTTGTCTCAGTCAGGGAGAGGATGACGCCTGGGAGGAACGCATCGAAGGCATCATCCGCTCTGAAGGACTGTATGAGGCGAACAAAATGCTTCGCTCTCTGGACACCGGCGATATGGATTGGGGCAAGCTGACTGCCGCCGTCGAGCTCGCCGATGTAAAAAGCGCCGCCAACATCGCCGCCGTCGCAGAGCATCTTGGCGAATTTGCCTTTATTCCTGACGCCAAGAGCGAATCCGACGTCGGTCACTTCCTCGTGGACAACGTGGACGAGTATGCGATGAACATCGAAATGGAGGAATATTTCGACTTCTCCGGCTTCGGAGAGTATTTCGCCGAGGAACACGACGGACAGTTCGTGAACGGCGGCTTCGTGTATTTCGACAGCGACAGATCCCTGGATGAGTTTCTCGAAGAACTCGAGTCCGAAGACGAAGGCATGGACATGGGAGGAATCGTGGAGCATTTCCGTGCGAATGTCGCTCATCTGCTCGGCGGCTCCGCCAAGGCGATGGTCGTCACGTCCTCTATCCAGGCAGCCGTTGAATATAAGCAGGCGTTTGTGAAGTACATCCACGACCACGGATATACGGATATCAAGGCACTTGTCGCTTTCTCCGGCAAGGTCAAAATCAAAGGTGTGGAATACTCCGAATATGGCATGAACCAGATCAAGGAGGAAGAACTGCGTTATGAGTTTGACCGCAGCTGCTATCAGGTGCTGATTGTGGCAAATAAGTACCAAACGGGCTTTGATCAGCCAAAACTGGTGGCGATGTATGTGGACAAGAAGCTGAAAGGCGTAGCCGCCGTACAAACGCTCTCTCGCTTGAACCGCATCTATCCGCCATATGACAAGACCACTTTCGTGCTTGATTTCAAGAACGACTATGAGGATATCAAGAAGGCGTTTGCGCCATATTACAAGGACACTATCCTCTTCGAGACCATTTCACCGTCTGATATTCGTGACCTTGACCGTGAGCTGGATACCTACGATTTCCTTGATGTGGATGACATTGACGAATTCAACGGTTATCTATATCAGGTAAAACGGTCGGCACGGGATAAGGAGCGGATGTGGAATCTGCTTGATGTGGCAGTAAAGAAGGTCGAGAAAAAATCCGAGACCGACCAGGAGGCTATTGTAAAAACCATCCGACGGTTCCTTAAAGGATACTGCTTCCTGATTCAGGCTACGGCGTATGAGAATCTCGAACTGCACAAACGGTATAATTTCCTGAGTTATCTCATCAAGGAGATTAATGTTGGAGGCGGTGGGAACAACTTTGACATTGCCGATAAAATCACCGTCAGCGAATTTCGGCAGGAGCAGACCAGCGAACACAAGAAACCAGAGATTGAAGCGCAGCCGGAAGTAAAGATTAAGAAGCCAAAGCCTGCCAGCGTGGAGGAGGAGCAGAAAAAGCGTCTTTCTCAGATTATTGACGAGGTAAACGCTCTCTACGACAAGAAGTACGGCACGGACTTTGCCACGAAATCCGCTATGCAGATTAGAGATTTGCTCTTGCAAAATCCTGAATTTAAGGAGCGGCTCACCAAGAGCGCAAAGAATAACTCTCTTGATGATTTCAAGTTTACCTATGACGATTGTATCCAGGATGCGCTCGTTGAAGGATACGACCAAAACGCAGATTTTTATACTCTGCTTCTGAACAATGAGGAAGTCCGTGCGCGGATTGCAAGTGTATTCATGAGTGAGATTTATCGTATTCTGCGCGGAGAAGATAAATAGGAGGGACATCGCCCATGCAGAACGATAAAAACCCATTCATGCCTTTTGTCGAGGACTTCGAGGCAGAGGCGGAAGCCTTTCTGCGGAAGTATTGCAAAGAAGTCCTCGACAGCCCGCAGACAACACCCATACGGGATATAGCGCAAAAGCAGATGAGTCTTGATATCGTGGATACCGAGAGTCTTTCTCCCGATGACAGCATACAGGGAGCGATTGCTTTCACGGCAGGAATTATCGAAGTCTATGACTGGTCATCGGAGGAATACATTGGCTATGAGGTGACACAGCCTACCATATTTCTTGATTCAGATATTCTTAATCCCGGAAGGGTAAATAACACGCTTGCACACGAATGCTACCATTGGTTCAAGCACAGAGCTTATTTCCGTTACCAGAAAGCACAAAACCTCGGCTCAGAATTTGCGTTTAGATGCCTGACCGCAGGACAGCACGAACGCAACGAGCAATGGTCTGATATCGAAAAGATGGAATGGCAGGCTCGTACCATAGCACCGAAAATTCTTATGCCGCGATGCACTGTGAAAATGCTTCTCTCTGAGCGTCTGGACAACATACAGAGCGGAAATGTTCAATCATCAGTATTAAAAGCTGTTATTGAGGAGGTTGCGGAAACCTATAAGGTATCAAGGCAGTCAGCGGCAATCCGCGTATCCGAGTTGGGATATCCACAGGCGGTCGAATTATATGACAGCGAAACTGTGGTCATAGACCGTCAGCATCGCAGAAGCTCCACAGCGGCAAAGTTCCATCAGCAGCCGATTGACGAAGTTTCTGCATTCCAGCTCTATATGAGCAACGAGTTCTTGAAAGCCACGCTCGACACAGGTGCTTTCTGCTATGCCGAGGGATACTTTGTCTTGCGAGATGAGAAATATGTGCTGCCTGGTGAGGATGCATTATTCCTGACCGAATATGCAAGGCTCCACCTCTCGGAGTGTACACTTGATTTTTCTTATAAGCTGGTTTGCACCCGAACAACCGTCCGAGATGTTCAGTATATGTTCCGCGCCGATACAGAATACAAAAAGCTACCGTCCTATGATTCCAATACTCAGAATATGGACGAGTACAATAAGGCACTGGAAAAGGCGCTGGACGATGCGGATTCCGAATTTCAGGCACAGCTCAAGCGCAATCGTCTGGTTAACGAAACCACCTCGCAGCGGATGTGCAAATACATGGATGCGGCGCATTGGAATACAAGCATTTTTCAAAGCAGGACGCTTCTCGCGCCAATGGACTATACCCGTGTTTATCAGAACCACAAGTTTAAGGTGCCATCTTACACTGCTATGGCAGTTGGACTGGAATTAACGCTCCATGAAACCGAGGAAGCACTACGACTCTCTGGCTTGGGATACGACAACAGTGATGATACAGACTATGCCTATATGTACATACTCTCAGCTTTTCATGGTTGTCCGATTGACGAATGCAATACCGTACTCGAGAAGCTGAATGTGAAGCCACTCGGAACGAAGTCGAAGAAATGATCCGGCACTCCTTTATAAACGCAAACAAGTCGTACTGCTTACGATGTAAAGCGTTACGTTACGGCTTGTTAATTGGTCTGCCAAATATATTATCTGTTTATGCCTGTTTTCCCTTGAGTTTAAATAGTGTCTGCTCAAAAAGCCCAGAAACAAGAACATCTTTTTTTATCTGGTCATATGGACTGACAACGAAAAAGGCCACCTCATCAGGTTTATTCGATGGGATGACCTCTCGTAAGTCTTATGCTATCGACCAGTTTTGCCCCTCTGTCTGGAGTCGCACCATCTCTGCAAAGATGCCGCCGCGCTCCATCAGCTCCGTGGGCGAACCCTGTTCTGCAACGCCGCCATCTGACAGCACTACGATTTTGTTCACTCCGGCAACGGTACGCATACGGTGGGCGATAACCATGACCGTCTTGTCCTTAATGAGCCTTGACAGTGCGCCCTGCACCTTCGTCTCATTTTCCACATCGAGTGAGGCTGTCGCCTCGTCGAGCAGGATAATTGGCGCGTCCTTGAGAAACGCCCTCGCGATCGAAATGCGCTGACGCTCGCCGCCCGAAAGCTCGCTGCCGTTTTCACCGATGACAGTATCGTACCCATTTGGCAGGCTCTTTACAAATTCATCGCAGTTGGCAAGCCTCGCCGCGTTCATCACTTCGTCATCCGTCGCGTCCTTTTTGCCCACACGGATATTCTCCATGACCGTATTGTTAAACAGCGTGACATCTTGGAATACAATAGAGAACGAGCCGAGCAGCGTTTCGGGATCGACTGTGGACACGTCTACGCCGCCCACCGTGACCTTGCCCTTGTCTGCATCCCAGAAGCGGGCCGCCAGTCGGCTGACGGTCGTCTTACCGCCGCCGGAAGGTCCGACAAGCGCTGTGACCTCGCCCTGCTTCGCCGTGAAGGAAACATCGGAAAGCACGGTCTTCTCGTCCTCATAGGAGAAACCGGCATGGTCAAAGACGATATCATAGCCTTTTGGCACAAAGCCCGCAGAACCGATCTGTTCCTTCGTGCTGTTAATTTCATTCATGCGGTCTACGTTGATCTGTAGGGCGTTGATGGCGGCGAGATTAATCAGCGTGCCGCTCATGGGCTCATAGAGTCTGGACACCACCAGCAGGAAGCAGAAGAACTGCATAATCGTCAGGCTTCTGCCGATCAGCATGGTTCCGCCCACAAGTGCTACCGTGCCGATGCCGAATTTCAAAAGCATCTGCGCGGAAACCACGAACATGGCAGTTCCAAGTTCACTGCCAATAGCTCTCTTTTCAAGCGCATCGATCTTCTGATCAAGCCCTTTTAAGTATTCGTTTTCCGCATTGTTGCTCTTTAAGTCTCGGGAGGTTTCAATAAACTCCTGTACTCCCTCGTTCAGATCAATCTGCGCCGCTCTCTGCTTGTGGGAGAAATGATTCTGCACACTCTTGGATGTCAGCACAATGATAAGAGCCACCGGAATCGGCCATACCGCCGCTAGTGCCATTTTCCACTGGAAGAAGAACAGACCGATGCTGATGATCAGTGTGGAGACGATGCTGCCGTAATACTGCGGGATCATGTGTGAGCCGGCGTGCTCCAACACTTCGGAATCGGACATAATGGTGCTTGTGAGATCGGCCAAGTCACGCTTGGCAAAGAAGGACAGCGGGAGTTTCCGCAGCTTCTCCGCAAGGGAGATCCTCCTTGCTGCCGACTCTTTGTAGGTCGCTTTGTACGCCGTGTTGTATTGCCAGATGCTTGTGATAACAATGAGCACAAGGCAAACTGCGATACCGCCGATATAGAATCCCGTTCGGCTCTGCAAATTCACGCCATCAATATAGTCTCCCGTAAAGAGATACAGCAAGCTAACAGGAAACATCAACGCAAGATTCTGTGCTACCACTGACAAGATGCCGAGAATCATTTCTTTTGCGCCCTGATCAGATAGTGCAAACTTATTCTTGAAGTATGTTTTCATACTGCTTCACCTACCTTCCAGCTGATCGCACTCTGGTATTCCTTCCACATCGTGCTGT
>CAKZZH010000136.1 GCA_937885345.1 uncultured Lachnospiraceae bacterium | reverse complement strand
GTACCTGCAAATGCATTATTCTCCGCCATTCGTGAGAGCCTCCTTTATTTCTTCTTACCAAATAATCTCTTCCAGAATCCCTCTTTCTCATCAAGATTAAGTAATGGAACATCCTCTCCGAGAATTCTGTTAACGATATTAAGATATGCCTTACCTGCAAGGCAGTCCGTTCCTACAAGAGGCTCACCCTGGTTGGTGGCAATAACGATATTCTCATCATCGGGAACCGCACCGATAAGATTAACGGAAAGGATATCAACAACATCTTCGATTGACATCATATCGCCCTTCTTAACCATATCCATACGGATCCTGTTAACAATAAGATCAGTTCTCTTAATCTCATTTGCCTCAAGAAGACCGATGATCCTGTCCGCATCACGAACAGCGGAAACCTCGGGAGTTGTTACGACAAGCGCTCTGTCTGCGCCTGCGATCGCATTCTTAAAGCCTTGCTCGATACCTGCGGGGCAGTCGAGAATAATATAATCAAACTCTTCCTTAAGTTCCTCGATAAGTTCCTTCATCTGTTCGGGTGTAACCGATGTCTTATCTCTTGTCTGAGCGGAAGGAAGAAGGTACAGATTGGGATATCTCTTATCCTTAATAAGTGCCTGCTTGATTTTGCAATTCTTCTCAACAACATCAACAAGATTGTAAACGATCCTGTTCTCAAGACCCATTACAACATCAAGATTACGAAGTCCTATATCAGTATCTATCATAACAACCTTCTTGCCCTGCATGGCAAGACCGGTTCCGACATTTGCTGAGGTCGTTGTCTTTCCTACTCCACCCTTTCCTGACGTAACTACAATTACTTCACTCATTATTAATCCTCCATATAAAATAAAAATATTTCAAATATATATTATGCCGTTTTTGGTCGACAAAATCAATATTTTTTGCTTACCGGGATCAAAGCTTGATCTCCTCAAGAACTTCCTTGGTATATTTCTCGATATATATGTTATTGTCCTCAACATATGCGATCATGGGGCTTTGGCTCAGCGGCTTGATCCTGGTTCCGGCATCGGTGCTTCTTGCGATTACCGAACCGATCTGAATCATTATGGGGGCCATCTCGAGAGCAACAACAAAAGCGTCGTCATTACCACAGGCGCCGGCAGTTACCGTACCCTTTAAAGAGCCAAGGATTATAACATTTCCGTCAGATGTGATCTGTCCGCCCGGATTAACATCTCCGAGAACTATAACACTCTTCTTAAAAACAGGATTGCTTCCCGAACGAATCGTGCCTTTTATTATCTGTGCATTGGTTGATGACAAATCTTCGATGGCATTTTCTATAATTCTCTTGGATGTGTTTTTGCTGGTATTATCATTATCAACGATGCATAAAATATTGATATCTGAATTCTCCGTGATCGCATCTATAAGTTCTTTTTCCTGGTCGGTGGTAAGCTTCTTGCCCTGAAATGAAACGGCTACATTGCCCTCGCTGAAAAGGTCCGCGGATTCTTTTATTTTATCGATAACAGACTGTTTAATCTCATCAAAGGAAGCGTCCTCCTCCATCACAAATGTGATTCCGTACTTATTACCTTTGATTACAACAGGATTAATCACGATATTACCTCCTATCACGTTTATTCGTATTGAATTCCATATCTAACATTGTAGAAAATATGGTCATAAAATTCAAGCCCATAATATTCCAGAAATGCATAAACATTCATAATACCTGCATTAACGGATCCATGTCCGTAAGGGATCATGCAAGCAACGGCAAGGTCGGGCATACCGCTTGCATCCTTTGAAAATGTAATATATATTGCGTGGTCAGCTCTTGAAAGACTTTCCTGAGCCGTTCCGGATTTAGCATAGAGCGAAACAGGCAGATCTTCGATAAACTCACCTAACATACCTTCGTTGATAACTCGGTACATTCCGGGATATACATTTTCGATTACTGATGGATCGATTCCGGAAGGTGTTGAAACAGGCTGTATCTCTATCACTTTTCCCGAATTATATACAATCTTTTTGATTATGTTGCTGTCATAAACAGTTCCGCCGTTCGCAAGTGTGCTTACATATCTTGTCATATTAAGACTGGTGTACTGATTGGTTCCCTGCCCGATCGCGGAAACAACCGGGTTATAATCGGATGCATGAGGGGTGGCTTCCGGTATCTGTATGCCGGTCTTGGTTGAAAGTCCGAGGAGGTCCGTATATTTCTTCTCAACACTAAGTCCGTACTTAAAATCAAGCTGCCCTTTATCGTTAAAACTAAGCCTGTATCCAAGCGTCGTAAAATACACATTGCATGACTGGAACAGCCCGTTTTCAAGGTCCAAATTACCATGCTCATAGGGATAAAACCAGCATTTGATTCCCGGAGATATTTCTTCAAAAATACCCTTACATTCGATCAGTTCTGTCGGTGACAAAAGCCCTTCATTTATCGCTGCAATGGCAATAAGCGGTTTGAAAGTCGAACCGGGTGCGATCCTGGTCATAGTCGCTCTGCTGACAAGCGGAGTTGACAGATCCGCAAGCAGATCGGCGTAATACTTTGAATCGATAGTTCCGGAGAATTTGTTAATATCATATCCGGGGTACGAAACAATCGCATACATTGAACCTGTATTGGGATCCTCTACGCATATCGAGCCTGAGCAGGGATCAAGTGCAAGCTGCGCGGGCGTTATCGCAAGATTAAGTATTTTATCGTAATAAAAATTGTATAATGATGCACCGTTAGCAATACTTACATATTCCGATTCGGTACATTCGATCGCTCCCTGTTCCATCAGGATCAATGTAAGATATGTTGCAGAAACATTGTAATTAAGGATCAGGTATTCATAGATATATTTATCAAAAGCATCATCCTCAAGTATTTCGGCAAGGGCAACATCCATTACGGCTTTGTATACTTCATCGGTTGTTGAATAAGTGTTTTCAAGATCGAGATTATAGGTATTTACCCAGCCCTCGTTGATAGCACCCTCTATGTATTCTTTGAATGTAAGTTCACCGTTACTCCACTTCTTGGCAAGATCGCTTGAAGCGTTTTCGGAAATCGCTTCGGAATTAAGTATTCCGGAATTGATAAGGTCTGACCTTATCATCGTGATATATTCCTTTAGATGATCGCTTAAAGTGTTATACACATTGGGATTGCCAAGTTCATTCTTGATCGCCTCTATCTCGGCATTACGGGTCTCGGAAAAAGTGTTGTAAACGGTGGTTGCAGCTATTGAATCAGATGTAGCGATCTCATCGATAGATATAACATTATTCTGAACCAAAGCATTTACAACATGTGTTATGGGAATGAAGATATAAGTATCCTCACCAACCATCTGATACACATCCGGTTTATCTGTCAGATTGATTGCAACAACTTCCGCAAGCCTTCTCTCGAGAAGGTCATATAATTTCTGCTGATATTTAACATCGATGGTAAGATAAACATCCGCGCCGGGTGCGCTTTCAACAACCTCGGTTGTTTCAAGTATTCGGCCGAGATTATCTACGATCATTGTAATGCTGCCCTTGGTACCGGCAAGCGTCGTTTCGTATTGCGCTTCGATTCCCGCTTTGCCGACAACATCATTCTGCGTATATGAGGGATCGACAGCCTGAAGGCTTTCAAGCTCCGAAAAATTGATCTTACCGGTATAACCGAGAATGTGGGACATGCACTCTGCATAATTGTATTTACGGATCGTACTCTCACCGATCGTTACACCGGTAAGAATATCCTCATTTTCCACAATCGCCGCAAGGGTTTTATCACTGATATTGTCCGCAATGGTAAAAGACAAATATCTCGAATAAGTGCTCTGCGCAAGGTTAAATCGAACATAAACAATCTGAAGTGCTCTGTATTTATCGTATGAAGGATCCACCTTATAAATTTTCTTAAGATAGTCCACAACATCATATGCCGTACTGTTTCTCTGCTCATCACTGAGTTCCGAGATACTGCTCTTTCCGTACATATCCCTGAGGAATCTAAGGAGCGCATTATCGGATACTTTATAATAATAATTGTCTCTTTCATCGATACCAATGGAAAAATCCATCGAAAGAGAATCCCCGTTATCCTCAATAATCTGCGCTGTCTTGGCAATGATCTCATTAAGCGCATAATAATGCTCTTTGGTGGTTGAATAATAGCCGGAATCGGCAATTTCTACACAATAAGCAAGCTCGCTGTATGCAAGAAGAACACCGTTGCAATCGTATATTTTACCACGCGTACCGACCGTGGTTACGGTCTTCTCGCTCTTAAGAGTGTAGGTAGTGGTATAGGTGTCGCCATTAACAATCTGAAGTACAAAGAGCCTGTAAATGAGTACAGAAAAAAGAGCCACCGCCAAAATAATAAAAGGTACTATTCTTGAGGTGAAAACATTCCTTATTACTTCCCATACATCTTTCAAGAAATCTTTAAGCGGTTCAAAACTCATTGTGCTATGCCCGTTTCTTTAACATTGACCAGTGTTCTGGCCTTCTTTGCCTTGTCATAACTTAGAAATTTACGGTTGATATAATAAATTATGACGTATGAAAACAATGTAACAAATACCGTATAAACAGCCTCGGGAATAATTATTTTACCGAGGTAAAACCCAAAATTAAGCCTGTTGTAAATAAGGGCTTTGGTTATATAACTGATAAAACCGTAACCAAAGTCGCACAGAAAGATCAGTCCTATCGGCAGCAGAATCTGTTCCTTGGAATATTCTTTGTGGAACATACCGTTGAAAAATCCGGAATACATAAATACGAGCGCAGAGAAACCTACGATGCCGCCGCCAAGTATATCTACGAGAAGTCCGCCGAAAAAGCCAACCAGAGTGCCTGCTTTTCTGCCTCTCATAAAACCGCAAATGCAGGAGAACATAAGAACAAGATTGGGCGCAATACCGCCTATATCCAGAAGATTGGAAAAAATAGTCACCTGGAGAAGATACAGAAATATTATGGAAAAGAAACTGATTATTACTCTTCTCATTTTGTCTCCCCGGAAGTATCTGTCTTAAGTTCAAGTATTACAAGGACCTTTGTAATATGCTGGAAGTCAACTGTAGGAATGATATAACCGGACTGTGTCAGGTCATTGGCATCTTTCGTAACACCCTTTGCATATCCGATAAGAAGTCCCTGAAGATATTTATCGCTGATATTTGACGTTACGATCATATCGCCGTCTCGTACTTTAACATTTGCAGATATGTGGGACAGATCGATATAACCCTGTTCGTATTTCTGCAGATCTCCGCTCACAACACAGATATCGGAAGTATTGAGAGTCATTGCGGAAACAGAACTGTTATCATCGATTATCGAACGAACAATTGAATAATTGTTGAAAGCCTGTGTAACAATGCCGACAAGACCGTCATCCGCAATAACATTCATATCGACCTTGATACCGTCATTGGTGCCCTTGTCGATAATAAGATTATTGTACCAGTTATCATAATTACCGCCGATAACGTTGGCAGCAGTCTTGGCGTAATCCGAATAAACCTCGTCAAGGTCGTACAAATCCTGCAGTTGTCTAAGTTCCTCCTGCTGCGATTTGAGACGTACATTCTCCGAGGAGAGTTCATCTATCTTTGCTTTCAGTTCAGCATTCTCTGCCTGAAGTTCTTCTACCGATTCAAACAATTTGGTCCTTTCGGAAAGCCATAGACCAATGCCGTTAACGCCTTTTTGCATAGGTATGATCACACTTGCCGTAATATTGCTGAGCGGCTTGGTAAATACATCCGTAAAGAATGTAAAACCGATAAACACAAAGCAGATAAACGTAAATATGATCAGATAAACTTTAGGCGGTATGTTGAAACTTTTCTTTTTTCTCATAATCTTCTATTCTCATATAAATGTTGTTTAATCAAGAATATTCGTTTTCGGTATATATGCGATCTCGTTATACTGCGGATTCTCAATGATCTTCTTAATACCTCTTACAACTGACTCCGAGGGATTATTCGCAATATTGATATGGAGATCGGTTTCGTTATTGATAAGAGTTGCCATATCCTTTATACCCGATGAACCACCGGTCAGATAAATACCTGTATCGATAATATCCGCGGACAATTCGGGAGGAGTTCTCTCAAGTATTGCTTTGATATTATCAACTATCTGATTTATAAAATCTATAAGGCAGTTATATATAACGGTTGAAGATACAGCCTGTCTTGTGGGAAGGCCGGTAATCATATGTCTTCCCGTAACGGTCTCATAAATCTCATCCTGCATGATTGCGGATCCAAGCTTGATCTTAAGCATTTCAGCACTTTTTAATCCGATAACAAGCTTATATTCACTCTTAACCGCTGCGATTATAGCCTCATCGAGTCTGTTACCGCCGAATTTAACGGCCTTGCTTAAAACAATTCCGCCAAGGGAAATAACCGAGATTTCGGTTGTATCGGCTCCGATATTACAAACCATAACACCCTGAGCTTTATTGACTTCAACACCCGAACCAAGAGCATCCGAAATGGGTTTATTGATAACATATATCTTCTTGGCTTTGGCCTTGGGATGTTTCGCAAGTTCAAGGAATGCTCTCTTCTCAACCTCAGTAATATCCGTAGGAACAGCGATATAATAATCCGTAGGTTCTAATTTGGACGGATTATCCAATATCTTATTGATAAATTTGATGAAAAGCGTCTGCATATTGTCAAAATCCGCAATCGCACCGTTTTTAACGGGATAAGAAACCTTGATATGCGAAGGAGCCTTCTCATACATTTCATATGCTTCATCGCCGAATGCAAAGATATCACGCGCCGCGGGAAGTATAGGGTCACAAAGAGGCGGTCCTTCTATTTTACCGCAGATCGCTATGATATTCTTTTCGTTGAGATATTTGTCACCGGACTCGGAAAAGATTTTGATATTACTTGTTCCTATGTCCATTCCAAGCCTGTTACGCTTAGCCATAATCCTACCTGCCTTAATAAAATATTCTTAATCAAATAAAGCCGCTCTCTTTAAAACTGAAATAGCTCTTATCACCGATTATGATATGATCGATAAGCGGTATGCCGACCATCTCTCCTGCATTCTTAAGCTTGATCGTAATCTCCTCATCCTGTCCGCTCGGCTTGCAAATGCCGCTCGGATGATTATGCGAAACCACGATGTAAACGCCGCCTCGAATCAGTGCTTCCCTGTATATATCCCTCGGCGAAACACATGTGTAATTGACAGTGCCCGTCGAAATGACTTTATCCCCGATGATCCTAAGTCCGTTATCAAGAACGAGAAGCCTCAGTTGCTCGCTTTCAAGATGCCTCATATCCTCCATAAGATATTCCGCGATCTCGCTCGCATGAGTATAAGATTTACCGCAAAAACGGCCCGCCTTATAGATACGCCTTGATAATTCAACGATGCACATAAGCATTATTGCTTTGACTTTGCCAATGCCATCAATGCCGACAAGTTCCCCTACCGAGGTCCTTGTCAGTCCGAGAATCCCCTGTTTGCCGTAATGCTCGATAAGTTTCTTGGCTACATCAAGACAGCTGATATCCTTGGTCCCGCTTCTTATTATCACAGCGATAAGTTCCTCGTCGCTAAGCATAGCAGGCCCATATTTCAGGCATTTCTCGTAGGGAAGATCCTCTTTGTTCTTAAGTTCCGATATGGTCATAAAACCACTCCTTTCCGGATATAATCCATAAACAGAGTGGAAACGGTCAAAATATTATAGCATATTGCTATCCAATTGTAAAACCTCGGATGCAGCCTTCATAATGCCGAGGCGTGCATGATACCAGGTCAGTCCGCCCTGAAAAAATACGGTATACGGGTCTCTTAAAGGACCATCCGCACTAAGTTCTATCGAAGAGCCTGCGACAAAGGCTCCTGCAGCCATAATAACCTGCGAATCATATCCCGGCATATCCCAAGGTTCGGGCGTTACAAAGCTGTCAACAGGTGCCGCTGCCTGTATTCCCTTACAAAAGGCAATAAGTCTCTCGGCGCTAAGAAGATCCACAGCCTGGATAATGTCATAGCGCTCTTCGCTTGCCGAAGGTCTGGCCGTATATCCAAGTCTCTCAAACATAGACGCCGCAAATATCGCGCCCTTAAGTGCACCTGAACTTACTGTCGGAGACATAAACAGTCCTTGATAAAATGATGTATTTACGCCCAGTGAAGCCCCAAGCTCTTTGCCAAGTCCGGGTGCGGTAAGGCGATATGCCGCATTGTCAACATATTCCTTTTTACCGCAGATATACCCTCCGACAGGCGCAAGTCCGCCACCCGGGTTCTTGATAAGCGAACCGACAACAAGGTCTGCTCCGACATCCGAAGGCTCTATAGTCTCGATAAATTCGCCGTAGCAGTTATCAACCATACAGATGACATCACTCTTTATTCCCTTGATAAAAGATATAAGTTCTCCGATCCTCTCAACGCTGAGTGTCGGTCTTGAAGCATATCCCTTGGAACGCTGTATAGTAACAAGTCTGGTTCTCTCGTTGATTCCTTTTCTTATGGCATCATAATCAAAGCTTCCGTCATCCTTAAGATCAGCCTGTGCATAAGTGATGCCGTATTCCTTAAGCGATCCCTTTTCTTCTCTTATTCCGATGATCCCCTGAAGTGTATCGTAAGGAAGTCCTACGGGCGAAAAGAGTTCGTCTCCCGGTCTTAAGTTACCGGCCAAAGCCACTGTGAGCGCATGAGTTCCGCAGGTTATCTGCGCCCTTACCAGTGCGCTTTCCGTATGAAAAATATCCGCATATACGCTCTCAAGCGTATCACGCCCAATATCGTTATAGCCGTATCCGGTGGAAGTTCCCAGATGTGCGTCAGAAACATTATTCTTCTGCATAGCTGCGATCACTTTAAGCTGATTGTATTCGGCTGTTTTATCAAGAACTTCAAAGCGGTCTTTTAATTCCGCAATTATCTCCTCAGACATTTGTATGATTCTTTCCGAAATGCCCATTTTACGATATGTTTCATTGATCAGTTCATTCGTGTCCATTACATGATTCCTTTTTAAAATAACTTACTAAAACTTCCCACACCCAAATGGTGTGCTGAGCCTTGAAAATTCAATATTTCA
>CAKZZH010000135.1 GCA_937885345.1 uncultured Lachnospiraceae bacterium | reverse complement strand
CCTGTCCCACAATACGGGGATCCAGGATACGGGAGGTGGATCCCAGCGGATCTACCGCCGGATAGATACCAAGCTCTGCAATGGAACGCTCCAATACAGTGGTGGCGTCCAAATGCGCAAAGGTGGTCGCCGGTGCGGGATCCGTCAAGTCATCCGCAGGCACATAAACGGCCTGTACGGAGGTGATGGATCCGTTCTTTGTGGATGTGATACGCTCCTGCAAAGCACCCATCTCTGTTGCCAATGTAGGCTGATAACCTACAGCCGAAGGCATACGTCCCAAAAGTGCGGACACCTCAGAACCTGCCTGGGTGAAACGGAAGATGTTGTCGATGAACAAAAGCACATCCTTTCCACCCTTGTCACGGAAATACTCTGCCATGGTAAGTCCGGTCAATCCGACTCTCATACGTGCTCCCGGCGGCTCGTTCCTCTGACCGAAAACCATACACGTTTTGTCAATAACGCCGGATTCCTTCATCTCGTAGTAAAGGTCATTACCTTCACGGGTTCGCTCGCCTACACCGGTGAATACGGAATATCCGCCGTGCTCGGTTGCGATATTATGAATAAGTTCCTGTATCAGAACGGTCTTGCCAACACCGGCACCGCCGAAAAGTCCTATTTTACCGCCCTTGGGATATGGCTCAAGAAGATCTATGACTTTAACACCGGTCTCGAGAATATCGACCGCAGGGCGCTGCTTATCAAAACCGGGAGCCTTGCGGTGAATCTCTCTTCTCGGTACATTCTCGGGGATGGGATCCATACCGTCAATGGGTTGCCCGAGAACGTTGAACATTCTTCCGAGCGTTGCATCGCCGACCGGGACAGTTATCCCGCGGCCGTTGCTTTCGACTTTCATCCCGCGCGCAAGTCCGTCACTGCTCGCAAGCATAATGCAACGAACCGTATCATGTCCTATATGCTGGGCAACCTCCATAACCTTCATTTCATCGCCCAATGTAACGGTGAGCGCTTCCCTGATCTTAGGCAGGCTGCCTGTTTTAAACCTGACATCTATAACAGGTCCGGATATTTCTTCAATGATTCCTTCCAAGAGTCTGTCCCTCCTTACAATTTGCGGCGTCTCTTTTACGCTTGGCCCTCTGGGCCTTGGCGCCTGCCGAAATCTCGGTTATCTCCTGAGTTATGGCCGCCTGACGGATCTGATTGTATTCGGTGTTAAGAACACCGAGAAGATCCGAAGCATTGTCGTTGGCCGCACTCATCGCGTTCATACGGGCATTTTGCTCGCTGCAGAAGCTGTCCACAAGCGCACTGTAAATATAACCCGAAATATAACTTTCCATTATGCTGTCGAGCACCACACCGGCATTCGGCTTGAATTCAAAATTCGTCTTCAGGCTCTCTCCCTCGTCAATCTGAAAATCCCTTCTGTCAAAAGGAAGAAGTCTCTCGCACAACGCTTCGCTCGACAAACCGTTGTGAAAATCCGTATATACTATGTGTATGTCCGAAAGCTCTTTACTGTCGTAACCTTCAAGAAATGTATGGCTTATTATCCTCGCGCGTCTCATCGTAGGATTCTGCGCCGTATACAGAAAGCTCTTCTCTATGGGGATTCCGTGTGTTTTAAAATATTGGCGCCCGTACTCACCTACCACAAAGAGTCTGCAATCTTCCTTTTCTCTGAGGATCTGCTCGGCAATCCTTATGACATTCATATTATATGCGCCTGCAAGTCCTTTATCGGCCGTAACGACAAGCAAAGCAGAGCCACCCTTCTTATGCGGAGGCTCTCCCTTATCGCTGTAGAAATACCTGCTCTTAACATCGCCTGCCTTACAGAAAATCCTCTGTATCTCCCGCCTTAAATGCTCGAAATACGGCCTTGTCTCATCAAGCTCGGCTTTGGCCTTACGCATTTTGGTGGAGGCTATCATATACATGGCATTGGTTATTTTGCGGGTATCTTCAACACTCTTTATTCTGCCTTTTATTTCTTTCGTATTAGCCATTTATATTCTGTCTTTCCCGTAATCCTTTGCAATACTTATCAGCTCTTTGATATGATCCTCGCTGAGAAGTCCGGTGCTTTCAATCTCGGTACAAATATATCCTGCATTATCCTCAATATGTTTTATGAGGCCTGCAACATATGCATCGATATCTTCCTCCTCGATGCCTTCAAGACATTTATTAAGCGCCACAACAAGCGTGATAACCTGCTCGTGCTGGCTCTTCGGCTTATACTGGGGCTGCCTCAGCAGTCTCATAAGCATTTTACCGTGGGCAAGCTGCTTCTTGGTCGTTTCATCAAGATCCGAAGAAAACTGTGTGAACACTTCCATCTCCCTGTACTGAGCCAGATCAAGACGTATGGTACCTGTTGCTTTCTTCATGGCTTTGGTCTGTGCGTCGCCGCCTACTCGCGATACAGAAAGGCCTACATTAACGGCAGGCCGCTGACCTGCGAAGAACAGGCTGCTTTCAAGGAAAATCTGTCCGTCGGTTATTGAAATGATATTCGTCGGAATATAAGCCGATACATCGCCCGCCTGCGTCTCTACGATGGGAAGCGCGGTCATACTTCCGCCGCCCCTCTCGTCGGCAAGATGCGCACTTCTCTCAAGAAGCCTTGAATGAAGATAAAATACATCTCCCGGATAGGCCTCACGTCCCGGAGAACGCTCAAGAAGAAGGCTGAGCGCTCTGTATGCAACGGCATGTTTGGAAAGATCATCATAGATAATGAGCACATCCTTACCGTTATTCATAAAATATTCACCGAGCGAGCATCCGCTGTATGGTGCGATATACTGAAGCGGTGCGGGATCGCTGGCACCTGCATTGACGATTATCGTATACTCAAGAGCTTCGTATTTCTCGAGGACGCTCACAATTCTCGCAACGGAGCTGGATTTCTGACCTATTGCCACATAGATGCAGATAACGTCCTTCCCCTTCTGGTTGATTATCGTATCAACGGCGATCGCGGTCTTACCTGTCTGTCTGTCGCCGATGATAAGCTCTCTCTGGCCTCTTCCTATGGGGAACATCGAATCTATCACAAGAAGTCCGGTTTCCAAAGGTTTATTGACAGGCTGTCTGTCAATGATCCCGGGAGCAGGTGACTCAATAGCTCTGTATCCGTCCGCTCTTATTGCAGGGCCTCCGTCTATGGGATTACCGAGAGCATCCACAACTCTTCCGAGGTAGTCGTCGCCGACAGGAATTCCCGCTACTTTGCCGGAACGCTTTACACTGCTGCCTTCCATAATGCCTTCCTCGTCTCCGAAAAGGATACAGCCCACATAGCCCTTCTTAAGTTCCTGAACCATTCCTCTTATTCCGCCGCTGAAGATAAGTATCTCCCCGTAATTGACCGCATCGAGTCCTGCAACATCCGCAATACCGTCTCCGACGGATATTACGGTTCCTATCTCCTTGGCGAGAGCTTTGGGAGTCCAGTTCTTAACGGTATCCTTAAGAAGAGGGATTACATCGTCTTCGGAATGAAGAACGGCATTGGTCCACTCCTCCTGAAGTTGTCTGAGTCTGCCAAGCGCCGTCCAGTCATATATATCATCGGCAACCTCAAGTCTGAAACCCGATTTTATCGATGAATCCTCAACCCATTTTAATTCAGAGTCCTCACCATATCTGTCCCGAATAAAAGCGGCAAGTCTTGTAAGCCTGACTTCATCAGGCTTTTCGCTGCTGTACAGAAAGGCATTATTCATTGGCGCCCTCCTCGTTTCCGACTATTGTCTCCGGGGCATCGCCCACCGTCCGGGTAGATGCAAGAAATTCATCAAGACCTTCGTTAACGCTCTTGTTTACAGCCTTTTCAGCGGCATCCGATGCGAGTCTTGCAATCTCTATTCCTGCGGAATCAATGATCCTGGCCTTTTCCCTCTCGCCCTGCGCTTTGGCATCGCTGAGGATCTTATCTGCCTGCGCCTTGGCGTTGGCTATTTTATCGTCGGCATTAGCCTGTGCTTCTTTGACCGCAGCGGCTTTAAGAGCTGTTATCTCTTCGGAAGCCTTATCGAGCTTGCCCTGATAGAGCGTCTCAAGTTCCTTGGCCTTTTCGTTGCGCTCTTTCGTATCCTTGTCGGTATCCTCGATATCCTGTCTTCTCTTGTCCATAATATCCTTAACAGGCTTATAGAGTATAAAATAAAGCGCACCGAACAATATCACAAAATTAAACATATGAAGCAAGATCTGCTGCCAGTTAATGTTTAACGGTACTCCATTCATAATAAAGTCTCCTTACAGTACAAATACCAACAAAATCGCTACGATCAGTGCATAAATGATCGCGGTCTCTATGAACACGAGACCAAGCATCATAGTAGTACGGATTTTACCCTCTGCTTCTGGCTGACGGGCAATGCCCTCAACTGACTTGGAGATAGCAAGAGACATTCCGAGTGCACCTGCTGCTGCAGCAGCTCCTACTACTATGGCTGCTGCGTAAGCTTTGGAACTCGTTGCGGCGGCCTCGCTTGCAGCCATCGTTGCCTCGCCTGTGGTATCCGTTGTCTCATCTGCCGCAAACGCAAGTGCGCTGCATCCAAGAACCATGATCACAGTTGACACAAGTAAAATAAGTTTCTTGATTGAATTCTTCATAGCATATCCTCCTAGGCCGCAGCCTTTTCTTTTATTTGTTTAGCTTTCTTGCTTTTCTTCGGGGAAACTTCAGACACCTCACCGTAGAACAAGGTGCAGAGCATTGTTAAAACGTATGCCTGTATAAGCGCATGTAACAGCGTAAAAAGCACTCCGACCACAACAGGAAGCACTATCGAAAGTCCTACGCTGTAATACACCAGCTCCGTTACCAGAGCGCCGCTCAGAAGCGCACCGAAAAGACGGAAACTCATGGAAATCGGTAAAGAAAAATCTTTGAGGGTCATCCCCACACCCTTTATACCGTTTGATGCGATTCCGCCGGACATTATTACAAAATACGTAAGTACCGCCATCGCGATAGCACCGTTAATATCCGAAAGCGGAGCGGGAAGCGCTACCGTATGCCCGTTCGTTGCCGTCATCTGTACTCCAAATAACTCGAATATCGTACTCACGAAAATATACACACCGGCCGCAAAAGCATACGCACCAAGGAATCGATTACGGTGCGGGCTGCTTCCCTTTGCGAGTCCGTCAAAAAGGCCGACTATATATTCGACAGCCGCCTGGAACCTGCCCGGAATCTTCTTGAATCTGGGAATCGCAATAATACGTATCAGTAAAGCAACCACAATGATACCCGCCGTACACATAAATGCAGCTATAAGTCCCGGATTGACCTCAAGAACGCCAAAAAGGCTGATGTGATTAGTCTCGTGGAGAACGGCGTCGCGCATGAGTTCGGAGAGAGACTCGCTCTCACCATGCCCGCCCACCAGCAAAGCCGCTACCAGAAAGACGACAGCAAGGACGCCAAGAACAATACCACTGATAAGTTTTTGTTTCTTACTCATGTTCTATAACACCTCGTGTTTTTAATATTTGTATTTTACTACTTATTAGTCTTAAAATATACCCTTTTTTGATGATGAATATCATTGTTGTTCGGATATCCAAACCATTATGTCATTGTATTTTATAATGAGTTCGTCGGCAGGTACCAGAACGTTGCCGTCTCTGATAACGGAGAGTACACCGATCCCGCCTCGTTTCTCGATCTCTCTTACGGACATATCGGCATAGCCGGATTCCTCGTCCACAAGCGTTGTTTGTGTATTCTTCTTATATTCGCCGAGCTTGATCTCCTGCTCTGCCTTGCGGTAGTGCTCAACGAAACCTGCGGAAATGATACCTGTAGGAATAGCGACCGCACACACACCCAGGATCGTTATGATAACGGCCATTCCCCGTCCCAGGATCGTTATGGGGTATATATCACCGTAACCTACCGTAAAAATGCACGAGAGGCTCCACCACAGCGCCGAGAGCACATTCGAAAAAGCCTCCGGCTGCGCCGCATGCTCGACATTGTACATACAAAGCGATGAAAAAAGCATAAGCATAGCGATTATAAGTAGCGAAGAAAGGATCTGCTTATACTTGTCAACCAATACACTTGTAATAACGTTGAAAGAATCCGAGTAAGAATTGACTCTGAACAAATGAAATATCCTTGCAACTCGCAGGATCCTCAGTGCAGAGAATCCCGCAAGATAGAAGAACGGCAATATTGTCAGCAGATCCACGATCCCGTAGAACGAGAAGATGAATCTGAGCACCGCCTTACCCCTCTTCATTCCGGGGTAAAGGAAATCGGCGGTCCAAATACGTAAAATGTATTCAATGATAAAAATTACAATAGTAACTGTTTCAATCGTTCTTAAAACTTTGGTATAAGCTTCCAGCTCCTGAAAAGTCTCCAGGATAAGTACAGCAATATTAAGAACGATGACTATCGCGATAAAGAAATCAAATAACCTGCTCACGCGGTCCTGCGTGGGTCCTATCTGTATAATGTCAAATACACGTTTTCTGAAGGATTGTATTTTACCGGACACTGCATAGCCTCCACTTATTGGGCTTATTCCGTCCTAAGGGCTATTACAGGGTCTTTCTTGGCTGCCTTCTTGGCCGGTATAAGTCCGCCTATGACAGTTATTATAACACTTATCAGCACAAGAATCACGCCCGAAATTGCGGGGAGCTGCGCTTTAAGATCCGCATCACCGACAAGTGCATAAATTATCATATTGATCGGTATCGTAAGCAACACCGAAACGCCCACACCTATAAGTCCCGATATAAGTCCGATGATAACAGTCTCGGCATTGAAAACCTGCGAAATATTATTCTTGGATGCGCCGAGTGCACGAAGGATACCGATCTCCTTGGTTCTCTCCATAACCGAAATATGTGTGATTATTCCGATCATGATACATGAAACCACAAGTGATATCGATACAAAAGCTATAAGCACATATGAGATCGCATTGATGATCGTTGTGATCGAGCTTGTAAGAAGAGCGACATAATCGGTGTAGGTTATTTTATTCTCATCTTCAACGCTCTTATTGTAATCACCGATGCATCTTGCAACCTCATCCTTGTCTTCAAAGGTATCAACATAAATGCTTATGGAAGAAGGCGTGTCATAGCTTACTTTACCGAACTCTTCAAGATTCTCTTCATAGGTATTGCCGGCAATATACTGTTCATAGAGGCCGAGAAGAATATCTTTGTCAGGCTCGTCCGTAAGCCACTTATCAAGTGCTGCGGCCTGCATGCTCTCATCCATCATGAAACCACCCATTCCGCCTGCTCCGGTCATGTCGAATGCGTTTTTCTCTTCGGTATCGGGATCTCCTTCCTGATCGGCTGATCCGGAAGCCCCTTCGCTCATAGTATAAAACATTATAAACTGGTACAGAGAAGCCTTATCGGACACGCCCATCTGTGAAATGTATTCCTTGGTATCCTCTATCTTCTCTTCATCGGTGGGAGCCTCAAAGGCCATACCGTTAAGAACATTAGTATTCTCATCAGCCTCCTGGGCCTTGACTACGGCGCTTTCATCCGTATGAGTGATTATATAATCCGTAAGGAGCGTCGTGTAAGCAACCGGGCTTATAAGAGTTGCGGTATCAGATCCGTCAACAGGCTTAATGATACCGACCACCTTAAGCGTAAGTGAATCGTCAGCTATCTCTTTGATCTCGTTTACAGTCTCGACTTTGGTAAAGGTACCGTCCTCATTCTCGGTATAGAAATCACACGCAGGAATAAGGGAGAATTCCTTATCCATTATCTCATCATATGTCTTGGAAATAACTTCTGCATCCTCACCGTTTGCAATGGTTTCGGCAATCTCAAGATACTCATCGCCGGTTATATATCCAAGCTGATACATATCTTCAACGGAAAGTTTTCCGCTTCTGTTAAGAACGATAACAACCTCATCGTAGGCATCGGGCCACTCACCGTTTATAAGCTCATAGCTGTCATACACAACCTGTGATATAAGATTTCCGCTTGCTCCCGCCATAAGCTCTTCAAAATTATCCGCAGCAGCTCCGCCCTGATTAAACATTCCGTAGCTTGATGCAGAGAAGAAATCCCCGAAGGGCGAAGAATTCTTGGAATCGCCCAGATCATCCGGATCGGAATCCGTATTGATCAGTTCTTCTTCAGGGTCGTATGCATATACGCTGAAGGCAACATCGTATGTATATATTATTCCGTTCTCACCGATAAATTGTCTTATCTCGCTGCTTTCGTCATCAAGATATTTTTTGAACTCGGCAAGGTTATTCTTAACAATACTTGAGGTGAGCGCTTCGTCGGTCTCAAGTTTGATATAACTTGCATATACTTTATCGGCAGCATCCTCATCATCATCTTCCGTATCAGATGTTCTGTTCGCAAAAGCTTCGTTGCTGAGACCTATAAGACTCGTAAGATCCATAGTCTCGGCATTAATAGAGAGAGGATAGGACGACATCGTATCCTTCTGTATATCCGCTATATATTTATTTACACCCGATGAAAGCGATAAAATAAGAGCAATACCGATAATACCTATAGATCCGGCAAAGGAGGTAAGTATTGTTCTGCCCTTCTTGGTCCTAAGATTATTGGCACTGAGCGCAAGGCTTGTAAAAAATGTCATTCTTGCCTTGCCCATATTCTTGTGCACCGCTTCGGGAACAGTCTCGCTATCGGGATCGAAAGGCATTGAGTCATCTGTTATCCTGCCATCGCGAAGCTTTACGATTCTTGTAGAGTATTCCTGCGCAAGCTCCGGATTATGGGTAACCATAACAACCAGTCTGTCCTTGGCAACCTCTTTGAGAAGTTCCATTATCTGGACGCTGGTTTCGGTATCAAGGGCACCCGTAGGCTCGTCTGCAAGTAGAATATCAGGATCGTTAATAAGAGCTCTCGCGATCGCAACTCTCTGCATCTGGCCGCCGCTCATCTGATTGGGGCGCTTATGAAGCTGATCGCCAAGTCCTACTCGTGTAAGCACTTCCTTGGCGCGTCTCTTTCTCTCGGAACGGCTTATGCCTGCAATGGTAAGCGCAAGCTCAACATTTGCAAGAACGCTCTGATGAGGTATAAGGTTGTAGCTCTGGAAAACGAATCCTATCGTATGATTACGATATGAATCCCAGTCCCTGTCCTTATATTTACTGGTTGAGATACCGTTGATGATAAGATCGCCGGTATCGTAACGATCGAGTCCGCCGATGATATTAAGGAGCGTTGTCTTACCTGAACCGCTGGGGCCCAGAATAGACACAAACTCATTATCTCTAAGGTTCAGACTCACGTCATTAAGAGCGACCTGAATAAGTTCGCCCGTCTTATACTTCTTTGATACATTTTTGATCTGTAACATTTGGCTTCCTCCGATTATCTCCCCACAGTATCAAACCGCATTATATAGAAAAGAGGCCGAATTTGCAATACTTTCGGCCCTTTCAAATCCTAAAATTTCAATAAATAAATTATAAAGAAAGTATAAAATCGAGCGCCTCTTCCCAGGAGGTTTTCTCGGGCCATGCACTTGTATTAAAACCTTCTCTTATACACTCAAAGAAATATCCGAGCTTATCCTGCAAATGCCGGCCCGCAAAGCACTCATCGACAATGCCTTCCTCGGAGAGAAGCGTCTCCATAAGGGTCGCGCGGTCCTCAGTCGGAAATGTCTTTCCGTAGGAATTAACAAAATATACCAATTCATAATTATCATTAATCCTATCGGCCTCAGCCATGGTATAGGCATAATCCCCGATATTTGAGTATTCGAATCCGTCTTCGCTCACATATGCGTAATAATATTCAAAAGTCTCAGGATTATATGAGCACCAGACAGTATCATCGAGAACGTCATGCATTATAAGATATCTGTCGATAACATGAGTCATTTCATGCACCAAAGTCTGCGCACCGCTCATCCCGTTAACATTAAATGCAACAACATATTTACCGGTATACTCGTCATAATTGGCAAGTGCGCCGGCTTCGCTTATAGAAACTGTTGCATCGTACGCCAGAAGGAGCCCGGTAATATAAAATTCGATCGACTTACATTCATCCGATGCCATTATCTGTTTGAAAATATCATCCGGGAATCTGGAAAGTCCGTTCTCGATATATTCGATACAGGTAAGCATCTGCAGATAATCCTCACATGCAAGTGCGTAAAAATCGGGTATGTTAAGAAGACCGGCTCCATCAAGCCCGTAATATACAGGGATTCCGTAGGTAGTTTCTATTCTTGCGGCAATTTCTTCAAGTTTCTGCATAGCTGCTTCAGTCGAGTATTCTACCTTTTCGGGAACAGCCCACTCCTGTCTGTCACACTCGCTGATCTTAACAAGGTACATTTTATCGATGGTTTCATCGTAATTCGTTTCGTTTATCATAAAATAATCGCCGCATGCACATCCGTTGTCAACGGCTAAACGCTTATAATTATCCGTTATGCTTTGAATGTGTGCTTCGCCAAGCAGCGAAAGCATGTCGATTTCTATTTTACCGCCTTGTTCATGATCGTACAGATCTATCAAGTTCTCGGAGATATCGTTAAACGCAAGATAACGATTGGCAGAGGACGAGGTATAATCGGGAAAACCCGGATCCAAAGTAAATTCGGTATATTCTTTTGTATCCATATCAACCGATAAAAAGACCATACCGTTTGCGCCGTATTTCCTGTAAAGCGTTGCTTCGCCTTCGTTAAAAAGAATAGGTGAGAAAGAATAGCTTTCCGGCGCATCATACTCGTAAACCACTTCTTTCGTCTCGCCCAGCGCAATGATCTGCCCGAGCGAAGTGCTTGTGCAATAGACTTTATCATTAAAATATTTAAGATCGAATTCGCCGAATCCGTCAAGGCGGACAATAAGATCATCTTCCGGGTATACAATTCTGCCGCCGAGAGCATCCTGTATTATAAAAGGATTTGAGGAAATGACATCATAGAACGGATAATAATCCACATTGCCGTAATCAAAGTTATCATCGCCGATATAGAGGTCATAATCGAATATTTTACTCTCTTCACCTGTCTCTATATTGCGGACATAACCGTCATAATGAATATTCGTGTAATTCTCATCATATGTGACCCAGAGAGCAACTATGTTCGTTTCATCCCTCATAACCGCTTTGATCGGAGCACTGTCATGACCTGCCATTACAAGGTCTGTGACATCATATATGCCTTTTTCCATGCGTGTTTCATCACTTATCAGTGGCCCTTGAGAAGTACCTTCAGTCGCGCTTGAAGTGTCCACGGATGAAGAACCGGGTGAGTCCGCGCCTGAGGATGCCGTGCTGCTGCCGGAGTTTTCCGACGACGCGCCGGACGACGATCCCTTAGTCGTACAACCAAAGAGCACAGCGACTACCGCAATAAGGCAGATGCCTGTTATGCATTTCTTCGTAAATCCGCTGCGAAATTGCTTATTAAACATTTGTGAAAATAAAAGATCCATTACAATACCCCCCTAAAAAGGCACAGTCTGCAAGGAGCAGACTATGCCTTTTGCTTTGATTATTATCTTATACTCTCTTAAATACAGGCATGATCTCAAGAGGTGTCTTAACAGTTACATTCTGCTTGCCTTCAAACTGTTCGCCTGTATGAATGTCCTTCCAGGTACCTGCGGGAAGATATACATCCATCTCGGTTACTCCTTTGGCCATAACGGGTGCTACCACATAGTCCGGTCCGAACATATACTGATTCGGGCAATTCCAGCACTTCTCGTCATCAGCGTTCTCATAGAACATTGTTCTGATAAGGGGCGAACCGTTCTCGGATGCTTCCTTCATAAGTCCCTCAACATAATCCTTCATTCCGTTACGGATATCAAGATAATGCTTCATGATCTTGTATACATCATCGCCATAGCTCCAAAGCTCATTAGGCTGACCTGTATGAAGGTATCCGCCGCCGAAATCTCTGTTATCAAGAGGCTCGATATTGTAAGGGCCTCTGTCTCCGTGCATTCTCATGATCGGGCAGAAGGTTCCGTACTCATACCATCTGATAAGAAGCTCCTTAAAATCAGGATCAAAGACGTCCTCTGTCATAAAGCCGCCGATATCGGTCGTCCACCAGGGAATTCCGGCAAGACCCATATTCTGACCTGCGATAACCTGATCCTTAAAGCCTTCATAAGTACTCTGAACATCGCCTGTCCATACAAGTCCGCGATACTTCTGACTTCCTACCCATGCGCTTCTGATAAGGCTGACGAAATCAGTCTCGCCCTCAGCGGTAAGTCCGTCATAAAATGCTTTAAGATACTTCTTGGGATATTCGTTTCCGACTTTGCTTCCGCGGCCGGTATGATAACGGAGATTTTCGAAATCATATACCGCACTGTCGGGCTCCGAATTATCAAGCCAGAACAGATCGATCCCCCAATCTCTGTAATTATTCTTGCATCTGTCCCAAATAAAAGCTGCCGCTTCGGGATTGAACAGATCGATGGTACCGCACTCGCCCTGATAATCGTATGTCTCAGGGGTTCCGACTTCGGTCCTGCTCATAAGGCAGTTCTCCATCATATATGCATAGTTCTCACTTCTCTTATCAACCGAGGGCCATACGGAAACCATGACCTTGGTTCCCTCTGCATGGATCTCGTCGCACATCGCGCGTACTTTATCCTTGGGCCAATATGTCTCATCAAACTTCCAGTCGCCCTGATAAGGCCAGTGGAAGAAATCGATCACGATAACATCAAGATGGATGCCGAGTTCCTTGTATTTACGGAATACTTCGAGCACTTCCTCGGGAGTACGATATCTGAGCTTACACTGCCATAATCCAAGGTATTTCTGTGAAAGAGCGGGAGCACGTCCTACCGCTTCGGTGTAGTTGGCGACAAGATCCTTGGGGGTCTCATCGGCGGTAATCCAGTAATCAAGTTCGCTGGACTCTCTTGCTATCCACTTATATCCGTTCTTGCTAAACGAAGCCTCACCCACCGCGGGATTATTCCAAAGCATACCGTATCCGAGACTTGATACAAGGAAAGGAACGGAAACCTGTGAATTACGCTGTTCAAGCGCAAGCGTGGTTCCTTTAAGATCAAGATAAGGCTGCTGGTACTGACCCATACCGAAAAGTTTCTCCTCGTCGCAGCTCTCAAATCTTGTGGTTATTCTGAAATCATCGGACGAAATTCCCTGATATTCACGAGAGAATATCTTGAAGCATATAGCCTCTTTGGTAAGAGAACCGCCATAGCAGCTATAATACTCTCTGAGGACTCTCTTATCATCCCTGTAAAATGTTATAATTCCGACTTCGTTAACGGTAGCCTTAATCCTTCCGTTAACGATCTCACCGCCCATCATACCGTTAATGGTTACGGTACCTTCTTTGGTCACTTCCTCGGTAAGGGCATTAACTCTTCCGGTAAAATCAGGAAGCACGGTTGCTCTTACTCTGAGCGCATTCCTGCCCCAGGGCTCAATCCTTACGGTCTCGCCCTGTCTCTTGTAAATCAAGGCATTGCCGTCTTTTGCAAATGACATATTTCCTATCCTCTCTTTCAGGTTAATAACACGCCGGGGCGCCGATAATACGGCGCACTCCCACCTTTACAATTCTAAATGAAAGGTCTTGATTTCGCAATTTGAATATTACTGTGTTTTTTACCCTTTTATTACATTCATTTTCCGATTCGGCTCTGCCCTTATTTCGTCTATTTCCCGATCCGGTTTTCCTTGCCGTAATAGAAAAGGTACTGCTGCGCATATCCGCCGTACTCGCCGAACCGCTCGGCAGCAAGGGACCGTATCTTAGGAATCGGAGTGTCCTCCCCGTTAAAATAGAGCTGCTCCATTATCCGCTTGATCCACACATCAACCGGAAATGCACTGCGATATCCGAGAGAGAATAAAAGCACGCAATTGGCAACTTTATCGCCGACTCCCTTTATAGTCTTGAGACTCTCCAGCGCCTTCTCATAGCCACACTCTCTTAGACTCTTCTCGTCTATGCTGCCATCCGAGACTTTCCTGCACGCATCGATTATATAGGGTGCGCGAAAACCGGCCTTACAGCTTCTTATGCCCTCTTCGCCGGATAGGAGTATGCTCCTTGCATCCGGGAAAATGTACATTTTATCGCCGCCGGCGCATTTACCGCACAGTCCGCTTATGGCCGCCACAATATTCTTTATTCTTGGGATTTGCTGATTCTGCGAAATAATAAAAGATATCAGTGTTTCAAAGAATTCCTGATTAAGAATTCTGGTTCCGTTCATTGCTTCTATTGCATCCTGAAGCTTCTTGTCCATCGACAGAAGTTTCTTCTTTATCTGCCCGTAATCCCGCTTAAGATCGAAATAATCGATCCACTTGTCCGCATCAATGACGGACGCACTGCAAAACGCCGGGCCGCACTCAGAAATCATTGCACCCGGCGCATTGCTAAGTTCTTCAATTATAAGTGTGCTGCCGTCCATAGCAGCTCGGATACAGGAAGAAAGAGCGGATATGAGATACGTGTTTTCGGATTCCTTTATAAAATGAAAACACTGCCCGCATTCAAGTGTCTGCGTGAGGTCAAAGTCTTTGACCCCGCTTATATATGCTGTAGCTCCGTTGATCTCGGTTTTCATGTTGTCCCCTTAAAGCTGCCCGTTAACCATTAAACGGAAAAAAAGAATTTTATCGTTTTGTTATCCTCTCCATCAAGCTGCACGCTGAATGTGAGATAGTATTTTCCCTTTTCAAGCGCCTTCCATTTATCAGAGTCGGGAACATATAAATTGATGCTCTGATTTCCTTCTTTCCTAAGCGTGTACTGTGTTAAATAGCTGATATGAGTAGGTTCTTCGCCATCGTTATAAACGGGTGTGTATTCGGTCCAGTTGCCGTCAGTATTCTTGTAGATCGTAAAATCAGCCTCGGTACCGATAAGCACATCCTGTTTGCCAAGATTGGTGACTTTACAACCGATGCCATGGTCATCGCTTATATATTCACCGGAGATATAATCGGTAAAATCGCTTAGAGATGTTTTGTTCCGATTCTTGTTTATAAGTATCACGGAAAGCACGGCACCGATCACGCATACCGCAAATACGATCACAAGTATGATTTTCTTTTTATTCATTTGAATCCCCCATTTTATTTTCAATTAGTACTTGTATTCACAGTAAAGCCGGCAGAATTTATATATAAATATGGGGTAAAATACACATATCCGGTTTTTTTGCCATGAAGAACTCCACAAAATTTCGCCATATTATTCGTAAGAGAAAAAACAGGACCACCGCTGTCACCTGCATAAGGTTCACCGTATGACATACTTAGCTCAGTAATTCCCTTGATGGTCGTAGAAGATGTAACTATCGTTACATATCGCGCATTAACCGATCCATACGAATAATTATTGGAAGTTGCGCCATAATAATATATATTTGCATTAAGGGCAGGGTTAGAAATCGTTCCTGAAATAGTATAGTTATTATTAATCTTTGCTGCTGTACCAAAATAAGCAGGAGATATTGAAACAAATTCGTAATCCCCATATTGATTGTTTGCATATTGTCTGTGTAAAACAGTTCCAATTGTATCTCCACTACTTGAGTTATACTTTATTGTATCGCCTACAGATTGATAAAGATGCCCACATGTAACAAACGAAAGCTGACTACTATATCCGCCGCAAGCACCTAGAGAATAATAACTCCCTTCATCAGAATTATAGATACGGTTACCTCCCGAAAGCACAGAATAAAGAGGAGTTATCTCATCACTATATTTAAATACTATCGGATATTTATCATAAATATCTTTGATAAGCGGAATGATTTTTTCTGATGAATTTTCAAAAGTTACACCATCTCCGATTCCAAAAATGATATTATTGTCCTTTTCAGAAACATAATAATATTCAATTGGAACGACCCCGTATAAATTGTCAAAAGCAGATTCAGAAGCATCAGTTAATTCATTGAATGAATACTTAGCTTTCTCAAATTTTAAAGCATGTGAATATTCACCGGCAAGAGAAATGTAAAGGTCATATTCAGAATCATCCGTACATTGAATTACAAGCATATTGTCATTATCAACATAAGCACCTGCATACGTTTTGGGATATATGGGTGTGCCATTGGAATCCGACGGCAAGCCACAATCGATATTATTTGCAGCCATCAACGCATCATATTGTGCTTCACTTATTTTCTGAACTTCATCGAGTGTGATTTCCTTGTCTGTGGAATCATTTAAATCATACGCACTTGTGATTTTCGGCGAAGCAGGTAAAAGAATAATTAAAAAAGAACAAACCAAAATAGCAGAAGCAAGAGAAAACCATTTTTTCATATTTATAACCCGTCTTTCCGCGAAAGACACCAATGCGGTTATGAAACCG
>CAKZZH010000134.1 GCA_937885345.1 uncultured Lachnospiraceae bacterium | reverse complement strand
GAGGATGCCGGAAAGCTTATCCATGACGAGTGGGAGGACTGCTCGCTTGTGGATTACAACAGGTCGGGAGTGCCGCTTATAGAGATTGTATCCGAGCCTGATATGAGAAGCGCGGACGAAGTTATTGCTTATCTTGATAAGCTTCGTCTTATAATCCAGTATCTCGGAGCGTCGGATTGCAAGCTCCAGGAAGGTTCAATGAGAGCAGATGTCAATCTCTCCATACGCGAGGCCGGAACCGAGGAGTTCGGAACCAGAACGGAGATGAAGAATCTCAATTCTTTCTCCGCCATATCAAGAGCGATAGAGGGCGAGAGAGCAAGACAGATCGATATTCTTGAAGCAGGCGGTAAAGTCGTTCAGGAGACCAGAAGATGGGATGATAACAAGGAATATTCCTATGCGATGCGTTCCAAGGAGGATGCACAGGATTATCGTTATTTTCCCGATCCCGATCTTGTACCCGTTCATATTTCGGATGAGTGGCTGGAGCAGATAAGAAGCCGTCAGCCCGAGCTTCGTGATGAGAAGAGGATCAGATACAAGGAAGAGTTCGATCTTCCTGATTATGATATCGATATAATCACGGATAATAAGAAACTTGCGGATATTTTTGAGGAGGCGACAGCACTTTGCGGCAAGCCTAAGAAGGTATCCAACTGGCTTATGGTTGAGACTATGAGGATCCTTAAAGATAAGGGTATGGATCCTGTTGATATAACATTTTCTCCGGACAATCTTGCAAAGCTTATCGATCTCACCGACAAGGGTACGATCAATTCAAGTGTTGCCAAGGAAGTGTTCGAGAAGATTTTTGATGAGGATATCGATCCCGTCAAATATGTTGATGAGAAGGGACTCGGACAGGTTAATGATGAGGGTGCGCTTCGTGAAGCAGCACAGCGCGCAATCGACAATAATCCCCAGTCTGTTGCCGATTATAAGGGCGGCAAGGAGAAGGCACTCGGTTTCCTTGTAGGACAGATCATGAAGGAAATGAAGGGTAAGGCTAATCCGCAGATGGCAAATGAGATGCTCAAAGAGCTTCTCAAATAGGATCACTCAAAGGAGAAGGGCGTAAACTATGTACTTACTCAGAGCCGTTTTCATTTTGTTCTTACTTATTTCTTTGTTTTGTATGATTTATGAAATCAGGAATAAGAGGAGGAATATCGGATTCATTATAGTATCCGCTATGATCGCACTTAGCAACATAGTTTATTTCTTCCTGGTTGGGGTGAATAATGCCAAAGAGGCGAGCAATGTTCTGCTTCCGTTCTACATACTGCATTCGTGGATTTTGTTTGCGGCGATCATTATGCTCGTGCTTATTGAAAAGTACAAACGTTTTATCGTTCCTGTTGTGATTTCTTTTGTTACCTGCCTTTATCAGACATATCTTGTTATTTGCCAGTATAGCGGCGGAAGAATTTTCTCTTTTGCCAAGAGAATATATTTCGGTAAAGGCTGGTGGGTTGTAGCGGATACGGTCAATACCGGTCTTTTTGCAAGCTATCGTTCCTACAGAATAATGGGATATATCAATCTGGCATTGGTAGCGTATGTTCTTATTGTTTGCATGATCAAAGCTCACAGAATATTTAAGCTCAGATATTACATTTTTACAGGTATACTGGCTTTGATAATGCTTCTTGAATTTATTACGATACAGTATTCATTCCCGGTATGGATCAACGGACTGGTATATGATTTAATACCGCCGTTCTGCATATATCTTGTATCTCTCTTTGCGAAATACAGACTTAGAGACTGGTCGCTCGACAGTTTTGCAAATTATATGAGTGACGGTCTGATCCTATATGACAGTAATAATGATCTCATTCATATCAACGATATGATCAAGAATACTTTGAAGGATGAATTGCTTGAAAGCTTTAAGGACAGAACCGTTCTCAATGAGTGGATCGACCAAATGCGCGGTGATGATGACGAAGGTATAATCACTTACGGAAACGCCGGAAGAAAGTATTATTTTAAAGTCAGTGAGAGAAAGATCGGCGGCTTAAGATCATCCATAGGAACATTATATATTTTGCATGATACGACCAATTCCATTATCAGGATTAAGGCAATGGAAAGAGCCAACGAAGAGCTTGAGCGTGCGAGCAAGATGAAATCGGATTTCCTGGCCAATATGAGTCATGAAATCCGTACTCCTATGAATTCGGTTATCGGTATGACTGAGATCGCGCTCAGAGAGAAGGACAATAAAGATATATCCGATTATCTGAGGCAGATTCAGAGTTCAGGACATAATCTTCTCAACATTATCAATGATATCCTTGATTATTCCAAGATCGAATCCGGTAAAATGGAAATTATCGATGAAGAATATATTCCGTTCTTTGATCTGATCGATATTGCAAATGTCCTGTCTACAAGAATAGGAGAGAAGAATCTTGAACTGTTCCTTCTTGTTAAGGATCCGCTTCCGCATGTACTTCTCGGAGATGCGATGCGTATAAGACAGGTAATTATTAATCTCGGAAATAACGCGATCAAATTCACTCGTGAAGGAAGCGTCGTTATAGAGCTTGGATGCGAGAAGGTATCGGAAGACACCGTTAATCTTATTTTCCACATTAAGGATACCGGAATAGGCATCAAGGAGGAAGATATCTGCAAGCTTTTTATCAGTTTTCAGCAGCTTGATTCCAAGAGGAACAGGGCAGTTGAGGGTACGGGACTCGGACTTGCCATTTCACAGCGCCTTGTTATGGCGATGGGCGGTAATATCGGTGTTGAGAGTAAATACGGTGAGGGCTCGGATTTTTGGTTTACCGTGCCCCAGAAGATTGTTGATGATACTGATGACATTACGGTTATCAATGTCGATCGTAAACGTGCATTTGTTATCAATGACGATCCTGAAATGGTCAAAATGTTTATTTATGAGATGGAAAGACTCGGTGTTAAGGGAGAAAGCGTTTCCAGGATCGAAGATTACATTCCGACGGGGAATGATGATTTTATATTTATTGTACATGGATACTTTGATCTGCATAGGCAGGCATTTTTCAGGTCACATCCCGATGTGCGCGGTATAATCCTGGTTGATTTCGGAGCGAGCTTTAATACCGATATTCCTAATGTTCATCCGTTGTATAGGCCGGAGACCACAATGGGAATGGTTCAGATACTGAACGAAAAATACGGCGGAGCGATCCGCGATGACGGCATGAATTTCCGAATCGATTACACCGCACCGGATGCCAAGATACTTGTGGTTGATGATAATGAGGTCAATCTGACCATACTTGAAGGATTGCTTGCACCTGTCGATATTAAGCCGGATAAGGCAATCGACGGTAAAACTGCGATCGAGATGGTTAAGAACAAGGAATATGACATCGTTTTTATGGATCATATGATGCCTGAAATGGACGGCATTGAGACGACCAAGGCAATAAGAGAAATGACGGATATCGAGCAGCCGGTTATCATTGCCGTGTCTGCGAACGCAATGCCGGAAGCAAGGAAGCTGTTCCTTGATTCCGGAATGGAAGATTTTGTTGCAAAGCCGGTAGATATCAGGGTTCTTACCACTACGGTCAAGAAGTGGCTTCCCTCCGTTAAAGTGGTTGATAAGGATGAGAAGGATATCAAAGAAATCCGGGAGATCGTTTCGGATGCTAAGGGTGATGTCGTTCCCGAGTGCGAGAGCATAAGCGATTACGAGAATGCAGTAAGAGCGCTGGGTTCTGTCTCTTTATACAACAAAATAGCCGACGAATATTATACATCAGGCGCTGACAGACTTGCCAAGATTGAGAATGCCTACGAAACCGAAGATTGGAAAAACTATACTATCAGGGTTCATTCCCTTAAGAGCAGTTCCAGACAGATCGGTGCAATGGCTCTCGGGGATATGGCTGCTGAGCTTGAAACTGCGGGCAATGCCGGTGATATTGATACAATTAAAGCCAAGAATGCTGCTACTGTTGCCGCTTACAGGAAATTTCTGGACGAGCTTTCCAGGTTCTATGGAAAGAAAGATGACACGGATCCATCGGCGCGCGAGCCGATCGGTAAGAAGGAACTGGATGCTCTGCTTAACGAACTTAAAGATACATGTAACGAGCTTGATATGGACAGCATGGAAGAAATCAGTGATAAACTGAAGAAATATTCATACGATGGCAATACAGCCAAGCTTATGGAGGATCTTCACAAAGCGGTTGCCGGAATTGATACTGAGAAATGTGAGGAAATATGTGATCTCATTATTAATTCGAAATGAATGTTTTGGGAGAGAAAGATATGAATAAGTATTGTAAAATCATTATTGCGACGCTCCTTGCGGCAAGCGCTTCCTGCGCATGTGCACAGAGGACTCCGTCTTCTTCGGGTATAGCCAATACCACAAATATTGACAACAAGATTGAGAATGCCGAAACGGTTGCGGACAATTCGGGTTATGTGTATACCGGCGTTGCGCCGATAACAGAAGACGACGGAACTATTAAGATTATGGCCGAGAAGTCAAATTATAAGAATGTAGACATTTCGAAGGCGCCTATAGTTCTTAAGGTTTTCGAAGAGGCCGGAGTTACTTCGGACTGGCAGCTTTATGAATACGATTCATATGCGGATGAAACGGATCCGATAATAATGTCATCAGATACGGATGCTGATATTATCAAGGTTCCCGGACTCGATCCTAATCAGGTATATATCAAAACCGGACTTTTTGTACCGCTTGATGAATACTTTGATTATATGCCGAATTTTATCAAGTGGCTTTCGGAAAATCCGGTAGAAAAGGCCGAGCTTACAGCCGAGGACGGACATATATATTATGTTCCCTCTCTTAATCTGGCGGATGATTACCAGCCCTGTCTTATGTATAATCAGGTATGGCTTAAGGCTTCGGGCTTATCCGAGCCCGAGACACTCGATGAATTCGTTGAATTACTCAGATATTTCAGAGATAACGATATGAACGGTGACGGCTCTACGGATGATGAGATCCCGATGAGCATTATGGCGGAATTTTTGCCGTATATGTTCGGACCGGCTTTTGGACTTGACCTTGTCAGCGGGTTCCAGGCAGATGATAACGGAGTGGTTACATACGCGTATGCGGATTCAGATAATTACAGAAAATATCTTACATTCCTTAATTCATTATATGAAGAAGGACTTCTGGAAGCCGATTACACGAGCCTTGACAGAGATACTGTAATTGATCGTATTTCCAAGGATCTTACGGGTGTGGCTTTTGATTTCAGCTGGGCTATGTCCATGATGTATTCAAATGTGCTTCCGTACTATGACGGCACGGTGGATACCGCATTTCTCGGTGCAAAGCCTCTTTCTGGTGAACACGATGGTTTCTATGTCGGAAGAAATTCCCTTGCCGGAATGTTTGGTGTAAATACCAATTCTGTGCATATAGAGCTTGCTGTTAAATTCCTTGATTACGCGATGTGCGATCATTGTCAGGATTACTATCAGTGGGGATTCGAGGGAGAGAGCTATATCATTAACGATGATGGCGAGAGAGAATATACCGGGAATGGTAAGAATAACGACTGGCTTCAGAGTTTAGGTATCAACCCCGGATTTGTGCTTCCTGCCGCTCAGTCGGTTGAGGCGACGGATATTCTCGTTGCCGACTGGCATGCCGAATCCAATCTGGCTATGAGAGAATATGTCAGGGATCCCTGGCCTGCAATATATTCGACCAGCAAAGAGAGCGACACGGTTAATCTGTATATGCCCGATATTCAGTCAAAGGTTGATGAGAGTGCGGCCGGTTTCATTAACGGAAGCCTGGATATTGAGACTACATTCGATGCATATATCACGGAGCTTATGGACCTTCATCTTTCCGAAGTTATAGAAGTTAAGCAGACACAGTATAACAGATATATCGAAGCGCTGTAAAACACACAAAAAGGACCTTATCATTCGCTTGATTGTTTATTTGATAAGGTCCTTTATTACTTCTCCGGCGATCATCATTCCGGCAACCGAGGGGACGAATGCGACCGATCCGATCGGAACATCGCGTGAGGGCGGTTTGATCGGAGTCTCGCGTGAATAGACGACTCGGAGGGAAGTGATGCCTCGCTTCCTGCATTCGGTTCTTATAACCTTTGCGAGAGGGCATACGCTTGTTTCATAAATGTCTGCGACCATAAATGCGCCGGGGTCTGTCTTGCCGCCGGCTCCCATCGAAGATATAACGGGAACGCCTGATGCCTTCGCACGCTCGATAATTGACATTTTGGCGGCTATTGTATCAACAGCGTCAACTACATAGTCATAGAGTGTAAAATCAAAATCCAAGGCGTTTTCGGGCAAATAGAAGGTGCGGTGTGCGTTCACATTACATAGCGGGTTGATATCATGGATGCGCTCGGTAAAGACATCGACCTTGTAGCGGCCGACAGTGCTCATGGTCGCGATGATCTGTCTGTTAATATTGGTGATATTTACAGTATCGCTGTCGATAATATCAAGTGTTCCGACGCCGCTTCTTGCAAGTGCTTCCACCACATAGCCGCCGACTCCGCCCACACCAAAAACGGCCACGCGTGACGTGGCCAATGTATCAATCGCTTTTATGCCCAGTAAAAGTTTTGTTCTCGTAAATTGTTCCTGCATTATGTCTACCCGATCTATAGTCTCTCGAGATCGTCGAAAATATAATCAAATACGGGAGCCATACCTACGAATGTGCAACCGTATGAATATTCCTCATCTTCAAGTGCTTCGACACGGATTATCTTGACAACGCAGAAGAGAGTCTTGTCTTTTCCGCCCAGATTAAGCTCCGCATTAAAATAATATTCAAGCGGAAGAATGCTTCTGGATATAAATCCGAGACCCGTTCTTGAAATATCCTTAACTTCGATAGGTGAATCGATAGTTATCTTCTCATTGTCCTGAAGGAAGAGTGAAGATACCGAAAGATTAAGCTTGATATTAACTCTCTTGGCTCTTCTTCTGTCATCGTAATTAGCCGGCATAATATACCCCCTAAAATGAATTTTACACTAAAACTACATGTACTATTATAAGTTCAATATTCATTAAAAACAAGTGCGGATTGACTATTTATCCGTGTCATCGCCCAGAAAACAGAACAGACTATGATAATAGGTGAGCAGGTTATGATAGTGCGTCGCGTATATCGTGTGTTCGCTTGTGGGATAGTGGATGCGGCGGGCATTCGGCAGACGTTTTACATATTTGTACTGCTCGCGAATAGTGACCGTAGTATCGCGTCCGGCCGTAAATACAAGCATCTCGGCTTTGATATTGGCGAGGAACTTCCTGTCAAGCATGTATTTGTCACATGTAAAAGCCTGATCGATCCAGCTGTTGGTAGCCATACAGGTTTGAAAATGCTCATCGTCAATTCTCATCTGAAGATAGTGGGAGAGTCTCGAAGGGCTTCCGTTATCAAGCGTAAAATGCACATCCGGTGTAAAGTGTCTTCCGTGATTAAACGGCGCTGATTTACCGTGCTTACGTATATTGTGACGAAGTTCGGCTCTGGCAAGAAATATGGGAAAACCGTTTGTCGTAGGGCGGATCATGGGTGATGAAAGTACTGCCCTGGACGCTACGCAGTCAGGTCTTGCAAGATACAGAGTAGAAACCGTACCACCGAGGGAATGCGAGAAAAGATATATGGGAAGGTCCGGAAACATCGGTTCTACAATATCGCCAATGTATTTGGCAAGATCATCGGCATAAAGTTCAAAAGAATCAATATCGATAAGCCCTTTATCCGCCGGCCTCGATGAATAGCCGTGCCCGCGCTGGTCATACAGAAAAACATTATATCCCATCTGAAGGCAGTAATGTGCCATTTCGTAATATTTATCAAGAAATTCTGTAAAACCGTGCACAATTACTATGCACGCTTTTGCTTCATCTGTGGTAAAATACTTGCAGCGTATCGAATACTTTTTGTCCGATGTTTCAAAAGACGTCGTCTTGACCGTTGATAAGAGGGCTTCTTCAATATCTTTTATCTGCACGGCAAATTCTTCGTCAGACATAATATGCAGTTCTTCATTCGATGCAGTTAACATTATTATCTCCGAGAGGTTTGATCATGAGCACCAAAAAACAAAACAATAAGCGCAAAGTTATCGTGCTCAGGGTTATACTCATAGTAGTATTATCCTTCATTATCTTTTCTTTTGCAATCACAAAGATTATTTATAACATGATTTTTAAGCGTTATGACATTAAAACCGATGAAGTGACAAGCGATTTCTTCAAGGACGATGACCGCATATATATTGAAACCGAGGACGGTAAGATTACAGCTTATCTCACCGACGCTGCAGACTTCGCTGACAACGATACGCTTCTTCTTATTGTTCCAGGACTTCATGCGGTGAGCGAGGACTATGCGCTTGTTGGAGAATATTTTACGGGGAAGGGCTATGATGTGGCCGTATTCGATCCGATAGGAAGCGGCGAGAGCGAAGGGAAATCCTATAAGACTTTCTCGCAGATCACGAAGGATACCGTGAATGTGCTTAATTACCTTGAAAATAATTATAGATATGATAAAATATGTCTGTTTGGTCACAGCAGAGGTGCCTATGGCGCCATAACCGCGGCCGATGATAAGGTTGATGCCATCGTGAGCGTTTCGGGTTACAACTCGGCGATGGATGCGATAATGGCAGAGCCTGTTCAATATGTCGGCAATCTCGCATTCGGCAATTATCCTTTTCTGTGGGCTTACCAGGTGATGCTCTGCGGAGTTGATGCGGTAAATGCGAATTGCTATAAGATCGCATTTGAGATGGATGTTCCCGTGCTCATCATTCAGGGAAAGGATGATAAGTCCTGCAGATACGACAGATTCTCGCTGTATAACGAAGTATGTGAGCAGGCCGGCAAAGTGGGAGCAGAGGCAGGCGGCAGCAGTGTTATGTCGTATGATATCGATACGGACGGTGATGAGGATTTTGCCCTCATGCTTAGGAGCGAAGAGGGAAGCAACGGGCACACCGACCTTATGTATGATGGCGAAGAGATTGACACAGGTCTCTTTGATGCGATAAATGATTTCTATTTGGGGTATGTGGAATGATAGTTGTACTGATACCGGCTTACGAACCCGATGAGAAGCTGGTAAATCTTGTAAACCAGCTTAATCTTGAGAATTTTCCTATACTTGTTGTTGACGATGGAAGCGGCGAGAAATACAGGGGCATTTTCGATAAGATATCCCCGGTTGCCAAAGTCATTCATTCACCTCGCAATGAGGGCAAGGGATGCGCGCTTCGCCGCGGAATGGCGGCACTTAAGGAGCTGTACCCGGGGTGTACGGATTTTATATGCTGTGATGCGGACGGCCAGCACAAACTTGCGGATATAATAAAGGTACGTGACAATCTTAGGGACGGAGCCTCATTTGTGCTTACGACAAGGGACCTTAAAGGTGCCCCGCTCAGGTCTGCTTTTGGCAACTGGCTTTCAAGATTTGTTTTTACGCTTATTACCGGAATCTATATGCGCGACAATCAGTCGGGCTTAAGAGGCTTTAAGACGGAGCATATCGATTGGCTTCTCAAGGTCAAAGGCGATAAATACGATTATGAGATCAACGAGATATATTATGCTTGTAAAATGGGCGTGGAAGTGCTTCAGGTTCCGATAGAGACTGTTTATATAGACAATAACAGTTCAAGTCATTTTAATTCCGGAAAAGACACGGCTCTTATTTACAAGAGATTGTTTACGAGTTCTGTCTGGACGCTGATAAGCGCTGTACTTTATGAGATAGCGATGATCCTGGTGCAGATTTATATGGGATATGATCTCTGTATTGTGACTGTGATGGGAACGGGCGTAGTTACCTGTGTAATAGCCGCACTTATCGATCTGTTTGTGTACGGACCGGTCAATCATATAAGACGAAGAGTCCTTCTGTTTGCGATGATACGAAGAATGATATATGCACTTGTATGCTTCGCCGCATCGTATCTGTGCCCGTTTTTACCGATACTTCTCGTCTTTGATATGACGGTGCTCGTCGGATTTGCGGTGAGATATTTTATACATAAAAGATGATCAAAGCCTCGCAAAAAGCGGGGCTTATATTTATTCGATAGCCATTATAAAGCTGTAAAGCGGTTGCATACCGTCGATGAAGCCGACCTCCATAAGAGGATATTTGCTTTGAACTTCTTCTTTGAAGCGTCTCTTGTCCATATCCGTTACATCTATACCGGTGAAAGCGGTGATGACCTGCTTATCGTCGATATCCGGAAGGGCATTTATCATAGCTAATGCTGCATCGACTTTGTCGTCTGCATCCGAAAGGATTTCATCGCCGATCTGGCCGATATAATCTCCCTTTTTGATATTCACATTATGAAAATGCGCATCCCTTGTTGCGTTGGTCACATAACCGGTCGTAACATTCGGAAGATAATATGTCATTTCGTTAACGATTCCGTCGATATCATCGATGGACAAATCCAGCATTGAAAGGGCGGAATAGCCTTCCGCAATCGATCTGGTGCGGATAACCCTTATATCGGAGCCGTTGAACATTGAGGCTGCCTGTTCGGCCGTCATAATGATATTGGAATTGTTCGGAAGAACAATTATATGGTCCGCATGCTGTGCGGAAAAGGCATTGAGAAAATCTTCGGTAGAAGGATTACAGGTCTGACCGCCGTCAATAACATAGGTCGCACCGTTCTTTTTGAAGAAATCAATAATGCCACTGCCGTTGGCAACTGCGATTATCGCATATTTTATATGTCTGTTCTGTATGGACATATTCTCAATCTTGATGGTAAGAAGTTCGCCGAAGCGCCTTGCATAGGCAAGCGCCTTCTCGGGCGTTTTGGTATGAACATGGACTTTAACGATGGTACCGTCCATTATGGCAACGATGGAGTCGCCGATCGTATCGAGATAATCCTTAACATCTTCGATCTTGAAGGACGGTATGTCCGTCTTGGATTTCTGAAGCTGAAGAATGAATTCGGTACAATAGCCGTAAATAAGGAGATCTTCCGGATCATAATCATCAGGCGGAGCAGAGAAAGGCGCCGCAACATTTGCCGGGGCAAGTGAGTAGTCTTCGTCTTCGATTTCCTCGCCGGTGAGGGCCATCAGCATTCCTTCGTAAATGCATACGATTCCGTATCCGCCGCTGTCCACAACGCCGGCTTCCTGTAGAATATGAAGCTGCAGGGGAGTGCGGTCGAGAGAGATCTTAGCGGCTTTGATAAGTCTGGAAAGTACTTCCTCGAGGTCCTTGTTTCCGAGTGTGGATACGGCAGCGCTGCTCTCACGGATAACTGTGAGCATTGTACCCTCAACAGGCTTGGCAACGGAAGCGTAAGCCTCCTTAACACCGCTTGCAAGCGCATTGATAAAATCCTGAACCGAAAGCACCGATTTGCCGGTCATTCCCTTCTTGATCCCTCGAATATACTGGGAGAGAATAACTCCGGAATTACCTCTCGCAGAGAAGAGTGCTCCCTTTGAGAAGTCATTCATAAAATTCGATACCGAATCATAGGGAGCATCGGTTTTAAGGACTCCGCCTTCTATGGTCGCGGTCATGTTTTTACCCGTATCACCGTCGGGAACGGGGAAAACATTGAGTTCATCGACGGTTGCTTTGTTCTTTTTAAGATTGAGACAACCGTTCTTAAGGAGTGATCTTAAAGTTGCGGCATCTATTGTAGTAGTAGGCATTTGATCGTTTCTCACGCATCGATTCCTTATTACTTCTTGATGGATGCGGAGATTTCCTCCATGATAGCTTTCTCCTTTTCAAGGCCGGGAGTAGCCTTCTCGCCCTTATAAAATACGGATGTAAGTCCGGGCCCGATATTGGCTCCGCAGGACATGCCGACATCATTCATAATGATCTCCTTGGGCTTGATCTCTTCTTTAACAAGCTTGGCAAGCTGCTCCGATGCTTCCTTACGAAGTGACTGGGCTATGAAAATTGTCTGCTCTTCGGGATTAACGATCGTTCTCTTAATATATTCGATAACTGCTTTGTGAGCATCTCTCTTACCCTTGAATCTTGCGAGTACTTCCGAAAGACCTTTGTCATTGATATCCGCAAGAGCGTTAAGACCGATCATATTACCGAAGAAAGCCTTGAAATTGCTGATTCTTCCTGACTTTGCAAGGAAGAACATATCATCCATGGTACCGATCTGGTGAACCTTGGTCTTCTCTTCTTCACAATATGCTGCAGTCTCTTCAAGAGTTGCACCCGAGAGACGCTTCTTAGCGGCATCGATCGTAACGAGTGCCTGTGAAGTAGAGTAACGAAGAGTATCTATAACGATTATTTTACGGCCGGGATATTTCTCAAGAAGATCCTTGGCTACAAGTCTACAGGTGTCAACGGTTGCCGAAAGTCCTGTGGAAATATTGATGGAAAGAATATCAAGTCCCTGCTTTAAATATTTCTCAAATACAGTTGTAACCTCTTCGATCGTGGGAGCTGCCGTTTTATAAAGATTCTTGTGCTCCTTCATTGAACTGAAGTATTCATCGGGCGTCATAAGGCTCCACTCAAGATCTATAAGCTCGGATCTGTCGCTGTCGGGGAAGTAGATTATGCCTCTTATATAGTCGGCAATGTCATACTTCTCGCGAAGTTCCTTATTAAGGTCGCTGTTGGAGTCGGTAATAATTACAAAATCATTCATAAAAATTCCCCTTCTTTTTGTGTTTTTTTGAAATGAGCTTAAGCCCACGACGGCTTCAATTGTATCATATTCTTATTTCACTTGCAATCGTAAAACCGGTTTGCTACACTATACGAAATTACCATTCATAGTAGGATTATATGGTGAATAAGGAGATTTGAGAGATGAACAATGTTGCTTGGATTGCTTCACCTTCGTGGATTCCGATAATTGTACTTGCACTTGTTGCGGTGCTTCTTATCGGTGGACTTGTTGCGATGTATTTTATAACGATGCCGATAGCAAGAAAGGTTACCGATTTCCAACTGGTTAAGACCTCGCCGGATAAATGGCTCAGGGAGTGCACGGCTCCCGACAATGAGGAGCAGGTGGCTATGTGGAATGAGGGAATCGCATGGTCGGATGAGAATATTGCTTTCATGAAGGAGGTTATGATAGTTAACCGCGAGAATATGAAGCTTTACGGCGAGTATTACGACCGGGGGGCTGATTCGTGTGTTATCATAATTCCCGGAAGGGGCGAGTGCCTCAAATATTCGTATTTCTTTGCAAAGCCCTATGCTGATGCCGGGCTTAATGTGCTCGTTATCGATCAGAGAGCAAGGGGGTTATCCGACGGCAAATATGATACCATCGGAATTAAGGAGCATGGCGACCTTCTTGAGTGGATCGCATTTCTTGAGAAGGATCACAATATCCATAAAATATGGCTCCACGGCGTATGTATCGGTGCGGTTTCCGCAATCCTTGCAAGTGCAAGAGAAAACCCGCTCAGAAGCACTCCGGCGCCGGCCTCGATCAAAGGGCTTGTTCTTGAGGGCGCATTTTATAATTTCAGAGAGAGCTTCAAGGAACATATGAAGGACCTGGGCAGACCTGTATTTCCGGTGCTTGATGAATGCATGCACCTTGTAAAAAAGGTTGCGGGGGAGAGCACGAACAAGTACAGCCCGTATAATTATATCGATAAGATTGATATTCCGATTCTCTTTATTTACGGCAGGGAGGACAAATTCTCGCGTCCCGTTAAGAGTCAGAAGATATACGAGAAATGTAAAAGCCCCGACAAACAGATCGTGTGGTTTGAGCATGGTGCGCATTCGCATCTGCGTCTGACCAATCACGAGGAGTACGACAGGGCAGTTATAGACTTTGTTTCAAAATATAATGTAATATAATGTTAATCATCCTCATCAAACATCTGGTCATCGAGGATTTCATCAAAAGCATCAACGGCAGCTTCATATTCATCTTCATCATCGATGTAGATGAGATCGGGGTTGCCGTCTTTATCTTCCTTGTATCCGTAGATGTAGAATTCGTCGCCGGGATTGCCCTTATCATCGAGGGGCAAAAGCGCAATGTAATCCTTGCCGTCCGCTTCGAATATGGACATAACCTGGCATTCCACATCGCCTTCTTCAAGGTTCAGCGTTACAAAGTAATCGTTAATATCTTCGTCAAGATTAAGAGTATTCTCATCAAATTCGTTGTTCTTGTTATCAGACATGGTACCCTCCCTTTCTTTGCCCTAGAATATCACACGAAAGTGCGAGTTTCAAGAACTATCGGATTGTGGCATTTTATTATAAAATGATGTATAATCTTCTGAGTAAAATCGGAGTGAAAATGATATGAGAATTGTACTTGCTTCGGCATCGCCGAGAAGACGCGAGATTATGAATATGGCGGGATATGATTTTGAGGTGATTCCCGCTAAGGGTGAAGAGATCATTACGTCAGCTATTCCTTCAGAGGTTGTGCAGAGCCTGGCACTTAAGAAGGCGCGCGAAGTTGCACGAGCGAGTGAGGCAGCGGGGGCACGCGGCGCAGCGGGCGCGGCCGATGCAGCGGGGGAAAGCAGCACGGCGCAAACTGTGTATATCGGCGCGGATACGGTTGTAGCCGCGGGCGGTAAGATACTCGGTAAGCCGGCGAATACAGATGATGCATACAAGATGATCTCGATGATAAGCGGAGGAGAACATCACGTGTTTACGGGTGTTGCAATTATCTGCGGCGATGAAGAGGTCGTATTTTATGAGGATACTGCGGTACATATTACGGAGCTTAGTGATGAAGAGATCCGGGAATATGTAGAGAGCGGGGAACCTATGGACAAGGCCGGAGGGTATGCGATTCAGGGAATTTTCGGTAAATATGTTACCGCGATAGAGGGTGATTTCTATAATGTGGTCGGACTTCCGATCGCAAGGCTTCACCGGGAACTTAAGCGGTTTATAAGGAGATAATCATGACAGAACCCAACAAAGAATGTACAAAAATCTTTCTCAGAGACCAGCTGAAGCTGTTTCCGGAGAAGGTTGCCGATAATGAAGAGGAGGCGCTGGATTTTCTTCTCGACAATATGGCGACGGTATTTGATGATCTGACGGAGCTTGAGTCTTATCTTGAAGAAGAAGGCGTGGATCTTGACGGAGAGAGGGCCGAGAACCTTCTGGAGGTCTTTGCTCTCGGTGAAGGAAGATATTTGTATGTTGAAGCATAGAATATTAAAACATCTTAACAAATCCGTGGCGCTCATTCTTGCGGCTGCGGCAGTGTCTCTGTGCGGCTGTGGCACATACAGGATTACCGCGGGGCTTCCCGATGAAGTATATGCAAGAGTCGGCAACGAGAGGATAGGTCTGGACAGGCTTATGCTCCTTCTTTCGGAGCAGAAATATTCCTATGAGAACACCTTTAATTCCGGCATTTGGAAGGAAGTCATATACGGAGAGACGATGGAGGATTATGTCAAAGCATCCGTCAGCGATATGGCTTTTAATATCGAGTACATAAGGATCATGGCTGACGATATCGGAGTCGGTATAACCTCCAATGAAGAAGAAACGGTCAGCAAGGCAGCGAAGGAATATTATGATTCGCTTGATAATGCGGTGGACCCGGGCTTTACAGAGAGTACGGTGAAGGAACTGTATATGGATATGCTGATGGCGCAGAAAACTTTCTACGGGATCACATCGACAGTGGATACAGAGGTCAGCATTGATGAAGCCAGGATCATCGATCTACAGTACATCCTGCTCAGTTATCATGAGGCTGATGACGAAGGGCGGATGACCGAGATTTCATCGGCCGGTAAGTCCGATAAAATGAAGCTTGCAGAGCGGATCGTATCCCTGCTTGATGATGGCGAACAGTTTACGATGCTTATCAAGCAGTACAGCGACAGTGAAGAATATACCATGGAGATAGGTATCGGTGAGATGGAGAATGCCTTCGAAAAGGCGGCTTTCGATCTTGAAAGCGGCGAGTATTCGTCTCCGATCGAGACCGGCGACGGTATATATATTTTAAAATGCACGAATGACAATGTTGAGAGCGACTATGAGGCGAGAAAAGCAGCGATCATTCTCTCGAGAAGAAGTACGCTTTTTAAGCAGAGTTTTATATCATACGCGCAGGGTGTTGAGATTGAATATAATACGGCAATTTATGACCGGATAAATGTTGACGAAATTGTAAAAGGTAATGGGGAATTTTATGAAATATTCGAGAAGTATTTTGGCAATTAGCGCGGCGGTGCTCATTTTATCGGGATGTAAACCAGGCTATACGATAAGACAGGGTAATGACGGTGAAATTTTTACCCCTGCACTCGGTACTCTGTCGGAGTATGACAATTATGTCTTCAGCGATACATATGAGTTCGAGAATGTGAAAGGTGAGAATTACAGCGTTAAGTTCGATTCGTCGGTAAAATATAACGGAACGACCGTGAATTACTGTATCAGTGAGGCAGTCGAAGTAGACAACAATTACAAAAAGGAAATTGCCCAGGCAATATTCGGAAGCAAGCCTATATATTATTACGAAGATGAGTACCTTCCGGTATTCGAGATCCAGGTCATTGTGGATGCATGCGAGACGGCAATAAATAACGAACGCGGTGATGACTGGTCGGAATATGGCGGAACATACAAGGAAGCGCTGGAACGGTATAATGAACTACTGGATACTGCACCCTCGGATTATGTTCCTGTGACCACATATGATGAAGATCTCTATATGTGCAGATACGGTGATGATGTGTTACTTGTACTGAATTTTCGGAAGGCCGGAAGCGACTGGTGGGGACCTAAGGCACCCGTTAATATAATTAATCTGTATTACGATGTCCGTTATTCATCGCTTGATGGCGACAGTGATCGAATGGCTGTACTTACCGATTATTTCGGTGATTGTACAGCTTCGATCTCAGAGATTTCAACGGTCGGGCAGACGCTTTTGGAGAAGCTGGGCATCAATCCCGAGATGCTTCAGTATGATGCTTCCGAATCGAGTTATACCACCTCTGAATGGTATGCAAGTTATTACTATGCCGACGGAAGCGATTATTCAAGTCTCTATTACAGGGATTATGCGTGGGTCGGTTGCATGGGCGATACGATGGTTTCACTCAACATTAACGGCCCGAGAAATCTTGTTGAGAAAGAGACTACGGATAAGGTCATAAGCGTCGAGAGCCTTAAGACCATTATGAATACCGAGATCAAAAAGCACGCAGCGGACTATGCCGAGAGCGGTCTGATCGAGATTAACAGTATGGAGATTGATAATCACACATATCTTAAGGATTCAATGTATATTGTCGCACCGCTCCTTAACGTAGGCGATCTGTTCTATGTGAATATGTTGGACGGCGATATTATAGGCTTTGATGATCTTGATAACTATAATCTGGAGAGATCCAATCATAGCATATGGTGGTAAAATACGATTGTTAGCACTCAAGCGTCAGGAGTGCTAATTTTTTTCTTGACATTGTATTTTATTGGTATTACACTATGTCTTGGCAAGGCAATATGGTTTTTCTATTTGCTTACTAAGACAGGAATCGGATAAATGAAGGATTCCAAATATCAGGCAAGGAGATGTTATAAAATGGCAGAGAAACATGGTTCATTATCAATTAACAGTGAGAATATTTTCCCGATAATCAAGAAGTGGATGTATTCAGATCACGATATTTTCTTCAGAGAGCTCATATCAAACGGATGCGATGCGATCACAAAACTTAAGAAACTCGCTCTTATCGGTGAATATACCGAGCCGGACGATGCGAAGTACAGTATTCATATCAATGTAAGTTCTAAGGACAAGACCATTGAATTTATCGATAACGGTCTCGGAATGACGGGCGAAGAGGTTGAGGAATACATCAATCAGATCGCTTTCTCGGGAGCTGAGGCATTCCTTGAGAAGTACAAGGATAAGACCAACGAGGACCAGATCATCGGTCATTTCGGACTTGGATTCTATTCGGCATTTATGGTTGCTCAGAGAGTTACCATCGACACTCTTTCATACAAGGAGGGAGCTAAGGCTGTACACTGGGAGTGTGATGGCGGCACAGAGTTTGATATGAAGGACGGCGACAAGGCCGAGGTCGGTACCAAGATTACTTTGTATCTTAACGATGATTCAACCGAGTTCTCCAATGAATACAGGGCCAAAGAGGTTATTTCCAAGTACTGTTCTTTTATGCCTTATGAGATTTTCATAAACAATGCAGACGATACGGAAGAGAAGACCGAAATCATTGAGAAGGACGAGCTTCTTGAGAGCGATACCATAATAGAGGAAATCGTAGAAGAAGCCAAGATGAAAGAGATTGAGGATGAGGATGGCAATAAGAAGACCGTTGAGGCTTCACCTGCCAAGAATCAGTACAAGATCAAGAAACGTCCCGTGTCACTCAGCGATACCTCACCGCTTTGGACCAAGCATCCCAATGATTGTACGGATGAGGAATATAAAGCATTTTACCGTAAAGTATTTAATGATTACAAAGAGCCTCTTTTCTGGATACACCTTAATATGGATTATCCGTTTAATCTTAAGGGAATTCTGTACTTTCCCAAGATCAATCTGGAGTTTGAGTCCGCTGAAGGCGTGATCAAGTTATATAATAATCAGGTGTTCGTTGCGGACAATATCAAGGAGGTTATACCCGAGTTCTTAATGCTTCTTAAGGGTGTCATCGATTGTCCGGATCTGCCTCTCAATGTATCGAGAAGTGCGCTTCAGAACGATGGCTTTGTTAAGAAAATATCCGATTACATTACCAAGAAGGTTGCCGATAAGCTTACCGGCATGTGTAAAACGGATAAGGATAATTATGAGAAATACTGGGATGATATCAGCCCCTTTATCGAGTTCGGCTGTCTGAAGGATGAGAAGTTTGCAGAGAAGATGAATGACTCCATTCTTTTTAAGAACCTTGACGGTAAGTACCTTACATTTAAGGAGTGCGTGGACAACGCTTCCGGCGCCGAGAATTCAGAGGGCGGCGAGGACGCTGAGGAGAAGGCCTGGGAGAAGGCTGAAGATAAGTCTGAGGAGAACAAGGATCCGGAGAAGAAGCCCGAGATCAAGATTTTCTATGTGACCGACGAGGTTAAGCAGGGACAATATATCAAGATGTTTAAGGAGGCCGGCAAAGATGCGGTTATTCTTAAGCATGGTATCGATCAGCCTTTTATACAGCGTCTTGAGCAGAAGAATGAGGGCGTTAAGTTCCTTTCGATAGACTCCGATCTTAGCGAAGGTCTGGCTGAAGAGGAAGATGAGAATGTTCTCAAGGAAAAGGCAGATAAGCTTACCGAGATGTTCAGAAAGATACTCGGCAAAGAGGAGCTTGAGGTTAAGGCTCAGAAGCTTAAGGATACGAAGATCGCTTCAATGATCACCGTCAATGAGGATTCCAAGAGAATGGCTGATATGATGAAGATGTACGGCACGGGAAATACACCCGACGGTATGGATGAATACGGTCAGTGCCTTGTACTCAACACATCCAACAACCTTGTGAATTACCTTCTCGATAATCCTGAGGGAGATAATGCAGAGCTTATAGCAAAGCAGCTCTACGATCTTGCAAGAGTCAGTCACGGACCGCTTTCGCCTGACGCGATGGCTGATTTTATCGCAAGAAGTAATGAAATCATGGAGATACTTACCAAGTAGTTGCCGGGAAACGGTGATATTTGATGGGTCATATCCTTGATATACAATAATAAAATACAGGGAGATATTATGGAAAAACCCGATAATATCGATGAATTCGAAACGAATGATAACGATGATTTTATAGAGATCATCGATCTGGAAGAAGCCGCCTCTGATGAGACGGCTGCTTTCGGTGTAACGGACAGTTCTGATGAGGAAAACCGCGCAAGAAGCGAGCACTCCGGCGAGAGTGCGGGCCCGGGCGAGAGTGAAGAAGAGATAAAGCAGGCCGAAATGTATGGAACGGTGTTTGAGGAGAAGAGCAAAGAACCATATATTCTCAAGTCAATTCTGGAAATCCTTATTGTCTGCGTGATCGCGTGGATTGCTGCGACGCTTATCAAGAATTATGTCATACTTGTCGCCGAAGTACCGTCAAGGTCGATGATGCCGACGATCGAGAAGGATTCTAAGCTGATCGGAAATAAGCTGGCGTATTTGTTCACTGATCCGAAGAGAGGTGATGTCATCATCTTCGATTATCCCGATAATGAGGATGAACTCTTTATTAAGAGAGTTATCGGTATTCCGGGAGATACGGTGGCGATCGCCGACGGAGATGTGTATGTAAACGGCGCGGTCATTACGGAGGAGTACCTCCTGGATGATAACGGTGAGTACCCTTCGGGTGAGCCGACGGGCAATTACGGACCTTATGTGGTCCCGGAAGGATGCTATTTTGTATTGGGCGATAACCGTAACAATTCCAAGGATTCGAGATTCTGGACCAACACTTTTGTTTCAATCGATGAAGTTCGGGCTAAAGCGGTACTTAATATAACATCATGGTGGGAGGTGATCAGATAGTGGGTCATGCCGTGTATTTCAGTCTTTCGGATGAACTTGTTAAGAGGATCGAGGCGGACAGAAGAGAACATAAGGTCAATCCTTTTGCATTTAAGGATGAAGATATCGTGAGGCGCAATATGGATCATGATAAGGCCAATCTCTGGCGCCCTGCATTTGTAAGGGATGTCGAGAAAATAATGCATGTCCCGTATTATAACAGATATTCGGATAAGACACAGGTTTTCTCACTTTACCGCAATGATGATATTACGAGGCGTATGCAGCATGTTCAGCTGGTGTCACGAATTGCCCGTAATATCGGCAGTCTTCTCGGACTGAATACCGACCTTATCGAGGCGATAAGTCTCGGGCATGATATAGGACACACGCCGTTCGGACATGCCGGAGAGAGTGCACTTTCAAAGGCCTATAACAAGAGAACAGGGCGTTTCTTCAAGCACAATATTCACAGCGCCCGCGTGCTCGATAAAATATGTCTTCTCAATCTGAGCCTTCAGACGCTTGATGGAATTATCTGTCATAACGGTGAGAAGGAACTTGATCTGTACAGACCGCAGCCGTATTCGGATTTTGCGGAGCTGGATCGTAAAATAAACGAATGCTATACCGATAAGGATGCCGATAAGAGTCTTATTCCGGCAACGCTGGAAGGCTGCGTTATGAGAGTATCGGATATTATCGCATATCTGGGCAAAGACAGGCAGGATGCCAAAAAGCTTGGTATCGTGAATGACGATTCATACAAGACCAAAGTGATCGGAAAATCCAATGCCGAAATAATCAACAATCTCATTGTAAATATCGTCGAGAACAGTTATGGCAAGGATTATATATGTATGTCCGACGATGTCTTTGAGGATTTTGCACAGGCTAAAAAAGATAATTACGATATGATATATATGCCCAAAACAGGCAGCCGGGGCGTTGCGATCGATTATGTGGCGGATGAACTTTTTGAGAATCTCTACGCATTTCTTAAGGACGATTATGAGAGCAAAGGCGAGGATTCGTATCTGAAGAAGTATCATATTGATTACATCAATAATGAGATCATGCTATATCGCAAGGATAAATATTTCCCGACACAAGGGGAGTATGATGAGGTTAACAGCGTCGATGATATGGTAATGGATTATATCGCAGGGATGACGGACGATTATTTTATTGAGATTTATAATAAAGTGTTCCCGGATAATACCTACAACCTGCATTATAAGGGGTATTTCGATTAAGGAATACGAGAGTTTGGAGCAGTAAATGGGTAATTTTACGAAGATACTGGAAGCAATACACAGCAGACATGTATATATACAGACGCATAATTTTCCGGATCCGGATGCGATATCCTGTGGATACGCACTCTCTGAGCTTCTCGGTAATTATGGCATCAAGGCGGATATCTGTTATCACGGCGAGATAGACAGATATTCCACCAATGACTTTGTGTTCAAACTCGGTATTGAGCTTACCGATATCGATAAAATAAGCATCACGCCTGAGGATGAGATAATACTCGTTGATTCGCAACGCGGCAATTCCAATATTTCCGATGTCGCGGGCAACTCGATCGTGTGTATCGATCATCATCCCAGCTTTGAAGATAATGCCGGCATATCATACCGTTATGCGGATATCAGGCCGGAACTTGGTGCATGTGCCACGATAATCACCGAATATTATCGTGAGGAAAAAGTTCATATGAGCGCGAAGGTTGCGACCGCGCTTTTGTACGGTATCAAGACCGATACGGCAGGCTTCTCGAGGGGCGTGGATAAGCAGGATGTGGAGGCATACCATTATCTGTTTGGGAAAGCGGATCTTGCACTTATACGTTCGTTTGAACATTGCAGTCTCAAATTTGACGATCTTAAAGCCTATGCCAATGCGATCAATTCCATTAAAGTCTGCGATAATCTTGCATTTGCCAATACGGGAAGGGATTGTCCGGAGACGCTGATCGCCACGATTTCGGATTTTATGACGGATCTTATAGAAGTGGATTTCGTTGTCGTCTATTCTATCAAGAGTGACGGGATCAAGCTTTCCGTAAGAAGCTCGGGCAAACTGGACGCGGGATATATTACCAACCGTGCACTTGCGGGAATGGGAAGCGGAGGCGGTCATGCCAGCATGGCCGGCGGTTTTGTGCCCATTACAGGCTCACTTGAAGAACTTGATGAGTGCGTCGATACAATAGAGAAGAATTTTATTAGAGAGATTAAGGGATAGTAATATTGATCTTGGAGGGTGAATATGTCGCATTCCGCTGAATTTTTCAAGGATGAGGTTCGGAACGGATTTTATATTTCAACCGCAATCAAGCAGGCATGGGCGCAGACATTGGATGTGCTTGCTGAGATTGATCGAATCTGCAATAAATACAGCATCAGATATTTTGCGGACTGGGGTACCTATCTGGGTGCGGTTCGTCATGGCGGTTTTGTGCCCTGGGATGACGATCTCGATATCTGTATGTTAAGGGATGATTATATTCGCTTCAGGGAGGTTGCCGACAGGGAACTTCCCGGCAATTATGTAATACACGATTATGCAAGGCAGAAGGATCACTGGCTTTTTCTGGCCAGAGTTGTCAATAATGATACAATGTGCTTTGATGAGACCTATCTTAAGGAGCACGATAATTTCCCGTGGCTTGCGGGAGTGGATATTTTCATAAAAGATTATCTCTATAAGGATGAGGACGCGGAGAAGGCGCGAGACGATGAGATCATGAAACTTATCGCGCTTGCGGACGGTATTGTGGACGGCGAAATAGCCGGCGATAAGGCTGTTATGCTTCTTAGGAATGTTTCATCCGAATATTCGATCACATTTCCCGATATAAGTGATACGCGAGGGATCGGTATTATGCTGTACCGCGAAGCAGAGCGTAAAATGTCCGAAGTAAGGCCAAAGGATGCCGATATGGTGGGACAGATTTTTCCATGGGTACTTAAACTCGGTTATAAAGTAGCCGATGATAAAGCGTTCTATGAAAAGATAATAAGACTTCCTTTCGAGAATATCACGATCCCTGTTCCTGCGGCATACAATACCGTACTTGAAAGAAGGTACGGCAATTATAATGTCATCCGCAAGGTGTGGAACGGACATGATTATCCTTTCTTTGAGGGACAGAAGAGGGAAATGGAAGCGATTTCCGGAGTGGAATTTCCGCATTTTACCTTTGATAAAAACATGCTCATAAGGCAGAAGCCGGATAAGAGCGGCTCACTCGAAAATGTTGCCGCCGGATATCTTGATGAGATATTTAATCTTGTAAACGAGGAAACGACGGATACCGGCAAAGTTCTTGAGGCAGCGGCCGAGGCACAGAATAAGGCTGTCTTGCTCGGCAATTATGTTGAGGAGACTCTTGGCGAGGATGATTTAAGAAGCTTAGCTATAACCGGATCGCTTCAGAGATTCTGTGATGCTCTTTATGAGGAATATAAGGAGATTGAGGACGGCAGAACATCCTGTCTTGAGAGAAGCAAAGAGGTCCTGGAAAAGGTATGCGACTGTGTTCGAAGGGAACTTGCGAACCGAAGGGAGATCCTGTTTCTTACGACGGGAGCACGTGATTTGGGCGCGTTTACGCGTTTTATAAAGGAATGCGGTAATGAGGCTGATATCTGTATAATTCCTCTGCCGGTTATGAAGAAGGATTTCTATGGCAGGATTCTGATGAGCGATGATGAGATCGATCTGCTTGTGAAAGCAGAGGATTATGCTGCTTTAAATCTTGAATTTACCGAGCTTTTTGAGACAGGCAGACAAAGGAATATAAAGCTTTGCGATTATAAGAATTATGATATTCGAAGTCATTGCCCGGACAGTGTATATATCCAGGATCCGTATGATAATGTAAATCCTTGTCTTAGCGTGCCGGAGGGATTTTATACGAGAAGGCTGAGCAAATATTCGGAGCGGATCGTGTATGTGCCGCGTCTTAGGTCGGCTGATTTTACCGCGGAGGATATTATCGATCAGTATAATCTCAGGCAGTACGCAAATACGCCCGGAGTTATCTGCAGCGATGAAGTGATCCTTTGGTCCGAGAATATCAAGGAGCAGTATGTAAATGCGCTTTCTGCTTTTGCAGGCGAGGATACAAGGAATATCTGGCAGAGTAAAATAACCGTTTACGCCGGTGTGACTGAGCCGAAGAGAGCAAAACGCATTCTCTGGTGCATCGGGCTTAATGAACTAAGCGAGAATACGGATTGCCTTGAAGAAGGGATCTGTAGCAAACTCCGTATTTTTGAGGAGGTAAAGGGGCCGGATATAAGCATTTGCTTATATCCCTTGCAGGAAGATATGTGGCGCGATGTTAACTCCGACTTGTATGATAGGATCTGTGCATCCGTTAAGGACGCGGGGTATGCGATCAATGATCCGGGAAGTGCTTTATCTCCGGATATGGCAGCGGAGGAGTTTGACGCATATTACGGCAGTCCGTCTCCTTATGTTCCGGCATTTCTTATCAGGAAAAAGCCCGTAATGCTTGCGGATTATAAGATTTGAGCGAATGTGATCATGTTAAGGTCAAAGCGTGGTTAAGAGAAGAGGTTAATATGCCGATGTAATATTTGAGACAAGCGATATTATGCTTATGCCCGAGTGGGCGCATCTATCCTTCCTTATAAACGGATTTTGAGGAGGTATGTGGAATGAATGTTAATCTGAATTCGGTGGGTGTGGGTCCTGCCGGCAGTTCGTATGAGGAGACAGGGCGGTCTTCCGACATGCGTAACAAGATCAGGAATCTTGATCAAAGTTCCGATCAGAACCGGCAGTCGTATACTGTTAAGACTGTTCAGACCGATTCCGGTGAGAGCGTACAAGTGAAAGAGGTTGTATATTCGGGCACTATCAAAGAGAAAGAGAGTGGCTTTCTTGATTTGACGTCTTCGAGCACTTCCGAGGTCAGCGAACTTGATAAGAATCTGAATTACAACAGTGGTGAGGTAGAACAGAAAATCAGAGCCGCAAAGAATTCGATCAGTGCGGGGCGCGCGCTTCTCTCTGCATCGCGTAAAGTACGCGAGGTAAAGAGAAAACTCGTTACCGGTGACGGTGATCCCGCGGAACTTCAAATCTCGCTCTCACATGCAAGACGTATTGAAATAGTGGCCAGAAAGAAGAAGCATCATCTCGAACTTGAGGAGCTTGTGGAGGTCACAAGTAAGAGGGATGAGAGACTAAACGAGCAGGAAGATATTCGCGAAGAGCGCAGCGAGGGGGCAATCGCTGAGGTTTCCGAAGAAGCGATGATCGAGCTTAATGAGAAGATCGCTTCTTTTGGCGAAGATGAACTGCTTGAGCTTGAGAAAACGATGGAGATATTTGAGGAGATGGAAGTCGTCGATCCTCATATGAGCAAGGAAGAACTTGCAGAACTTAAGAGAAAGCACAGAGCCTCCGAGGAACGTGAAATGATCAAAGCCGATATGGATTATCTCAAGGCCATGGTAAAATACCAGTCCGAGAAGATGTCACAGGCTGCCGCCGCTATCGGAGTGGGCAGGAATGTCAGCGCGGATGTTATGGGCTTTATTACTTTTGAACCTGTTTCGAGCGGGATCAATGTAACGGTGTGATGTTTATGAATAAGAATGAGAGTAAATATTTTAAATCAGCAGAAAAGATGCATGCAGCACTGCTAACGATTCTTAATAACAAAGACTATGAACTTATTTCTGTTAAGGAAATATGTGAGACTGCCGGAGTGAACAGATCCACATTCTATCTTCACTATGACAATATAAATGATCTGCTTCAGGAAACTGTGGAAGCAGTATATAAAGATTTCTTTGGTCGCTTTGATGACAAAGTCATTGATATAAGAGATAAAGACAATGAGGAAATGTTTCTTGTTACCCCAAGATACCTTATGCCATATCTGGAGTTTGTAGAAGAGAACAGAAAACTCTTTTATCTGATGTATGAAAAAAATGAGATGATGGGTGCTGAAAAGACTTATGAGACATGGTTTAGGACTATATTTGGGCCCATACTGACCATATTCGGAGTTCCTGAAAAAGAGCAACCGCTGATAATGATCTTTTATCTCAAAGGAATCATTGGAGTTGTCACTGAATGGGTAAGAGGCGGATGTACTGAGTCTAAAGATGAGATCATAAGCGTCATACAGAAGTGCATCAGTAAACCATAATATAGTAAAGTGCTCCCCTTGTCAAGGACATTTTTGATTTAGTTAGGGTTAAAACTGTAC
>CAKZZH010000133.1 GCA_937885345.1 uncultured Lachnospiraceae bacterium | reverse complement strand
CTGAAATATTGATTTTTCAAGGTGCAAACCCAATTTCCTATGTGGGAAGTTTTAGTAACTTATATTATGCCCTTTTCCTTAAGCATTCCCATCATCACATCAAGAAGCGAGTCCCTGGGAATAACGGAAACATCAAGGAAATCGGTAACTTTTTCTCTCTTAAACCAGGTAAGCTGTCGCTTTGCAAAATGCCTTGTGTCACGCTTGATAATATACACCGCTTCGTCAAGGCTGATCTCGCCGCGATAGTATCTTATAAGTTCCTTATAACCAAGACCCTGCATTGAAACAAGGCTCTCATCATAGCCCTCATCCATAAGCGCTTTTACTTCATCAAGGAGCCCGTCCTTTATCATAATATCTACGCGCTTATCGATCCTCTCATATATAGTGGCCCGATCATCCGTCAGGACAAAATACTCAAAATTGTAAGGCGACTCATGCTCATGCATTTCTTCATTGTGCTCTGACAATTTCTCGCCCGTCTGATGATAGTATTCAAGCGCTCTCGCAACTCTTTTTACATTGTTTGCATGAACGCTCGCGGCGTATTTTTCATCCACTGCGCGGAGCATTTTATGAAGAGCCTCGGCGCCCTTATCTTTGGCGATTTTATAGAGAGAGTTTCTATACTCGCTGTCGACTTCATCCTCTGTAAAATCCACATCATACAGCACCGACTGAATATAAAATCCCGTTCCGCCGACAATTATCGGTATATGCCCGGCGGCATATATCCCATCCATTGCCTCAAGAGCCATTTTACGGAAAAGGAAGACGTTAAAGGCTTCAAAAGGGTCAAGCACATCAATAAGATAATGCTTAACACCCTGCATTTCTTCGGGGGTGATCTTGGCAGTTCCGATATTCATTTTACGATAGACCTGCATTGAATCGGCACTTATGATCTCACCGTTAATGCTCTTTGCAAGATCGATTGACAGCGCAGTCTTGCCGACTGCAGTAGGTCCCGTCAGAATAATCAAAGGTTTCTTGGACATCAGATAATCCTCTTGAATTTGCGGTCAAATTCATACTTGGTCATTTCGATGATTGTAGGTCTTCCGTGAGGACAATTATAAGGATTCTTAAGCTTCATAAGATCCTTAATAAGTCTCTCGGCTTCTTCTTTGCTTATATATGTATTGCCTTTGACGGCAGCTTTGCAGGCCATTGTGGCAATCCTGCCACGTACAGAGCTCTGAAGCGATCTGGTCGAGCCGGAAACATAACTGTCAAGAGTTTCAAGGAAAAGTTCTTTTTTATCTGCGCTTGAAAAATTCGAAGGGATGCTTCTTATCGCGTATTCGTTACCGCCAAACTCATCAATCTCAAATCCCATTTCTTCAAACGAATCCATATGTTCATTTAAAATCCCGATCTGTTCCTCGGTAAGACTTACTATGATGGGCGGATTGATCGTTTGTCTCGAAACATTTGCGTTATCAAACTCCTCCATAAACTGCTCAAAAAGTATCTTTTCATGAGCCGCATGCTGGTCCATCATATATACGCTGTCGCCGTATTCAAGAATCCAGTAAGTCTTAAAAATCTGTCCGATAACATTGATTTTGGTAAGGTTTTCTTCATGCAGAAGTTCGGGAGTTATAAGCTCTGTCTGCTCATATTTTTTCTTCTCTTCTTCAAAGAACATCTGCTTTTTAAGAGTCGCCTCTTCATTTCTTACCTGCTCAAAGGGCTCCGGCAGTCTGGCATCCTCAGCCTGTTCATGCATAACCGGCTCTTTCTTATTACCATCCTCAAATATCTCTACAGCCCTGTTATTCGTGCTGGGCCAGATAAGATCAAAGTTCTTGCCGAACGCAGAATCAGATGCGGGCAACTCTTGTCTAGGCGCCTCCTTAGCCTCCGGCAGTTCGACACGGTTAATGATCTGCTTACCGGCAAGTGCCCTCAAAAGTATCGTTTTAACCGATTCATATACCTGCTGCGCATCTGAAAAGCGCACTTCCATTTTGGCAGGGTGCACATTGACATCAAGTAACTCCTGATCGATATATATTCCGAAAACAGTAAAAGGATATTTGTGAAGCATCAGATAGTTGTCATACGCTTCTTCGATAGCCTTCTGAATCATATTATTCTTTATAAATCTGTCATTGATATAATACTGCTCCATAGCCCTTGTACTGCGGGCTATAACAGGCTTTCCGATAAAACCTTTGACGCTTATGTTTCCTTCGGTATCATCAACCTCAATAAGATTGGCGGCGATCTCGCGACCGTAAATCGTATATATTACATCCTTAAGCTTACCGTTTCCGGTTGTCTGCAATTTGGGTGATGAGCCACTTATAAACCTGAATGAAATATCAGGCCTTGACAGCGCAAGGTGTTCCATAAGCGTACTGATAGCACCGCCTTCACTTGTCGGACTTTTAAGAAATTTCTGCCTGGCGGGCACATTATAAAATACATTTCTCACAACAAAAGTGGTTCCGTCCGGAGCGCCGATTTCCTCAAATGCTTCTTCTTTACCGCCATTTATCTCGTACCTGATCCCGGTAAGAGAACCCTCGGTCTTGGTTATAAGTTCAACCTGCGCAACGGCGCAGATACTTGACAACGCCTCGCCTCTAAAGCCCAGAGTCCCAATATTCATAAGGTCCTTTTCACTTTGGATCTTACTGGTGGCATGCCTGTAAAATGCTTTTCTGATGTCTTCCTTCTCGATACCTTTGCCGTTATCCGTGATCCTTATCATGGATATTCCGCCGTCTTTGATCTCGACGGTAATGGCCGAGGCACCGGCATCTATGGCATTTTCGACAAGTTCCTTAACGATTGAGGAAGGTCTGTCAACAACCTCGCCGGCTGCTATTTTATTGATCGTTTCTTCGTCCAGAATATTAATTGCCATCTGATTAACTCCCGTAATTATCGATACCTGCGCCGCACACTCATTGCCGTTTACAACTGTTTCTTATATTCATCAAGTTTATTTAACGCTTCAAGCGGTGTAAGTGATGAAATATCAAGTGCTTTGATATCATCAACGATCTTCTGCTCTTTGGAATTCATTGCATTAAACGAATCAAAGAGAGAAATCTGAGTAAAACCGTTTGGATTGTTCTTTTTGTTAAAAGGCACCTGCGCCATATTATCACTCACAGGAAGGCCCGGAGCGTTTGATGCGATCTCCCTTGCTTTAACGGCTATATCATTATCGGAAAGCTGCCGGGCGATATCGGATGCTCTGCTTAAAACACTTGCGGGAACCCCTGCAAGTCTGGCAACCTGAATGCCGTAGCTCTTATCGGCACCGCCCTTAATGATCTTACGAAGAAATACGATTTCATCGCCCTGCTCTTTAACGGCAATACAATAATTGTTAACAGCCGGAAGTTTGCCTTCAAGCTCAGTAAGTTCATGATAATGAGTGGCAAAAAGTGCTTTTGCACCGAGAAGTTCGGGATTTGCAATATGCTCGATAACCGCCCATGCGATCGACAAACCGTCGAATGTGCTGGTTCCTCTTCCGATCTCATCGAGGATAAGAAGCGAATTTTTGGTGGCGTTTCTGAGAATATTGGCGACCTCGGTCATCTCAACCATAAAAGTACTTTGACCGCTCGAAAGATCGTCGGATGCGCCGACTCTTGTAAAGATCCTGTCGCAGATACAAATATCCGCTTCCTTGGCAGGAACAAAAGATCCGATCTGAGCCATAAGTGTGATAAGTGCCACCTGCCTCATATAAGTCGATTTGCCGGCCATATTCGGTCCGGTTATTATGGACACCCTTTTATCCTCGTTGTCGAGATAAGTGTCATTTTCGACGAATATGCCGCTTGAGAGCATCTTCTCAACGACCGGATGGCGTCCGCACGTAATACGGATAACACCTTTATCATTGATCTTGGGACGCACATATTTATTCTGCTCTGCAACAACTGACAGATCGGTGTATACATCAATACCCGCAATGGCGGCTGCACTTTGCTGAATCCTTACGACTTCCATGGCGACTTTGTCCCTTATATCCGTAAAGATATTGTATTCAAGAGAAAATAATTTATCCTCGGCGCCAAGTATAACCTCTTCAAGCTCTTTAAGTTTGGGGGTTGTATATCTCTCCGCGTTGGTAAGCGTCTGCTTACGTATATAATCCTCGGGCACAAGGTCTTTGTATGAATTGGTAACTTCAAGATAATATCCGAAAACCTTATTGTATTTTACTTTAAGTCCCTTTATTCCCGTTCTGTCCTTCTCTGTTTCCTCAAGTTCGGAAAGCCATCTCTTGCCTTCTGTTTTGGCACTTCTTAGCTTGTCTACCTCTTCGTTAAAGCCCGCTTTAATGATCCCACCTTCTTTGATCGTAAGCGGCGGTTCATCCACGATCGAATGCTCGATAAGTTCGTAAACATCATCGAGTGTATCTATTTCATCGCAGATATCACGGATCAGAGGGCTTCCCATCGTAGCAAGAAGGCTCTTTATAACCGGAAGCATTTTAATGGAATTCTTAAAAGCGATCAGTTCTCGCGGGCCGGCGCTCTTGGTGGAAATCCTTCCGATAAGTCGCTCCAGATCGTATATCGGTGCAAGAGCTTCGCGGATATCTTCGCGGTCAATAAACCTGGAAGATAATTCCTCAATAGCATCCTGCCTTCTGTTTATTTCATCAATGCTTATAAGCGGCTGCTGAAGCATATTTCTTAAGAGTCTTGCGCCCATTGCAGTCTTGGTTCTGTCAAGCACCCAAAGAAGCGAGCCTCTCTTATTCTTCTCACGCATCGTTTCCGTAATCTCCAGATTACGCCTTGTGGAGCTGTCTATGATCATATAAAGTCCTGTAGAATAAGGCGTGATACTTGTAAGATGAGGAAGGGAATTTTTCTGAGTCTCATAGAGGTAATTAAGAAGCGCACCGGCCGCTATTACACCGGTCGGATAATCCTTAAGGCCAAGGCCTTCGAGATTGCTCACTCTGAAATGCTCACGAAGGATCTTCTGTGCGCCCGCGGTTTCATAATACCAGCCGTCAAGCTTACTGCAGGGAATATTAAGTCTCTCGATAAGTTCAGAGACACCCATCGCATTTAAGGAAAGTGACTCATTGACAATGATCTCGTTTGGAATAAATTTGTTGATCTCATCCAGCAGCTGCGAAGCATTCTCACACTCCGTAACAAGAAAAGAACCCGTTGTAATATCAACGGTTGCGATTCCGATCTGTTTGCCGGTGGATATGATACACATTAAATAACTGTTAACGCCCTCTTCAAGCGCATCCATACTGAAATTGGTGCCCGGCGTAACAATTCTGATAACTTCTCTTTTTACAAGACCCTTTGCAAGTTTGGGATCTTCTACCTGCTCACAGATGGCTACTTTATGACCGTTAGCGACAAGTCTGTTAATATAAGTATCCGCAGCATGATACGGAACGCCGCACATCGGCGCTCTTTCCTCCTGACCGCACTCCTTACCGGTCAGAGTCAGCTCAAGCTCCTTAGATACCATAACCGCATCATCAAAGAACATCTCATAGAAATCTCCGAGACGATAGAAAAGCACACAGTCCTTGTACTCCTCCTTGGTCTCGAGATATTTTTGCATCATCGGTGAGAACTCTGCCATTAATCTGCCATCCTTCCCATATAATAAAAGCCCTTACTTTCCGTAAGCGTAACATCAACTATCTTGCCGATAAGACTCTCATCGCCTGTAAAATGCACAAGAATATTATTGCTGAGTCTTCCGGTAACAAGCGTTTTACCGTCTTCTTCAACCCGATCTTCCACGTCTTCGACAAGCACGGGGAGCGTTTTTCCGACATCTCTTCCGCTTCTTTTTGCAGCTTCTTCTCCCACACATTTAAGCAATCTGTCGAATCTTTCTTTGGTGATCTCGTCGGGAATTTTATCCTCAAAACGCGCAGCCGGAGTGCCGACTCTCGGTGAATAGATAAAAGTGAATGCAGAATCAAAGCCCGACTTTCTCACAACATCTATCGTATCTTCAAAATCCTCATCGGTTTCGCCGGGGAAACCGACGATAATATCGGTGGTTAAGGATACATCGGGGATTGCCTCTCTTATCCTGTAAACAAGTGAAAGAAACTGTTCCTTGGAATAATGTCTGTTCATTCTCCTTAAAAGGCTGGTACTGCCCGACTGTAAAGGAAGATGAATATGACGGCATATATTGGGATTGTTCTTAATAACTTCAATAACATCATCGCCCATATCCTTGGGATTCGGCGTCATAAAGCGCACTCTCTTAAGGCCCTTTACATGAGCTACAGCTTCAAGCAGCTCGGCAAATGTGCAAGGCTCATCAAGTCCTTTACCGTATGAATTTACATTCTGACCGAGAAGCATTACTTCCACAACTCCGTCTCTTACGAAGTTCTCAACTTCTCTCACTATATCGATCGCTCTTCTTGAGCGCTCTCTTCCTCTGACATAGGGAACTATGCAAAAGGTACAAAAATTATCGCAGCCATAAGTGATATTAACGCCTGATTTAAAAGGATATTTACGCGTATTCGGAAGATTTTCGACGATCATATCAGTATCTTTCCAGATGTCGATTATCATACTTCCCGAAGTAATGCGGTTATAGATAAGCTCCGCAAATTTGAAGATATTATGTGTTCCGAAGACAATATCGACAAATTTGCGTTCATTCTTGATCTTCTCTACTTCATCGGCCTCCTGCATCATACAGCCGCAGATACCGATTATCATATCGGGATTTTTCTTCTTCATTGCACCGACTCTGCCGATATGACCGTATAATTTGGTGGATGCATTTTCCCTGATAGAGCATGTGTTAAAGAAGCACAGATCTGCTTCTTCATCTTCAACACACATAAGACCGATCTCATCAAGCACGCCCGCAAGTTTCTCGGAATCCCTGGCATTCATCTGGCATCCGAAAGTCGTGATATGATAAGTGATCGGTCTGTTCAGAGCTTTGCTCCTATCACTAAAATATATTTTGAGTTTATCGATATATTCCCTTTGCCTGAGTGCTTCTTCTTCGCTTGGCGCGGGAGTGGTATTTCTGTTAATCATACTTACTGTTTCCTGCAATCCACAATTCTGTTTTCCGTAACTATTATATCGAGGCCTATATCATGCTCGTTATTCTCAAGCTCATCAAAAACCTGCCTCTCAAAAGCGATCCCGACCTTCATACACCCGGGATGTTTTGCCAAAAACCTGTCGTAAAATCCCCTTCCATAACCGGATCTGTTACCTTTTGAATCAAAGGCAAGCCCCGGGATCACGACAAGAACATCATCCTTATCAACCTTATATTCTTCTCTCTCGGGAGGCTCAGGGATCCCCATAAAACCGAACTCAAGTTCATCCGGATTCCTTATCGCATAAAATACGATATCCCCGTCTACTACTCTCGGAAGTGCAACTTGTTTGCCGTTTTCAAGAGCATCCGTAATGATATGCGTAGTATCGACTTCATTGTTGACCGCACTGTATGCGAATATAGTAGAATATAACCTGTATTCGGGGAGTGACATAAGATTGTCGCAGGCCTTCCTGCTCATATAATCAACCTCATGAACATCAACCGTACTTCTGAATTCTTTAATCTGTTTTCTGGCTTCATCCTTGGTAATCATATCCGCACCTCAAACTCAAATCGTGATCAATACCCAAATTCGCCCATGATCGACTCATCGTCGATCACCCAGTCATTAACATCTATCACTCTGTAATTGACCTTGTCATCCCTTATTACTACGGTCGATATTCCGGCATTGATAACAAGTCTCTTACACATCGAACAGCAGGATGCATTCTTAACATATTCTCCTCCTGGAAGCTCTGTTCCCACAAGATATAAAGTACTTCCGATCATTGATTCTCTCGAGGCACTGATTATTGCATTGGCCTCGGCATGAACGCTTCTGCAAAGTTCATAGCGCTGACCCCTTGGGATACCCATTTTATTACGGAGGCAAAAACCCATATCACTGCAGTTCTTGCGTCCTCTCGGCGCACCAACATATCCTGTCGAAACAATCTCATCGTTCTTAACGATCACGGCGCCGTAAAGCCTTCTAAGGCATGTGCCTCGCTGGGAAACCGTCTCGGCAATATCGAGATAATAATTGATTTTATCGGGTCTTTCCATATCCAAACCTCATAATCGTATAGCTGTATCATTGGTAAAAGATCAGTCCAAATAATCCATAATATCGAAGTTCTCATCTTTATGGGCAATGAATAAAGTTCCTTCATTGCAGCCGGCAACGATCCTTTCGACAACATCTATATCAGCCGAATTGGCGATCACCATATCCGCGCCCGAAGCGGTCGCTATCTTAGCAGCATGAAGCTTTGCGCTCATTCCTCCCGTTCCTACCTGGCTCATGGAGTCACCTGCAAGTGCTTCAATCTCAGGGGTTATCTCATCAACCACATCAATAAGTTTGGCACTCTTATCCATATGGGGATCGGCAGTATACAGCCCGTCAATATCCGATAAAAGGATCAGAAGATCGGCACCGATCGCAGATGCAACAAGTGCCGATAATTTATCATTATCGCCAAATTCGATCTCATAAGTTGATACGGTATCGTTCTCGTTAACAACGGGAATTGCACCCATTCTAAGAAGCTCTTTGAAGGTGTTTCTGGCGTTATACAGACTTTCGTTATCCGCCATCGTATATTTGGTCAAAAGCACCTGAGCCGTAAGCTGATTATATTCACCGAAAAGCTTCTGATAGGTCATCATAAGTCTTCCCTGTCCGATTGCCGCGCAGGCCTGCTTCTCGGCAAGAATATCCGTTTTATGATCGATGCCGACTGCCTGTCTTCCGACCGCGATCGCACCCGAAGATACAAGGATAACCTCCTTGCCGGAATTCTTGATATCACACAGGATCCTCACAAGCCTTTCAAGTTTATTATAATTAAGATGCCCCGTTTCCTCATATGTGATCGACGATGAGCCGATCTTAACAACTATTCTTTTCTTGTCCTTAAGTAACTCTCTGTAATTCACTATTAATCTCCCGACCTTTAATCTCGTGTATTTATCCTGAGCGCTGTCCTTACGCCGTCAACCGCGGCGCTTGTAATACCGCCCGCATAGCCGGCGCCTTCACCGCATGGATACAGACCGCGGCAATTAATACTCATAAAATCCTCACCTCTGATAATTCTCACAGGTGAAGATGTTCTGCTCTCAACGCCCGCCCACACGGCATCCGCGCAGTCAAACCCTTCTATCATTTTATCAAAAGATTTCATTCCGTCAATGATTGATTCTGCAACATATTCGGGTAAAATCTCCCTCAAATTGCCATAAGCATAACCACCCTTGACCATAGGCAAGACGCCGGGAAAACCGCTGCTCATTCTTCCTGCCTTGAAATCTTCATTAAGCTGCACGGGAATCCTTCCAGGCGTAGCTGAATAAGCCGCTTTTTCAAGTTTTCTCTGAAATGCCATCCCATCCAATATATCGTTGCCGAAATCCTCCGGCCCTACATTTACTATGATCGCACTGTTTGCGTTCAAGCCGTTTCGCCCCGAATAACTCATACCGTTAACACAGAGCATTCCCTCTTCGGAGGACGCATTGACAACATAGCCGCCCGGACACATACAAAAAGAATATACGCCGCGTCCGCCGGCGCTTCTGGCCGTAACTTTATAATCCGCCGCAGGAAGATGATCAATCCTTGAATTACCGTAAGCATTTGTATTTATAAAATCCTGCGAATGAATTATTCTCATGCCGACGGCAAAAGCTTTACCCTCCATAGCAAGACCCTTATCGGTAAGCATTTTAAAAGTATCACGCGCCGAATGCCCCGTTGCAACGACAAGGCTGTTACATTCGTATATATCTTTACTGTTTACAGTAACGGAACGAACAGATCCGCTTGCGATCTCTACATCCGTAACGGCAGACTCAAAATGCACCTCACCTCCGAGACTAATGATCTCATTTCTGATTGATTTTACTATGCCGGAGAGCACATCGGTTCCGATATGAGGCTTGGCACTATATAAAATATCGCTCTTTGCGCCATGCTTTACAAATGTTTCGAGCACATACCTGATAATGCCGGTTTTATCGTGAATTCCGGTATTAAGCTTTCCGTCGGAAAATGTACCCGCACCGCCTTCGCCAAACTGCACATTGGTATTGATATCAAGAGCACCGCCCTCCCAAAAGGCTTTAACCATGGCCGTTCTCTTATCGACATCCGAGCCTCTTTCAAATATCACAGGCTTATATCCCAGCCTTGCAAGAACCAGGGCACAAAAAAGTCCGGCCGGCCCGAGCCCGATAATAATGACTTTTTGGGGTTTGGACGATGCAGGAAGAGCGAATGTCACCGGCGTTGTTAACATAATGTTATTATTGTTAAGTCTTTGAACGATCTTTCCTTCGTCCTTCGATGCGATCTGTCCGTTACGTGATTTAATTTCCACATCCACGCTGTAAACATAATAAAGTTCAGGCTTTTTTCTGGCATCAATTGATTTCTTAACAATTTCATAAGTAAAAGAATTCTTGTCTTTAAGCTTAAGGATCGATGTGATGCGCTTTGTAAGAAGCTCTTTCTCCAAAGTCTGAATATCATTTGTTATCGGTATTTTAATCTGGTTGATTCTTATCATATGGGCCCCTTCATCCTGCATGCACTTAAACGATCATGCCCCGTCCTTTACTTACATTTATACGGCGCTTTACGTTACGAGCGTCGATTTAACGATTCCTGCGGCTGCAAGACCCGCAAGATATCCGCTTGCAAATGCCCAGTGAAGATTATATCCGCCGCAAATGCCGTCAACATCAAGCATTTCTCCGCATATATACAGGCCCTTGCACTTAAGAGACTCCATGGTTGAAGTATCGATTTCCTCAAGATCGACGCCGCCGGCGCATACCTGAGCCATATCATATCCTCTGCCTTCTACAGGGCTCACCTTAAAATGCTTTATCATATCGCAGAGCTTATCAAGGTCCGAATCAGAAAGGCTTGCGGCAGGCGCTGAAGGCTTTATTTTACAACGGTTTGCGATAACAACGGCAAGTTTTTTGTTGATCATTGAATTAAGGAGCATGGTCACATCTTCGGCTGTAGATCTGAATTTGTCAAGGTACATCTTAACGAGTTCTTCGGCATGGTCCGGGTAGAGATCGAGCTCTACTTCTATATCTTCGCCCATATTAATAGCCCTTATGATATGGCGGCTCAGCTGAAATACCGGAATTCCCGAAATTCCGTATTCGGTAAACTGAATCTCGCCCCGATCGCTAAGGTTTACGTAACCGGAGATGGTTATCTTACCTTTAGCCCGGACGCCTTTAAGCGCCGGAAAGAAATTCTCACTGCACTCAATCGGCCCGAGCGCGGGGATAACATCGATTATCCTGTGCCCGAAATATCTCGCAAGCTTATATCCGAAACCGTCCGATCCGGTCTTGGAATAACATTTGGAGCCGCATGCAAGGATCAGCTTATCACAGGTATATTCACCCTTATCGGTCGAAACTATAAAACCTTTTTCCCGGTCCGAAATCCTGCTTGCAAGCTTGACATTGCTCTCACTTATGACATCGCAGCCGGCCTTATTAACGGCGTTTCTTAAAGTATCAAGAACGGTTGAAGCCTGCTCAGATGCAGGATAAACATATCCGTCCCTTTCTCTGGTAAGCATACCCATGTCACAGAATTTACCGATAAGCCAGTTAGGATCATAGTTTTCGATAACATCATAAAATGCTCCGTCCGAATCGCTGTTATAGCAGTCCCTGCCCATATTCATATTTGTCAGGTTGCATTTGCCGTTGCCGGTGACAAGTATTTTACGCCCCACTTTGTCGCCATGCTCGATTATTGCGGTTTTAAGACTACTGTCACACATAGCGATAGCGGCCATCATTCCTGCAGGGCCGCCACCAATAATAATCACATCATATTTCATAATCCACGCCTCATTATTTGTTAACTTAATGCTTATTTGATATCATCGGACCTGAACGCAAAAGGAAAAGCCACATTAAAGGGAACAGAAAGCGTACCCTGATCTTTACCGTTTACGATTATTTTACTGTTGTCATCCATAAATTCCGCAAGGAACTGCCTGCACATTCCGCAGGGATATGTAAGATCGTCGGCCGACGATACTATCACAATTGCTTTAAAATACCTGACGCCGTCGCTTACCGCCTTGCATGCGGCACATCTCTCGGCGCAGATTCCTACAGGATAAGAAGCATTCTCAATATTGCAGCCGGTATAAATCACATCATTATCACCAAGAATAGCCGCTCCTACAGAAAAATGCGAATAGGGCGCATAAGCATTCTTAAATGCTGCTTTTGCTTCGCTTACAAGTTTATCTACATCCATAAAAACCCCCTTAAGTATAATAAAAATATGTTCCTAGTCCCTTGTTATCCCGATCGATACAAGGATTTCTTCCTGCCTTTTCTCCATTTCTGCGGCCTCATTCTCATTAATATGATCGTATCCCATAAGATGAAGCATACTGTGCGCTATAAGAAAAGAATATTCTCTAAGATAAGAATGTCCGTACTCTTCAGCCTGAGATCTGACCCGGTCAAGATTGATCACAATATCTCCGAGCATCAGTTCGCCGCTGTCCGGGTTCCAATAATCATCGAATTCTTCGGCCTTTTCAAAGTCAGCCGGTGATTCATAGTCCACAAGAGGAAAAGACAGGACATCCGTCGGCAAGTCAATATCTCGCTGTTCTTTGTTTATCTCGTGGATGCCTTCATTATCTGTGAGCGTAAGCCCCACTTCAATCTCATAAGGACATTTCTCATGATCAAGCGCCGCATTAATAACCTTTTCGGCCGTCTTCTCATAATCAATGCCAAGCTCAAGGTCGTATTCCTTTTCGTAAACGATCGTCATCTTCTCTTATCCTCATATTCATCATAGGCTTTAACAATCTTCTGAACCAAAGGATGTCTTACAACATCGGCACTTGTAAGCTTGATAAATCCGATATCTTCGATCTTACCAAGTACTTTCATCGCAACATCAAGTCCCGATACCATATCCTTCGGAAGGTCCTTCTGCGTAAGGTCTCCGGTTACGATAACCTTGGAACCGAAACCGATTCGTGTAAGAAACATTTTCATCTGGGCAGGTGTTGTATTCTGTGCCTCATCAAGAATTATAAAAGCATTATCAAGCGTTCTGCCTCGCATATACGCAAGTGGCGCAACTTCTATAAGCCCCTTCTCGGAATTGTGCAGAAACGAATCAGCGCCCATTATCTGGTAAAGCGCATCATACAGAGGCCTTAGATATGGATCTATTTTACTCTGAAGATCGCCGGGGAGAAATCCAAGTTTTTCACCCGCTTCGATCGCAGGTCTTGTAAGAATGATCCTTCCGACTTCGTTATTCTTAAAAGCGTTAATAGCCATTGCCATAGCAAGATAGGTCTTACCGGTTCCTGCAGGGCCGATACCGAACACTATCATTTTCTTACGAATGGCATCAACATAAGCTTTCTGACCTTCAGTCTTGGGCTTGATCGGCTTGCCGAGTGCGGTCCTTGCGATCACTTCCTTGTCAAGTTCGGTAAGAACCTCAACCTTATCCTCCATCGACAAAGAAAGTGCATAGTCCACATTCTGCATTGTTATGGTATTTCCGCGTTTACTGAGTTCAATAAGCTCGTTAAACACCTTTAACGCTCTGCCCGCCTGAACCTCCGAACCGATTATTTTAAGATCGGAGCCACGCATAACGATCGTAACTCTAAGGGTCTTCTCAATCTTCTTCACGTATTCATCAAAGCTTCCGAACACATTACTGCTATGCTCCGCGGGCATATCGATTATCGTTTCAATAGTTGCCAATTTCCGACGATTCTCCGTTTCGTTTTAGTCTTAATAAACCACTGTTTTGATTGTAATACTCTAATTTGATCAAGTCAATCGGCGCCGCTTTTGAAATTGCCTCTTGTAAAACTCTCCGTTTTATCCGGGGCATCGTTTCTTAATACAAGGTCCATTATTTTATCGATCATTTCCTCGCTTTCATCGGTAAAATTCACTCCCAGGCAGTCAGTTTTAATGGATTTTATCTCCTTCTTCATATCGCCTATGTAAAGCGGCACACTGTTGTAAATAATATTATAGCAATATCTGCAGGCCGTAAGATAAGGTACTTTTGCCTTCATTCTGTCGGTAAAATACTCAATCCCCACATTCGTTTTGCAATGCTCTTTGCCTATGTTTTTGTCGATGCAGCCGGCACTGGTCATAAGAGGGATCCGCCCGTAAACCATAAGCTCCGCACTGGTGTATGCCTTAAGATTTGCAAGCTTTCTGTGATTAAGCTCGACCGAATATATAATATCATTTATTCCAAGTTCCTTTAAAACAGTGAGGCTCAGATTGTTATATGCATAGACATTAAAATCCGCAATGATCGGTACATCCGTAAGGAGTTCTCTTATTATGCCAAGATCCGTAAGGCTTCTGATCAGCACTTTATCGGGACCTGTCATAAGGAGCTCTGCTATCTCTTTTTCGCTTCCGTTATCGCGCACGATCCTCGGCATTGCAAGCACAAAGTCCATTCCAAGCGCCCTGCACCCTGCCTTAATATCAAGAAGCTCCTTGCGGCTCATCATCTCACTGTCACATACAATCCTAAGAACTCTTCCGGCGCCGTATGCCGTCAGATAATTAAGAACGGCCCGCCCTTGCGCCGCCGATAAAATATGAACCGAAAGCTGCACGTCGCTCTTTTCGTGCACGGTGTCCTGTTCATCGCCCCAAACGGGTGCACTGTCCTGCTCATCGCCCCAAGTGAGTGCACTGTCCTGCGCACCCATGGCTTTATCGCACAGTTTCCTTCTGTACGGCTCAAGCAATATTTTACTAAGCTCATCGCATGCCGAGCGCCTCAGTTCGTTCAATTCCTTAACGGGAAGAAAGAGATCGTTCTGCATTTCAATATCGATATTCACGCTGTAATAGTCGGTATTTCCAAGTTTATCAAGTTGCTTTATAACATCATCTTTTAATGCGGCACGGTTTAAGGCTTTACTGACAATATTACCGTGGGCGCACACGGATTTGCCGGTGGAAATATGGCGCATCGTAAGTCTGGAGGGCTCACCGGCTTTTAATACGCATTTTAACGAAACGGCGTCCCTAAGAGTGCTGCGGCAATATTTCTCGGTGATCGATTTCTCGTATTCTGCCTTCTCTGCAAGGGATTTCTCACTTTTGGAGGGATCTGCAATCATCTCCCGTCCATTGTGTCTGACATAATAGCCATCCGTAATTCCGCCCCTGTCAAAAAGCATCAAAAGACGTTTCTTATCTTCGGCGGATACTTTATAATCGCCGCCGTTCTTAATAATATCCAAATATTTGCGGTATATCGAGGTAACTCCGGCTGCATATTCACTGCTCTTCATCCTGCCTTCGATCTTAAGAGAATCAGCGCCCGCCTCGATTATTTCCGGTAAAATATCCAAAGTGCAAAGGTCCTTCAGGCTGAGCAGATTCGATGTCTTACCGTCTGCCGTGTATTCAAGGCGACAGGGCTGCGCACATTTGCCCCTGTTACCGCTTCTGCCCCCGAGAAAAGAACTCATAAGGCACTGGCCGGAATAACAGTAGCAGAGCGCTCCGTGAACAAAAGTCTCTATTTCAAGTCCTGTCTTATCTTTAAGATCAGAGATTTCCTTAAACGAAAGTTCCCTTGCCGGAACGATTCTCGTAAGATATGGAGTGATCTTCTTAAGCTCATTAACATACCGGGCATCACTTATAGTCATCTGTGTACTTGCATGAATTTCCATCCTGGGAAAATTATCGTTGATATATTTTACCGCGCCAAGATCCTGAACGATAACACCGTCAAGTCCGGCTGTGTAAAGGGGCGCAAGATAATCATAGAGCCCTTTTATTTCCTCATCATACAGAAGCGTATTGACCGTCAGATACAAACGCTTTCCGTGAATATGGGCATAATCTATCGCCGCAAGAAGTTCATCGCCTGTAAGATTACCGGCATAAGCTCTGGCACCATAAAACAAGCCGGCGAGATATACTGCATCTGCACCGGCATTAAGTACCGCTTTAAAAGTTTCATAGCTGCCCGCAGGGGCAAGAAGTTCAACATTTTTCATGAATTTACCAACTATTTGAGATTATCAAGCTCCGTTTCAAGCTTTACTATCGTCATCCTGGACTCGGAGAGGTCGCCTTTTAATTCCTCGATCTCCTTGTTTGCGGCATCAAGTTTCATCTGAAGTGCAATGATGTCGTGCTTAAGGTCGTACATCTGCTTCTCCTTATCCTCCATCTCCTGAGTATAGGAATCGGCGGCTTTCTTAGCCTTAAAATAATCATCCGCAATATTAAGCTCAATAAGCATCTGCTGAGCGTCATAGGGCTGTCTTCTGAAAGCCTCATCTTTACGGAATTCTTCAATTTTGCTGTTAATATAACCCGCAACCTTCTGTAGATATTCATCCGATTCAAACCCCGAAAGTGTGTAGGTTTTACCTCCGATAAGAACCTTAACCTCATTTTTCTGTGACATCCTTATACTCCTTTCCAAAGTGCTCATAGCAGATTCTTGTAGCAACTCTTCCCCTCGGCGTTCTGTTGATATAACCGTTGTAGATCAGATACGGTTCATACACGTCCTCAAGCGTACCGCCATCTTCGCCGAGTGCAGCGGCAAGCGTATCGAGTCCGACCGGGCCTCCGTCGAATTTATCGATTATCGTAAGTAAAATATTCCTGTCATTCTTATCCAGTCCTTCACTGTCCACATCCAGCAAAGTAAGAGATTCATCGGCAACCTGCTTTGTGATGACACCGTCATATCTTATCTGCGCGAAATCTCTTACACGCCGAAGAAGCCTGTTCGCAAGTCTCGGAGTACCTCTCGATCTTCTCGCAAGTTCGATCGCACCATCCATATCGATATCCGCACCAAGTTTGGCAGCAGAATTACCGACGATCTGTGTAAGTTCATCAACGCTGTAATATTCAAGCCTGTTAATGATACCGAACCTGTCTCTTAAAGGAGCCGTAAGAAGTCCCGCTCTCGTGGTCGCTCCGATCAGTGTAAAACGCGGAAGCTGGAGTCTTAACGATTTCTTCTGCATGTCCTTGCCGATCACGATATCTATTTTAAAATCTTCCATTGCAGGATAAAGTACTTCCTCTACCTGCCTTGACAATCTGTGAATCTCATCCACAAAGAGAATATCTCCGTCGGACAAGGATTTGAGAATTGCAGCCATATCGCCGGGCTTCTCGATTGCGGGACCGGATGTTGTCTTGATATGAACGCCCATCTCATTTGCGATGATCTCAGCGATCGTAGTCTTACCAAGTCCGGGAGGGCCGTAAAACAGGCAGTGATCCAGAGAATCACCTCTTGATCTGGCCGCATCGATAAAAACTTTAAGATTCTCTTTAATGGCCTTCTGTCCGATATATTCATCAAAGGTCTTGGGACGAAGCTCATTATCAACAGCTCTGTCATCACCCGTTATTTCAGTTGTTATAATACGTCTTTCCATTTGGTTTCCTCAAATATTCATCAGATAAAAGAAAGATTGGCGATCGCTCTGTTAAGTATCTCTTCGCTGTCAAGCCCGGATACGTCACCGAGTGAGGCGATCGCTTTAGTGGCCTGCGCGGCCGAATATCCGATACTTATAAGAGCTTCCTTGGCCTCTTTGATCTGATCGCTGACTGCAAGCGTATAATCAGGCTGATCATTTCCGACGATATCGTCGGCGGATATTTTATCCTTAAGTTCGATGATCGCTTTCTGGGCCGTTTTGGGGCCTATTCCGGGGGCAGCCTTAATAAGGGAATCATCTCCGGATATAATAGACAGTTTAAGCCTGTCCGTACTCGCCGTGGTTAATATGCTGAGTCCACCTTTAGGGCCTATACCATTTACGGATATAAGCAGTTTAAACATATCAAGATCGTCCCTGCTAAGAAAGCCGTAGAGATCAAGTGCATTCTCCGAAACATTCTGATATGTGTATATCTTGACTTCACTTCCGATCGGAGGAAGTGACGCAAGCATTCTTACAGGCATCATTATTTCATAACCGACGCCTGCGGCTTCGATAACAATATTTGCACTCGAAATCTCGGTAAGTTCTCCGTGAATATATGTGATCATCTTTTTATCCTTTGCACTTATTAGAAAATATTTTAATACGAGATGAGACGCAAGTCAATTTGCGGGAACAAGCTTGATCTTCTTGTAAAGCAGGCCCCCGAGGAGCCCGATAACAATCCCGCTTATTACGCCGACTCCGATAAGCACGGGCAAATAAGTGATAATGTAAGCATTTTTGATAACGATCATGGCAACTATAACCTGCGCGATATTGTGAACTATTGCACCGCATACGCTAACGCCCATAACCGAAAACTTGCCGGGAGCATATTTCTTAAGTAAAAACATAACAATAAGACTGCTAAACGCACCCGCAATCGAAAACATAATACTGTAAATATTACCGAAAAGAAGTCCGATAATAAGGCATCTTAGCAAACTTACAATAAGCGCACTTCTCAGACCGAGCGTATAGAGCACCCATATAATAACGATATTTGCAAGTCCCAGTCTTATGCCGGGAACAGGAAAAGCAAAAGGTATAAGAGATTCGAGATATCCCATAAGCGCGGCAACACAGATAAAAATACCGTGAAGCGCCAAATCGCTGTTTAATAATCTGTTCTTATCAAGCATTGTTTACAGTCCTTATAAATACATACATCAGCCGTCGGATCTACTCCACCACTTTAACAAAAAGCTCATTCGGCAGGCAGATGATCATTTCGCCGATATCGCTTATCGGCCCCATTTTCTCACAGATATGCCTGCTGCAGCTGCCTTCTGTAACATAAGCGCTGCCGTCCTTAATGATAAGCCTGTTGCTTCCGAAAAGGTCCGAGAATTCATATTCACCGTCTGTGCCAAGATCGTAAGTTCCGATCGTTTTATTATGACTTACGACCTCGACTTTGTTGCCGGGAGTATGCATTATTCTTGCAAAAAGTGCAGTAAGCGCAGCCACCAGACAAAGCGCACCGACAATGACTATAAGATCAAATTTATGAAATTGAAATAATCTTTTTCGGGCATTTGATTGCACACTTGCCACATCCTATACATTTATTGTAGTCGATAACCGGAAGATTATTGTCCATAACAATGGCTTCAACCGGGCATTCCTTAACACAAAGGCCGCATCCGATACAGCCGACCTTGCAGGCATCCATTACAGCTTTACCCTTCTCGTGAGAAGAACACATAACGGTTGCCTTGCGTCCCTTGGCTTTAGCTGGATCCGGCGCAACCGGTCTAAGCTCGATAATATGCTTCGGGCAGGCTTCTACGCATTTCCCGCATGCCTTGCAGGTATCCTTATCCACAAGAGCAACACCGTTTACTATATGGATCGCATCAAATTCGCATGTGCCCACGCAGGTACCGAAACCGAGGCAACCGAATTTACAGCTCTTAGACCCGCCTCCGACGGTCTGGGAAGCCATCCTGCAATCTTTGATCCCGGTATATTCATATTCATCGCCGGCTACATCGCAGTCGCCCATGCATTTTACAAAAGCGACCATTCGGGGACCTGATGAGGCTTCAACGCCCATTATTGCGGCAATCTCAGCAGCAACCGCATCTCCGCCCACAGGGCATTGACCGACAGGTGCTTCTCCTTTGGCTATTGCGGCCGCAAGTCCGTCACAGCCCGCATATCCGCAGCCGCCACAGTTGTTTCCGGGAAGTGCGGCTCTGACTGCAACTTCCTTTTCATCAACGGGGACCTCTAATTTTTTACCGGCTATGCCGAGGAAAATACCTATAACAATTCCCGTAACTCCTACAACAACGGCTGCTATGATTATACCATTCATATCAAAGGCGGCGGCAAGAATTAAATCTGTCATATCATCCACCTCCTATATCACACCGGAGAATCCGATGAATGCGATCGCCATCAGACCGGCAGTGATAAGTGTTATCGGCATTCCCTTAAAAGGTGCGGGAATATCATTATGCTCCGTTCTTTCTCTGATACCGGCAAGAATGATTATTGCAATTGCAAAGCCTACTGCGGTACCGAATCCGTTAACAACGGATGTAAGTATATCATACGATTTGGACACATTGGTAAGTGCAACGCCAAGAACCGCACAGTTGGTGGTTATAAGAGGCAGATACACTCCGAGCGCCTGATATAGCGAAGGACTCACCTTCTTAAGAAACATCTCAACGAACTGAACGAGAGCCGCTATAAGAAGTATGAAAACAATCGTATTAAGATATGTGAGGTTAAAAGGCACAAGTATAAATCTGTAAACTATCGCAGCCAGAAAAGATGAGAGCGTGATCACGAAAACAACCGCAGCACCCATACCTGCCGCTGTGTTTGTCTTCTTCGATACTCCGAGGAAGGGACACAGTCCGAGGAACTGGCTTAATACAACATTGTTAACAAGTGCCGAACCAAGTGCAATAAGAAGTAAAGTCTTCATTATTCCTTCACCTCCTTATTAATCCTGCCGGAACATATTGCTGCCGAGGGACAACCCATGCAGGACGAATCCCTGCAGATATCCACGATCGGTTTGTTCTTCTTCATCTTCACCTTATTCATTATTGCAACAAGAAAAGCAAGTACAAAGAACGCTCCGGGTGCCATTACAAATATGCTTATCGGCTGAATATTAAGTGTATTCTCAGGTATAAAACTCATTCCGAAGAATGTTCCGCTACCGAGAATTTCTCTTATAAGGCCAAGGATCGTAAGTGCTATTGTGAATCCAAGTCCCATACCTATACCGTCAAAAAGCGATAAAACAGGCGGATTCTTGGATGCATATGCTTCCGCTCTTCCGAGGATTATACAGTTAACAACGATCAGAGGAATATAGATTCCGAGACTTGCATACAGACTCGGAACAAAAGCCTGCATCAGAAACTGAACTATTGTAACGAAGGATGCGACTATAACAATATATGCCGGCATTCTTACTCTGTCCGGTATCACTTTACGAAGAAGTGAGATCATCAGATTGGAAAGTGCAAGAACCACCGTCGAAGCAAGACCCATACCTGCTCCGTTAATTGCGGAAGTCGTGGTTGCAAGCGTCGGGCACATTCCGAGCATAAGCACAACCGTGGGATTCTCTTTGATGATTCCATTATATAGTCTCTCGCCTATTTTATTCATCAAGATCGCCTCCCTTCGCTTCACTGTCAAGTGTTATCGTCTGATCGTCTGCCTGACCGGATGATATGTATTCATAGACGCTTCCGGCCGCATTAACACCGCCTGTTATCGCTTTGGTTGTGATGGTGGCACCGCTTAAGGCGTCAATTTCATTGGATGCGCTCTTTCCCGTTTTGCTGTATGTAATAGGGAATTCGCTAATACCGATGTACTGGCTCCTGAATGACTCTTCCTTAGCCTTCATACCAAGCCCTGCTGTCTCGCTTATTGATAAAATCTCAAGTCCGGTTATCGCGCCGTCTATACTGATTCCGACCGAGAATGATATATCTCCGCCGTAGCCCTCGGCATCGGTAATGCCGATGATATATCCGAGCAGACTGCCGTTTGAATCCATGGCCGTAACTATCTCATCTACAGTAACGCCGGAATATTTGGAATCCACAATATTCTGAGCGGTTGACAGCACATCATCGCTCAATACTTCGTATGAATCAAGCGTGTCAAACAGCGCATTATATGCCGCCAGTTTGATCTTCTCGTTCTGCTCCGCTATCGGTCCTTCCGTAACTTTATATACAAATCCGAGAAGTACGCCGGCAACAAGGGTTATCGCAAATAAAATAAGAGTGTCTTTGACTATTTTATTCATTTGGACGCCTCCTTCTTATCCTTCACCACACCGAATGGTCTGGGAATGGTGAATTTCTCGATGAGAGGGACAAGGCAGTTGCCTATGATTATTGCATACGATACGCCTTCGGCCGAGCTGCCGAAGATTCTGAATACGCCTGTAAGTATACCGAGTAATGCGGCATAGATCATTTTACCGGCGAAGGTAACGGGTGATGTAACATAATCGGTTGCCATAAAGAACGCACCGAGGATAAGACCGCCGCCACAGATCTGGCATCCGAGGTAATACATATCAAAGCCGTGTCCGCCGAAAAGCAGCGTAAATACGGCAAATACACCGATATAAACAAGAGGTATTAAAGGAGTGATCACACGTCTTATAAGGAGGTATGAGGCGCCGACAAGAAGCGCGATAACGCTTGTTTCACCTATAACTCCGCCCGTTCTTCCGATAAACATATCAAGAAGATCATATGTCTCTCCTGCTTTGATAACGGCAAGAGGCGTTGCCGAACTGATGCCGTCGTAAGTGAATGCGGTCATTTTACCTGCAAAGGAAATAAGCAGAAAACATCTTGCGGCAAGCGCCGGGTTCATAAAATTCTGACCGAGTCCGCCGAAGAGCTGCTTAACGATTATTATCGCAAATATACTACCGAGACATACCATCCAGATCGGCATTGTATGCGGCATATTCATTCCGATAAGAAGTCCTGTTACAACTGCGGAGAAATCGCGGATCGTAATGGGTTTCTTAAGGATCTTACAGTAAAGAAACTCCGAAAGGACCGAAGTTACAACTGCCGCAAGAAGTACCCAAAGCGCCCTGATCCCAAAATTATATATGCCGAAAGCACAGGCAGGAAGGAGTGCAATGCACACATCGATCATTATTCGGTTGGTTGACGATCTGTCCCTCACATGCGGAGAAGACGACACGTTATATTGTATTTTATCCATTACATCGCCCTCCTACTTTCTGCGTCTCTTATCGAGAACTATTTTCTTCATAGTACGGCAGGCCTGAGTAACCTGTCTTTTGGAAGGACATGCATAGGCACAGCTTCCGCATTCGACGCATTCGAGACCGCCGAGTTTAACAAAGGTTTCCTCATCTCCACGAAGCGCCGCTGCGGCAAGTTTCATAGGCATGAGACCCTCGGGACACGCCTGTGCACACCTTCCGCATCTGATACAAGCCTGCTCGGGCGTATGAGGAACATTGTCCTTTTTGTATGCAAGAAGCGATGACGAACCTTTTACAAGGGGAACATCAAGCGAGTAAAATGAGAATCCCATCATAGGACCGCCGGAGATCACTTTCTCAGGCTGCACATCAAATCCGCCCGCCGCTTCTATAAGCTCCTTAAAGCTCATTCCAAGATATACATAATAATTCTTCGGCGTCTTAACCGCATCGCCGGTAACCGTCACGATTCGTCTTGTAAGCGGTCTGCCTTCGACAACGGCCTGATATATCGAGACGATCGTATCCACATTATGAACAACGCAGCCCGCATCCGAAGGAAGCATTTTAGAATTGATCTTACGGCCCGTAATGGCCTTAATAAGAAATCTCTCACCACCCTGAGGATATTTGGTCTTAAGGGGAGCAACCTCGATATTGGGTATATCCTTGACCTTCTCGGTAAGAAGCTTTATAGCTTCCGGCTTATTGTCCTCGATACCGATAACGCCCTTAGCATTCTTAAACAGGCTTACGGCGATCTTCAGTCCTTCGATAAGCTGATCGGGAGCCTCGAGCATGCGCCTGTAATCCGAAGTAAGATAGGGTTCGCATTCGGCGCCGTTAACTATAACATATTCAATTGAATCGGGATCCTTCGGAGAAAGCTTTACACTTGCGGGGAAACCCGCACCGCCCATTCCTACGATCCCTGCCTCGTCGATGATATGTATTATCTCATCTCTTGTAAGATCGTTCCAGGGCCTGTCATTAAGTTTCCCGGCGCACTCATATAAACCATCGTTTTCTATAACGATGGAATTAACAAGTCCGTTTATTGCTGTAAGACGGGGTTCGATTTTCTTAACGGTTCCCGAAACGGATGAATGAATATTGGCTGAGATAAAACCGCCCTTTTCGGCGATCTTCTGTCCTGCCAGAACATGGTCTCCCACAGCCACTATCGGCTTTGCGGGGGCACCTATATGCTGCGATAAAGGAAAAACAAGAACAGAACCCGGTTTGAGTTCCTCGATCGCACAGTCTCTAGAGAGTTCCTTTCCGTCATACGGATGAACTCCTCCCTTAAAAGTAAGTAATCCCATACACTGCCTTCCTTCTCATTAATACATATAGATTATACTACTTTAGGGCGATAATTTTAAGCTTATTTTTTTATCTTGAGTTTTCTTAGTTCAGCCTTCTGCTCATCCGTTATCCTGTAGCTTTCGACTGACTTTTGAATGGTCTTGTTGTGCACCCATTTATCAAGCATTTTACCTTCTATGATCGGTAAAATATCCTCATACCTTTTTGCAAGTGCCGTGGCAAAATACCAGGCAAGCATCATATTGATATAATACTCATCCGAGCGGATCTTAATAAGCATCTTCGGATATTCGTCATTATACAGCTCATCCAGATAATGATCCATAAGCATCTTAATACCGAATCTGACAGCGTAGGTATGATCGGATTTGAGCCATTTGCGGATATAAGGCAGCAGTTTGTCGGGGTATTTCTTAAAGCATTTGGGATTCATCTGATCGCAGGTTGCCCAGTTATCCACATACGGCAGAAATTCACAAATCTTCTTAATGCATTCATCTGAATCCTTAATGTTGCTTATCAGAAACGCATGGACCTGATCCTCTTCAAAGTACCTGTGCGGCAGCGAAGCCATGAATCTCCCGGCCTCGTCACTGTCCTTATATTCTCTAGCAATTGCCTTAAGTCTCGGCGTTCTGACCCCTATAAAATGTTCATTATCAAATCCCGGTATGGTCTTTGCCGTAAAAAGCGCAAATTCCTCTTCACGGGATTTTATTATCTCATCAATAATCATCTTCGTATTCTCTTAATAATGATCAATACATCCTTGCAGCGATCTGAGAAGCCACATAGAGTCCTTCTCTTTCCTGCCCGTTTTCCATGGGATGAAGGCCGTCTCTCAGATACCTTCCCTCACCGTCTATGACTTCGAATTTCTCGCAGATCCCGCATTCATGGAAGCAGTCGATGAGCTGAACGCCCATAGCGCCGCAAACCGGAATAAATACCTCTCTGATCTGTTTTTCGATCTTGGCATTGTGCTCAGGTCTTGCCGTCTGGATCGGTGTATTTACAAAGATCCTCGCATTCGGAAAATTCTCGGCAATTGTCTGAATACAATACCTCATCGCTCCCGCCTCGGTAAAAAGATCGATATTCTCATTGCCTTCAAGGCTCTTGCCGGAAAGCACTTTGGAAACATCACCGAGCATATTTTCCTCATCATTTGTTCCCATTGCAAACGCAAACACATCAGGCGCAGGAATATTACCCTTACGATATCCGGCAATAAACTGCTGAATATGCACTACCGCGCAGTTATTTGCTCTCATAAGGAGCTCATCCATATCATCGGTTTCTTCCCAGCCGCCGCTGATACCCGCAAAATCCGCATCATCGTAGTTCTGCGTCGTTACGCTTTTATCACCCCTTGTGAAAGTCCTCTTATACCATACGGAGCTTCCGACCGCAACATTGCTGTGTGTGGCAAAGCCAAGCTTCTTGTATACATGATAAGACCACTGGTCGCCCGCTGTAATGCTGTCACCGTCAACTCCGAGATTAAGCTTTGTAAAATCCATCATATCTTCCTCCGTAAGCCCAAAGATGCCCCGCAGGGCATCTTGGTATGTTTAATATTTTACAGCAGATTGTTATCCTGAATGAATTTGATTATGCGGTCTGCATCCTTCTTATGGGTAAACCTTGAAGGATGTCCGTCAGCTATTCCGTCATTTGCCACATCATGCTCAGGAAGTTCAAGACCGTAGATACGCTCAAAGCCCTGCGCTTTAACCTTAGTCAGTACTTTATCGACATATTTGTAAAATCCGGGAGCAAGTGTACCGAGCACGCAAAGGATATTAGCCTCGGGATGAACCTCTCTCAAATAATACAGGAATTTCTCATACGCATCATAGAAGCCCTGCTCAATCTCAGGTTTATGCAAATGGCCGGAGTCGTTGGTTCCGAGATTAACGATTATAAGGTCGGGCTTGAATTCATCATAATCGGCGGGAAGCGTATCGTCCACATACTTGTTCTGATAAGGATAATACTTGGGTAGAACAAGCTCGGGATTTCCCTGATAATCGACATATACACCGTATCCGGAAATGCTCACCCATCTTGCATCAAGATCAAGTCCTTTTGCGACGAAGTTCGAGTAAGACAATTCTCCGTCCTCATCTCTTACCGTATATTCGGATACCGGAGGTGCAAGGACACCGTATCCGCAGGTTATGGAATCACCGATAAACTCAATTTTCTTGCGATCATCCTCACTGCTGATTTCAAGAAGCCCGTTGTCAGCATAGATCTCGTGAATGGCAACATGGCTCATAGCGGCCTCTGTTATTTTAACGAGCGTAAGCTCATGAACATCATTGTCAAAGCTTGCAAGAAGCACCGTATCGTCCGAATCGTCAACAGGTATATCACGCATTTTAACTCCGTCGATATAAAGCCTTAACATCGGTCTGTTCTCGGTGCCGTTATCCACGCTCGTAATATGCATGCTTATCGGACCGCCGTTAACCTTAACGGTAATACTGCTGTTGGTAAAACCCAGGTACGCAGCACCGTCCTTATATACGATACGTCCCTTCATCCTTACATATTTGCTGATATCATTTGCAAAACTGTATTCCATTTCGATTCTCCTCGTATTATATAGTCATCATCCGGCCAAAACCGGAAAGTATCTGATATTCTGAACTGCATGCCGCGCGGCGCTTTAGTCCCGGCTTATTTCGCCGTAAAATGATAAAGCCGTCCGCTTCCGTCACCCCATATTTTATCGGTTACAAAGCCTATGTTCATAAGCTCGTCACCATAGAACTCCTTGCAGGGAGCATCGCCCTCGCCGCTGTTTTCAAGTACATATACAGCATCCGGGTCAAGGCCCTTAAGAGTGATGATGCGGCTTCTTATATTGGCTGCGCCTCTTACCTGAATGTAAGTTACAAGTGCTTCCTTCTTATCCTTGGACGTAACCATCCATGCGTCAAATTCATTGGTATCGCAGATATTGGCAATCCTGTAATAATCTCCCTCACGAACCAGGTCATTATATTTGTGGTACATCGCCACCTGCGCGGGGATCATTTTACGATCGTCCTCGGGAATGCGCGTTACATCGAGCTCGTATCCGAAAGTACCCGCAAGTGCTACATAGCCCCTCGTTTCAAAGGATGTACTCCTTCCGACGATGTGATTCGGACAATCGCTGACATGTGCGCCAATCGACGAGAGCGGATAAAGCATCGCCGTTCCGCGCTGTATGGTAAGTCTCTCGATCGCATCGGTATCATCGGAGGCCCAAATCTGAGGGCTGTAATAAAGCATTCCGGGATCGAATCTTCCACCGCCGCTTGTACAGTTTTCAAGAAGAAGATCGGGGAATTCGCTTGTAAGCCTCTCCTGAAGATCGTACAGTGCAAGCACATATCTGTGATAGAACTCGCCGGCCGTATCTCCTTTGTATAAAATACTTCCGACATCCGTCATCGGCCTGTTCATATCCCATTTTACATAACGGATATTGGCACTTCTGAGAATATTTGCCACACTCTCATATACATAGTCACGAACCTCATCCCTTGTAATATCAAGTACATACTGGCTTCTGACCTGTGCCGCCTCTCTTCCGGGTATCGCGATCGCATAATCAGGATGCGCTCTGTATAGATCGGAATCCGGCGAAACCATCTCCGGTTCAAACCATATACCGAATTCAAGGCCAATCTCATTAACCCTTTTTACAAGGCCTTCAATGCCCTCAGGGAGTTTCTCGGTATTAACCTTCCAGTCGCCGAGCGAACAGTTGTCGGAGTTTCTTTTTCCGAACCATCCGTCATCCATTACGAGCATTTCGATTCCCTGCTCCTTGGCACATCTTGCGATATCCAGAAGCTTATCCATATTAAAATCAAAATAAGTTGCTTCCCAGTTATTAAGCAGGATCGGTCTCTTCTTGTGAAGATACTTACTTCTGATAAGATGAGTACGATACAGATCGTGAAGCGTTCTTGTCATTTTACCGATTCCTTCACAGGAATATACGGTTATAACCTCCGGCGCAATAAACTCTTCACCGGGCTCCATCTTCCATCTGAAATTATATGAATTGATGCCCATCGTCATTCTGAGCTCATCGTGCTGTGTTCTCTCCACAACGCCTTCAAAATTCCCGGAATATACGAAATGCATTCCGTATATCTCGCCCGAATCCTCTCCGGTATCCTTGCCGAGAACCGCATAAAAAGGATGACTCTGGTGGCTCGAAATACCCCTGGTCGTAAATGTACTGTGGCGACCGTAACCGATAGGTGTCCTGCTTATCGCCCTCTCTCTAGCCCAAGATCCGTACATTGTGAGCATCTCGTAATCTTTATTATTAAGCTCAATGCATGCACTGTTTATTTTATTAAGATACACCGTACTACCGCCGTTATTCACAACGCGTACATGTCTTGCAATCGCGTCGCTTCCTTCAAATACGCTGTAACTGAGGATAAGATCTATTCCAAGCACTTCGCCCATAAGAGTTATCTCAAGAGTCTGTGCGTCGTTTTCATTTGCAAAAGTAGCCGGAAGGCCTTTAAGACCTGGCTTCCCGTCAAAGATTCTGTGCGATCTGTAAATGAATTCCGCTCCTATCTGGCCGTTTTCATTCATTATCTCAATACAACTTTCGCGGAAATCACCTATTCCCGCACTGCCGAACTCAAAAGGATATCCGTCACCGAAACTTCCTTTCTCACCGATAAAATCTCTGTCCACAAAGGCAAGCTCCTTTACGCGAAGAATTGCCTCGCCCGCAGGCTTGTTAACCTTGCGTCCGTAATAAATGTGACCGAGATATTTTCCCGCAGTAATGGCCATAATATAGCTTGTGTTCTCGGTACCGATCATAAAAAGATGTCTTGATTCATCAAAAATAATCGCCATTTAATATTCTCCCATAAGTATTATAATCGGCATAATCCCGCAGCCCTATATACGTCATGAGCTGCGGGAAATACCTTTAGAATTAATGAATTCCGATTTCTGTATCGGTGGTGCTTGTTACGCTGTGATCCTTGATATATGCAACAATATCATCAAGCTGCGTAAAAGCAAGAGATACATAGCTGTCCGCACAACCATAGTAAAGTGCGATTCTTCCGGTCTCGGAGTCGTGAATGGTAGCGCAAGGGAAGCAAACATTGGGAACGAAGCCTCTCTCTTCATACCACTCTTCGGGTGTAAGAATAAAATTCTCACATCTGTATTTTACGATCGAAGGATTATCGATATCAAGTATCGCTCCACCGATCGAATATACGAATCCGTTACAGGTTCCGCTTACACCATGGTAAAAGAGCAACCAACCTTCGCTGGTCTCGATGGGTGCAGCGCCTCCGCCGATCTTAACGGACTCCCACCATTCATTGCCGCGGCCCATAACATGTCTGTGCTTACCCCAGTATACAAGGTCTGGACTTTCGCTAAGGAAAATATCACCGAAAGGTGTATGTCCGCTGTCTGAAGGACGGCTGAGCATTACGAAATTGCCGTTTATTTTACGAGGGAAAAGAACAGCATTCCTGTTAAAAGGAATGAACGGATTGTCAATTCTCGTAAAGGTCTTGAAGTCGGTTGTCTTAGCAAGACCGATCGCAGCTCCGTAGAAATCGCCGCACCAGATTATATAATATGTATCTTCAACCTTAACAAGTCTGGGATCATATGCATAATATGGCATAAAAGGCTCGCCGGCTTCATTTACAAAGTTAATCTTCTCTTTATCGAACTCCCAATGTATAGCATCCTCACTTCTTCCAAGATAAATATAAGGAACACCATTGGTCTGCTCGCCTCTGAAAACGCCTATGAATTTGCCTTCATAAGGCATTACGGCACTATTGAAAATTCTAGCGACATTGTCCAGAGGATTTCTTCCTACAATAGGATTCTCGGTATATCTCCATATAGGAGCACCTTTGATTCCTTCGGGTCTGTCCTGCCAGGGCATGTTAGGAACTGCAGGACTAATCATTTTAACATTCGACATTATTCCTCTCCTTAAACCAATAAAATATAATTATTTTACTTGTAATACCATTTGTCCGCTTCGGGATCTCCCTCTTCGGGCTTCTTCATAAATTTCTTAAGCACATATTCCATCGGAAATGTCATTATAAACAAGTATAATCCGGGGAAAATAAACACTGCCCATGGCATCAGGTATATGCCTATTACCATAACCGCAAATACGACCAGCATTAATGCTGTGACCGGCAGGAACTTAAAAGAAGCAATTGAAATGGTCTTGAATAACCGGAAGTTCTTCATGGCAAATCTTGATAAAAAAGCAGGATAATAAGCCATAATACCAAGATAGATCGCGGATATTCCGACCAAAACAATAAATATACTGTTGGCGAAATTACCCTCCTGATGGTAGATATAATACAGATCAAGAGCAAGTATAAATACGATAACTAAGAATATAAGATTCATCCAAAGCGCCTGAAGGAAATTATTCTTAAAACAGGTAAAGAACTCCCTGAGAAGTTTGCCTTCATGATGCCTTACAACCTTTGACATCGTATAATATGCGCATGTTGTCGATATACCTATCGTAATAATAGGCAAACTGCAAACAACCCATAATATTCCGACGACGATCAAGTCAAAAATTGTCGTCATTACTCTTGATAAAACACCGTCCGGAGAGAACAATCTACTGCCTCCAAATCTGAATTTTGCGTTAAAAATAGCCCGCACAGGCAACGCATTGCATGTGCGGGCCACTTGGCAATCAGGATCAACTGCCGCTAAATAAGCATTAACGGCAGTTCTTATATTAAATTGCCATAAATCTTAGTTATACATTGCATCAAGTGCACTCTGTACAAGCTGCTTATTTGTCTCCTGGAACTGCGCTGCTGTCATGGTTCCGTCAAGAAGTGAAGGAATCTGATAATCAACACCGATAGAGTTCCAAAGATCAAGTGTGCTCTTAAGACCACATTCGTACATAACCTGGAAGTTATCCTCGGTTATAGCTCTATCATGCCACCACTCGCCAACCTCATCGCGGAGATCGTAGTCGTCACCGTACCAATCAAGGTAATCAGAGAATACATTGTAAACAAGTTCAGGATCCTTAACACCGGTAGGGATCATGTAAACATTGGCATCAAGACCGTTCTTGGTAGCATTGGTTTCCTTATCACCGGAAGGTCCGATAGGCCAAGGAGCCCAAATGATATCAAATCCAAGATCATAATCCTTGTTTTGATCTGAAATCCAAGCTGCGGTTACCCAGCAAGCAACTTCCTGATTCAGATAGCTGTTCTGGTTATCATTCCAGTCATCGGCATTCCAGGGTCTTGCGGTCTTATCAACATTGTACATATTGTAGATAAAATCAAGAACCTCTCCAACTTCCTTACTTGATACATTCTCCTTATTGGTAGAAGCGATTGTTGTACCGTTGCTGAAAAGGAGTCCGGTAAGAAGGTTATCATAACGTGTACCGAATCCGTATACATCAGTTACACCATCACCGTCTGTATCCTTGGTAAGAGCCTTAAGATAATCCTTAAATTTGTCCCATGTCCACTCATCGTTTTCATAGAGCTTGTTAGGATCCTCAAGACCTGCATCATCAAGCATCTGCTTATTGAATGCAAGAACATATGAACCGACAGTAATTGCCTCACCGGCAACAACAGTCATAAGGTGCTTTCCTTCAATACCGATATCGATCGTTGAAAGAATATTCTGATCCGTAAGAACATCAGCGTCAGCAGGGAGCACCTCCTCAAGGTTAGCACAATATCCGTTAACTGCTGCAGGAATACCAAATGCAGGTGCGCAAAGGTAAATATCGCAGTCAGGCTTACCTGCAAGAATTGAAGTATTGATTGACTCCTGAATTCCTTCGTAAGTAAGGTTTACATACTCAAGTTTAACATTGTACTTTTCCTCTACTGCCTTAAGAGCATCGAAATGCTTCTGCGCAAGTTCCTCATCGGAAACAGAAGGATCTGCATAGATATCGGCATGTGTACTGTCATAATAAATGTCATACCATGTACCAATCTTAATGGTTCTTGTTCCGGTTTCTCCAGATGCGCTTGAATCAGCTGCGCTTGATGTAGCAGATGATGCGCCTGAAGCCGAAGAAGAACTGCCTGTACCTGTACATGCTGCAAGACCTGCGACCATTGCTAAGCAAAGGCCTGCAGCAGCAACTTTTTTGAATGTTTTTCTCATCGATCTATTCTACCTCTCTTTAATTACTTTGCAATACCAATCTTTAATGAGTTAACTTCCCAAGCACCTGATGCCTCACACTGGAGTACATTACCCCAAGCAGTGGTATCTTCACCAAGAACAGCAGCAATCTGCTCATATGTGATCTGTGCTATATTACCTGCACCGTTAACATATGCATATCCGTTTGCACCTTTATTGCCTGCATAGTCACCATCGCCGATTCTCTGCCACTGTGGTGCACCGGGAAGAACGATCCAAAGCTCACCGTTCTCAGACTTGTAGCTTATTTCGATTACAGATCCGGGAACAAGTGCAGCTAACTGATCCTCAGTAAGAGTGATCTGTGCACCCTGTGACCAACCGCCATCCTTAACACCTGCGAAATCAGGAACATCAACAAATGAGTTAGCCTGTACAACCTTGGTAGCGGTACCGATCTTAATATCTGTTACTTCCCAAGCCGAAGATGCTTCACACTGGATCACATTGCCCCAATCAGCAACGCTGTCACCAAGGACCGCAGCAATCTGCTCATAAGTTAATACTGCTGTAGAACCGTCACACTGTGCAGATCCGTTAGCATAATTATCTCCTGCGTAGTTAGCCTGACCAACTCTGGTCCAACCCTTAGTAGCGCCGGGGAATACCATCCACATCTCGCCTGTCACAGACTTATAAGAAATCTCAAATGCACTTCCGGGAACAAGAAGAGCTATCTGATCCTCAGTAAGAGTGATCTGTGCACCCTGTGACCAACCGCCATCCTTAGTAGAAGCACCAAGGCTTGTTGCTCCGGTTACTACATAGTTATCAACCTTAGTACCGATCTTAACGGAATTAACTTCCCAAGCTCCTGATGACTCACACTGGAGTACATTACCCCAAGCAGTGGTATCTTCACCAAGAACAGCAGCAATCTGCTCATATGTGATCTGTGCTATATTACCTGCACCGTTAACATATGCATATCCGTTTGCACCTTTATTGCCTGCATAGTCACCATCGCCGATTCTCTGCCACTGTGGTGCACCGGGAAGAACGATCCAAAGCTCACCGTTCTCAGACTTGTAGCTTATTTCGATTACAGATCCGGGAACAAGTGCAGCTAACTGATCCTCAGTAAGAGTGATCTGTGCACCCTGTGACCAACCGCCATCCTTAACACCTGCGAAATCATCAATAGTGATTGCCTTCTCAATACCGAAAAGGTTCATTCTGTCAGCACCTGCGCTCTCACCGATCGCACCTGCCTCAGCGGTTGAATCTGCTGCAAGAACATTATCGTCAGCATCATAGAAAACGATATTATCAAAATACATATTCTGAGCTGCGGGAGCGTTGTCTGTCTCCTTTGTAATCGCGATGTAGTTGTTTGCGCCATCAACGAAGGTAACACCTGATAAATCAAAAGTAACAGTCTTAGGATTAGCTGTTTCAAGATATACTGACCAAGCATCACCCTTAACCTCTTTTGCTACTTCTCCTGCATAAGAGTAAATGAAACCACTTGCTGAATAGAATTCAGAATCAGATGATTCAATACCGATATTAACCTGAATCTTTGCAAGCTTAGTAACATTTTCGCCAAGAATAGCATTAACATCGAAACCGACGGACATCTTTTCGCCCTCTGTATTCTTAGCATAAAGAGCTTTTGAACCATTGTAGTCAACTACAGAAAGTTCTGATTTGTCTGCGCCTGAAATTACCTTGGCAAATGCGTAATTACCGTCCTCAAAATCAAGGTCTCCCTCAACCTCTACCGGTGCAGGAGCTTCTGTAGTGGTCTCTTCTTCAAGATCTTTAGATGATTCGCTGGAAGAAGCTTCTGCCTGACTTGACTGTGATGAACTTGCGCTGCTTGAGGAACTTGTTCCTGTACATGCAGATGCTGTAATAGCCATCGCTGCAACAAGCGCTAAAGCCACCAATTTGTTCTTTCTCACTTCTTAAATCCTCCTTCTTTTTTTAGAATTTGTGTGATTTGACTCCCGGGTATTTTATACCCATTTGTATGTTAACATAGCAGGTATCAACCAACAATACCACTACGTTCAACACCTTCAATAAACTGTCTTTGAAGCACAATGTAAATTATTATAAGCGGGATCATAACAAGTACGATTCCTGCATTCATATACAATTCTAGAATATTCGGATCGTATATTTTAAGCGAATTACTTATCGTTGCCGTAAGTCCTGCAATCTTCTTACTGATAACGATATCATCACTGATCACGAATAGTCTTGCATAGAAAGTATCATTGTACTGCCATACAAGCGAGAATATCGCAACCGTAATAATTGAAGGCATCGCATTTCTAAGCATAATGTTAAAATACGTATACCACATTCCGCAGCCGTCAACAAATGCCGCCTCCTCAATCTCCTTGGGAAGTCCCCTGAAGAACTGATTAAATATGTATATATATAGACCGGATCTTAAACCGCATCCAAGAGCAGTCATTATATACACCGGTACAGGCGTTGACAAGAGGTTAAGGCTCGAACCGCTTACAGCCTTTATTATACCAAAAATATCGAAATTTGAAAATGTCATATACAAAGGTAACATGATCGTATGAGTAGGTATTACGATCATCAAAACCACGCATCCGAAAAGGAATCCTTTGCCAGGAAAATTAAACCTGGCAAAGCCGTAGCCGACCATTGAACATATGAATACCTGAATAACCATAAGGGTGAGCGAGTAAATAATTGACGCTCCCATTGTCTTCCAATAATCAAGATATTTAATCGATGTTTCATATCTCTCAATCGTAGGGCTATTCGGGATCAAATAAACCATGGTATTGTAATTATCGGCATCGGAGAAGAAGGAACGTGAAATGATACCGAGAACAGGTCCGATAATAACATACGCTATACCGATAAGGATGACCCATTTAAATATACCAAGGGCAATACTCTTAGCGCTGCCCGATATCTGACTTCTGGTATTGGCACTAACCTTCGGTAATGTAAAACGCTTCTTTGATGAAGTATCTTTTGCTTCAGAAACTGTATTTTCTGCAGTCGTTGTGTTTTCTGCCATTGTATTACATTCCTCCTTTCCTTAGTTATAGTAAAACGTTCGTTTCTGTATAAACCTGCACACTATCAACAATATCAGACACGTGACAACCGTGGATACCAAACTCATCGTCGAGCTCAGTCCGTAGTTTTTATTGGTAAATGCAGTCTTATATGCCAGATCTACAACATCCGAGTCAACAAAACTGTCGACAACGGTATACACGACAACAGTTATGATATGTGGCATAACCATTGGGAAGGTAACCTTCCAAAATGTCTCGTAAGATGTAGCTCCTTCAATCTTGGCAACCTCATACATGGAACCCGGTATGGATTGCAATGCGGCAATGAATATGATTATCTGGATACCCGAAGCATTAATGATATCACTTATTCGTGATACCGCACCGGTAACATATTCTATCAGCTTCGTCGGAATACCCAGGGATGTAAACATATTGATATAGTAATCAATACTTACTCCCGAGGATGCAGCGGTTGAAGCGATCTCGGCACTGGTATTTGAAAGGCCGCCCGACATTAACTTGAGTGCCATATCCATTGCCGATGAAATGGCTTCCGAGTTAAGTATTACCGGAAGGAAGAATATCGCTCTGAGCACCGTTCTTCCTCGGAATTTGTTATTAAGCAGAAGTGCCATAAACAAACTGAAGAAAGTTATGAGCGGCACATCGATAAGCATATCTCCTATCGATGTAACAAGTACCTGCTTAAAAGTGCCATGCTCAGCAAATGCGTATACGAAATTGTCGAATCCGACAAATTCAAGCGAATAACCGCCTCCGGTATTAACGGTAAGATTCGATAACGAGAACTGAACGGTCATAAACAAGCTTCTTGCGTAGAACCATATAAATCCGACCAGCCAGGGTAAAATAAACAGGAAACCGGTTATCGATCTTTTGGTGGATAGTGTCAGTCTTTTTTTCTTCTTATTCATCTTCACTCTCCTCCTACACCATAGCTATTTGCTTTAACGGTTATACCGTCAACGGTAGCATCTTCATCGGTACGGTTAACATAAATAACCACACCGTTACTGTAAGTTGTTGCCGAAACATTATCATCGGTTACTTCATGCTTAACAATATATGCATCGCTAACTTTGGAAAGAACCGAATTAACCTCGATGTAAATATTAGCAGCAATATCTTTCCAAGAGGAATATGTCGTTGAATAAAATCTGTTAAGTCCGGTCTCCTTAAGCTCGTTTGAATTCTCCCATGTAAATACGAAGTGAGGAGATGCACCCGTTTCGATGAGATTAAGGATAATATCATTACTGTCTGTAGTGTTACCGAGATTGATAACGCTGCCCGAGTAATCAATACATCCATGAATAAGCATCTCATAGAAAGGAACCGTGCTGTCGATCACATAGTAATCATTATCGGTAAGCGGTGCATTGATTATATCATCCGCATACGCAAATGAATAATCATTACCGTCATTAACCATTATTTTCTTACCTGTATCTTCAATCTTCTGAAGCTGTCCGAGCACAACATCGAGAGCGTCCTCTCTGTTGATAACATTGGTACGCTTCTTGTCGGAATGAAGCTGATTTCCGAGATCTCTGAGTGAGACACCTCCTATATCGTATGAAGAAATCTTGGAAGCGAACTTATCAACATACTGCACAAGGAATTTGGGCGAGATAAGGTAAAATCTGTTCTCACCGTATCCAAGACCCGAAGTCTGTCTGAGTGATGTCGGATTAACAAGTCCGAATTCGGCAATATAACCTGTTCCGTAATATCTGGAAGTCATATTGTTGGCTGAGTAATTGCTCGAAACGGTTGTAACCTTCTGGAAAGCCGCATCGGCAAAGAGCGTACCGCCAAGTCCTTCAAGTGTACTGCTTAAGTCTTCCATTCCACTCTTGCCGCCAAGTTTTGACAAGGTGCTGACTCTTGAAAATACATCGTGGTAATATCCGCCCTTGCTCCAACCCTGGAAATTCATAACCTGGTTTTTTACACCAAGTGAATCAAGATCCGAAGCAATCTGTTCAGCCTGATCGAAAGTTGTCATTGCAAGCATTCCGCGATACTGTGCGCCAAGGAAGAATTTGGTCTTCTCTACGCCTCCGATCACATCATAGTAGAACTTAATATCGCCGGTGGCAGCGTTGTTCTCGAGCCTACCTTCTGCCATAAGTCTGTCTCTGTAATAATTGGCAGCTTCATAATATGAGCTCTTATCACCGGGAAGGAAAGTATATCTTACTCTGACATTAATATCATAATAATTGGTCTCAACAATCGGGAGTTCAGCCTCGCTACCGGTTGTACCGAACATTGAAAGTCTATCGCTTCCTCTGAACGAGAAGGTAGGATATACATAATTATATGAGTTAACCTCTCCGGCTACATTGGCCGTAATATTAGCAAGCGAAGCACCCTCTTCGATTGTGGCAAATACACCTTCATTCTTTCTGAAAATACCAAAAAGAGGCATTTTACAATTCTCGGTAACCTCGGTTACGGTGTATTCCGAAGTAAGGTAGTCATTGCCGTAAACGTTCTCGGAATAATCATTACCGAATACAGCAAGGGCCTTACCGTTGTTAAAATTGATGAGTGAACCCGAACCGTTGGGAACAAGTATATATCCCTCTTCGTCATCCGCTCCGGCGCCGAAGAAAGCCAGAAGCTGAATCTTGTATACAGATCCGCCGCCGTTTTCCTCGACCAGTTTCATAGGTACGGAAACCTCAAGGTTATCTTCCTGAAGAGTATAATCAAGCGGGATCATAAATGAGATAGGAATACTTGCTTCCTGTCCCGCAGCTTCCATTTCAGCAGCATACTCATCAACCGTAAAACCGGCTTCTTCAAAATAAGTATTAAGCTTTCTGATCTGCGCTGCACCGTTCTTTGCCGATTCAAGAAGCATCAGAAATTCATCGCCAAGATCACATGAAACGAATTTCTTGGAAGTGTACTTGTATCCTTCCTCTGACATGTTTGCAAGAACCGTATCAAGAGTTGTCTTCCTGATATATGTAGGAACGATACCAGTCTCGGATGAAAGATCACCGAGAGTATAAAGGAATCTTACACCGTTCTCGATCGCCTGGACATCAAGCTGCTCAAGTTCTACGCAATCTGCGTAAGTATTGAACGTACTCTCAAGTCTTGATTTGTTAAAATATGTAAGTATAAACTGGCTTTTTAAATAATTCTTATTGGTCGTATTGGCGATCGCATCGTCATCTGCCGCAACGGGATTGGAGTAAATCGTCTCACCGCTTCTCTTATCATATACGGCAACCTCACCGGTTGCTGCCTTGATATAAAGCTTAAGATTACCATTCTCTGCTGCAAGTACCATTCCGTCAACATCCTTGCTGCTGTCGGAAAGTGCACTGAATTCCGAACCTTCCTCAACCTCATAAGACGAAATGTAATCGAGATATGCCTTCTTGGACGTAAATCTTATGGTGTATACAAGGAACCATATAAGTCCGATAAGAGCAATTGCACCGAGAACAGCCAGGAGGATCATTCTTTTTGTTTTCTTCATGTCCTGCGCCCCCTATCCTCTGAATATCAGTTCCTGATAAATACTCTTGAAGAAGCTTACAACCTGTCCTATAAGATCGATAAAAAGTAGTGCGATAAAGATGATTATAAGCAATGCAACAAGTGTCAGGATCATTGTGAGTATCGTCTTACCGAGCGTGTAATTATGTATATTCATAATGCCTACGAATAACATAAATACCGAATAAGCAATTCCGATACCTACTATCATGTAATAAAATGCCGATTCATCGGCTGCGACAAACTGACTGAATATCGTACCGACAATGAATCCGATGGTCACCGGAACAAGTGAATAACCGACAGCTATCAGTATATCCTTCATTCGTCCTTCACCTTCCATAAGGCAGGTGATCGACCAATTGGAAACGGCAACAAGAAAGTAAAGCAATAAAACCGAAATAAGCTCTGTAAATGTATTTACGCTTCTCGGATTGATATCGTTAACAACAAATCCCGCAGACAATCTGTTAATCGAAAAGCAAAGCGAGAATATTATTACAAGTACGATCGCAACGGCCAAACTCCCGCGGTCCCTGTGACGAATCTCATAGAATCCGTCAACAGGGTGAATTACGGTATGCCAAACATAACCCCACTTGTCCTTAGAGAAGATCTGTCTGCTGGCGAACCACTCTTTGACTGATAAACGTCTTTCTTCATCCATTACAACAGCTCCTCCTTTACTTTACCTTTCTTCTTGGCACGAATCTTGCTGAATACTACCAGTCCTGCAATAATAACAATGAGTACCGTAAGTACAACCGTCAGGTTCGACGCCAATATATCATTACGATATCGCTTGTACGCAATAGCGTAATATTTCTGATTCATACCCATTTTAAAATAAGTCATGGCAAGCTTGTTATCACCGGCCGTAAGATAAGCCTTTGCAATACCGTTATTGGCAAGCTCGTTATTCTCGTCGAGTCTCAGAACCTCCTGCCATTTGTCAATCGCAAGCGTCTCATCACCGTCATAACGAAGGCCGACCGCATCATTGATAAGGCTACCGTAATTGGTTTCCTTAAAACGAAGGATTGAATTACGTCCCGCATCAAGAACAATTATCTCATCATTGATGGACTCGATCGCAACGGGTGTACGGAAGGTACCTTTTTGAAGACCGATACCACCGAATATGTAGAGAAGATTTCCTTCCTTGTCGTAAGTAAAAATCCTTCCTCTCTTACGATCGAGAAGCGAATACATACCTTTGTCTCTGTAAACAACATCGGTTATCTCGCTGGGTCCGGAATAAGTACCGTACTGACTCCAGTCGATATCTCCACCGACATTACCGTTCTCACCTTTCTGAATTACGTCCTTACCTTGAGGGTTAAGACGTCTGACAGCCTGTATGCCTTCCGAGTCGATATTCGACGCATAGATAAATCCGTCCGCATCAACATCGATACCGGTAAATTCGGTAGGAATATACAGCTGCTGATTGGCTTTCTCCTCTTTGGTGGCGAATCGTCTCCAGAACTTATCCCATGCTGAGATCTTAACATTGATCGTACCAAAATATCCGATAAAATCGCCCGTACTCTCGAATAAGAGAATACCTTCAAACGCGTTCTTGGCAATTACATAAACACGGTCCGCATAATCAACCGTAACCTTAAGAGGCACAAACGAGAAGTCGTCTTCAAGCACTTCCGACTGGGGATTTGCAACAATCTTAATAAAATCTCCTTCGGGCGTAAGAACAACTACTCTATTGTTATTTGAATCCGCAATGTAAAGCTGATTCTTTTCGGATACGCATACACCGTAAGGTGCATTAAATGTTTCCGTAACGCCGTCCATCTCAAACGAATCGATGATCCTGTTGACCTTGTTCATTTTATCGTTCAAGACTACTATTCTGTTATTACCGGTATCTGCAACATATACCTCGTTGTCTTCGGAAATACAGAAATCCTGAGGCGTTTTGAAATTGATCGTTCCAAGCTCAACTCCGGTAACTGATCCGCTGGGAACATACGCTGCGGGAGTTATAACGATGTCTTCCCAATAGTTGTAATTGTATGTTTCATATGGCAACTCTTCATCTGCCGATACCAGTGTTGTATAAGCTCCTATGATACTCACAGCTGCGAGGATGAAGGCTGCAGCTTTGGTTGTGAATTTTAATTTTTTCATAAGCTCTCCTTCATTCCTTTATTCCTTAATACCTGATGTTGTCATGGTCTCAAGTACGTTACTCTGACATGCCAGGAAGAATATGATCGGAACCGCTGCGATGATAAATGTAACGGCTGCCGAAGCTCCGGCTCTGGCTGTACCGCCGGCTGCAATCTGCTGAAGTGCATACTGGAGCGGTTTGAGCTGCTCATCACGAAGGAACATACTTCCGGTGTTGCCCCACATCTGCTGGAACTGGAATATCGCAAGTGTCAGCCATGCGGGCTTAACATTCGGCATTACTATTTTCCAGAAGATCTTCCATTCGCTTGCACCATCTAGTCTTGCAGATTCCATAAGCGAATTGGGCAGCTGCTCCATAAACTGTTTCATCAGGTACAAGCCCATTCCGTATTGCCATGCCTGTAAAATAAGCGGTGCATAAGTGTTGTTGATATGTAGCCAGCTTACGATCATGTATGTCGGGATCTGCGTTACGGTCCACGAGAACATCATTGAAAGCACTACCATGTTGAAAAGTATCTTCTTACCGGGGAAGTCGTGTTTTGCAAGCGGATAAGCCGCAAGCGATGCAAGAACAACATGTCCGACCGTTCCAAGTCCGGTAATGATGATCGTGTTAAGTATGTATCTCGAAAAAGGGACCCACGAATCGCTCATGATTATGAACAGATCGCCAAAGTTCTCAAGTGTAGGGTTCCTTACGAATATCTTCGGAGGGTACTGGAAGATCTCATCGAGGGGCTTGAGAGCGTTATTTATGATCATTACCAGAGGAAGTGCCATAAATACACCGCAAATTGCCATTATTACGAAGAGGATTCCGTTACCTGCCACAGAACGGTTAACTTTTTTCTGCTTCGGTTTGAAGAACTTGCTCTTAGCTCTTCTATTATTACGCTCAACATACCTTTGAGCTTTTAATTGAGCCTTATCGGCCTTAATCTCTGCTTTGGATTTCTCATTGGGCACTGCTTTCGGCTTACTTTGAAATATTGACAACTTACTCACCTACCCTTCTGAGAAGTTTCTGGACTAACTTATTGCTGCCTACCATAAGCAGGAACAGCACGGTCGCGATCGCTGAAGCGTAACCCATATCAAATCGGCTCGAACCGTAATCCAGCAGGTGGGTTACGATCGTTGCACCGGCGTAGTTGACCGAAGGGTTGCCGGCAAGGTAAAGTGAAATATCAGCAACCGCAAATGACTGTGTGATCTGCATTACGGCACCGAACATAAGCTGGGGCTTCATTGCGGGAAGCGTTACATACCAGAGTTCCTGCCAACGGTTCTTAACTCCGTCGATTGCCGCCGCTTCGTAAAGGTTCTTATCAACCGTCTGAAGACCGGCGATAAATGAAAGGAAACCTGTACCAAGTGACAGCCACAACTGTACGACTATAAGGCAGGGAAGAATGAGGTTTGCATCCTGCATCCACAGCTTCGCTTCATCGATAATTCCGAGATTTATAAGAATACCGTTCAAGTATCCGTATCTGTCGCTTGAAAGGATGAGCGACCATACCATATATGCGTTACCGCATATGGAAGGCGCGTAAAATATAAGCGTCAAAAACGTTCTGAGCTTGGGATTAAGATCGTTGATCACCCATGCAAAGAATAGACAAAGAATATAACTTATAGGACCGGTTATAACCGCAAATATCAATGTATTCTTAAGAGATATCAGGAAGATATCATCCTCAAGAAAAAGCTTGATGTAGTTAGCCCATCCGTTAAATTTAGGCGGCTCCAGCATATTGAAATACGTGAAGCTGAAGAAGATGGAAATAACAACCGGAAGTACCGTAAACACGAAAAATAAAATAAAATACGGTGCTATCATCAAATAGCTGGCTTTACTCTTCTTGATTCTGTATCCAAGGCTGCCATGTTTCTTGGCCATCTGCGATGTCTGATCAAGATTCTTATCCGACTTTTTCATTGACCTTCTCCTCCGTTATTTATTCTGCCACCGGCAGTCCAAGTTCAATTCTCTTGTAAGTTATCTCTTCGTTAATGTAGAGAACCTTATCCATAAGTTCCTCTCTCGGGGAAGCAGTGTCGGTCTCTGTTGTAACGGTATAATATGCGTTGTTAACATTACGCCATGAGTAATATCCGCCGGGAACCTGGGGAATACCCTTTACATAGGTAAACGCTTTTGCAAGGTTCTCATATGTTTCCTTCGGTCAGGGGAGTCTTGAAAAAGCCTCCTGATTTGCAGTTGCGACTCTGGCAGCGGAACCCATAAGTGATTCCATTTCTCTGTCATACAAAGTCTGAACATCGGCGCTTGTCCACCACTTTAGGAATTCCCAACAAGCATCGGGGTTCTTGGTGTCTGCCATTATCATGCTGGCAAGTCCGGAACATCCAACGGAATGATCGACGGTTCCGTCCTCCTTAACAGTACCGGGTACAAGTGTAAAATCCCACAGTCCCGCAATATCGGGAGCCGATACTTCGAGGTTGTTGTATACGGTATAGTCCGCGATTATGATCGGACACTCGCCTGTACGGAAACGTTCTTCAACGGAGGTTGTTTTATCAAGACCGTAATCTGTATAAAATTCGCAGTACTGTTTGAATGTATTAACCGCAATATCGGAATCAAGTGCAGATGCTGTTGCATCATCGGTATAATACTGTCCGCCGTTCTGATACAGAAGCATTGCAAATATCTGCTCGCCCGGTAACATACCGAACTCCATCTGGTTCTTGGCAAGTACGGACATTATGACTTTAACGTCATCCCATGTCTCGGGCACTTCTATCCCGAGTTCGGAAATGATATCTTTACGATAGAACATAACCGGGAAGGTCTGTGTCTCGGGAAGTGCATATATCGAACCGTCAAACGAAAATGCGGTAAGTGCGCTGTCATAAAATCTTGAAGTAACTTCTTCGATGTCTTCAAACTGTGTAAGGTCGAGAACCGCATGTCTCAAACCGTAGTTAACAGGTGTATCGTTACCTGTATTAAGAACCGTACCGGCAAGACCGTTGGTATTGGCAACCTGAATTGCAACATCAGGTCCCTCTCCGGCAAGTTCCGCACGAAGAAGTGTATTCATATCTACGAGCTGTACTTTAACATTGATTCCGTTAACACTTGTAAACGATTCATCGATAAGGCTTCGGATAACATTGGCCTGGTCACGTCCGGTGCCTATCCAAAGTGTGATCGTGTTGTCCGCATTATTAGCCATCTCTTCATCCGTTGCTCCAAGTGAATTGTAATCGATGACAAACGAATAGAACAATCTGCTCATCTCATATCCGAACTTGGAGAAGAAATTCTCGCCGCTTACCTTTACTTTCTGATCCGGCGAATAAATAAACAATCTGTCAATTGCGAGAGGCTGGCTGATAACCTGAGTAAGCCAGGTACCGCAGGCGCGGATGTTAATCTTGAATGTACCGATGACTCTTACGAAACGTTCAACATCCTTAAGGAGGTAATCGAGCTGATCTCTCATGGTTATAAGAACGGTTTCCTTATCGGATGTATGACCAACTGCATTACGAAGTCTTGTTATTGCCGCATCAAGCTGATCTCTTACAGCCTGAATCTCATCATAAATAGTAGGAATAGAAGATCCGATCTGGTAGTCACGGTTTACATCGGGCGAAACACCGGTGATACGGATTATTTTACGATAGATTGAATTGAGCTGTGATACACAGTCCTGTACCTCGGCGATGATATCGGAGAACTCACCGAGTACGACTTCCATTCTTATTGTATGTTCACCTTCGGTAAGATAGAGCTTGAAAGGATCGTCCTCGGAATCGGACAAAGTATCCAGTCTCCAGGTGGATTCATAATAGAATCCGTAATTCTCAAGTTCTGAGAAAGGAACTTCACCGTCAATGTATATTTTACGGGATACATAAATACCCTTCATGAAATTCTGATTATCATAAAGCGAAATGTTGTAATATCCGCTCTCGGGAACGCTGAATTTCCACTCTATCCACTGTCCCGCATTATCCCAACTTGAACCGCCGATGGTGTTGTTCAGAAGCTCCTTGGCGCTGGAAGGCGAAACAGAGGGAGATGACTGATCCTGCTTGGGATAAAGCATCTGAGAAGATGTCTTGTACGCATCTTCGCCCTGAATCTCGATAACCACACCGCTTGTATCCTTAACGCCGTTATCATTGCTATCGGCGATAAAATCTGAATATGATTTGATCTCGTCCGCATTGGAAAATACGATCGATCCGATCATCATAGGCTCTCTCTGAGCATTGATCGAAATCTCATGTTTGCCCTTGGTGAGGTATATCGAAAGAGGATCGGTGATATAGCCGTTATTGTCATAAAGTGCCGAAGTAACCCACTCAGGGATCTCTATGGATGTTGGCTTAAGATTATTACCCTGAACATCGCTCTCCCATGTTATGGTGGTAGCACCGCTGTCAAACGCGGCCTTGGCAATATCGGTTGTCCATACTCTGGAGAATTCTACCAAAGAAAGCTCCTTATAAGGAAGCTCGCCGTCTATAAAGAAGCTTCTCTGTATCTCGGAGTTGTTTCCCTCAACAGGATAATATTGAATATATATCTCATAGAGGCCGGGGGTCTCGACCTCAAAAGAATACGTAATATAGGAATCTTCGGTAGTCACAACGGATCCACCGGTAAAGCCTTCGTAATCTTCATAAACCTTCGGTGTTGCCGAAGCGTTATTCTCCGAATAATCGGTATACTCATTACCGTTTATGGTTATAATATCACTAGCGCGAGTAGTATCCGAAAGATTGGCAAGATACTCCTTGTAGCTGATCTTATCGGCAGAATATTCACTTACAAGGTCACTTGCCTCCTCCTGTGTAAGTCCCATAACCTTGGTAACGGTGCTTCCTCCGGAAACAAATATACCTGTAACCGCAGCAACAGCAGTGAGCATAATACCTGCTTTAACCAATCTGTTACCATTGCTCCCTCTTAATCTCATAAAACAATGCCTCCAAATCCTATTTGTAATACCATTCGTCTTTGTTGGTTTCATCCGGCTTGGGCATATAATGCCGAAGAACCTTTTCGATCATCAGCGTGCATACAAAAAACCATGCAGCAGGTATAACAAGTAATGTAATAAGCGGCAGGAAAGTCAAATACATATATATTATCCCGGCCGTTCCTCCAAGTATGATCACTGTAAAATAGATATACCTGAAACACATTATAAATGCCAGTCTTACCATTTCGCCAATGCTCATCGTAAACCTTGAGAGCACCGGGAAAAGATAGATCACTATCGCGGCAACTGCAGCCCCCAACGCAAAATAAGTTCTCAAAAGGAAATTACCCTGCGTACTTTGCATACTCACCGCAGCCCGGCATAACATTACAATTGCAAAAACGATCATCGCAAGCACTATCGACATCGTAGCGCCTTTGCCGAATGTCCTCTTAAACGAGGAGAAAAATTCCTTGACCGGATAACCTCTGCCCTTTCTGACGCTCTTAACGATCGCATAATACATAGATGCCCATGAAGATCCGATCGTTATTATCCCAAGCGATGTCACTATCCACAAAACCCCCAGGATCAGTGTCTCACCGGTTTTACTCAGAAAGGTTATAAATCCGCCCTCCGAATCCATCAGGCGCCGGGATGAAGATCTGCTTTTCTTATCCTCTGCCATATAACTAAACCTTTATTCGCCTGAATAAGTCTTAAGATCGGGAAGTTCATCCCTTGTTATCACATTCTCGTGATTGTAAACCTTCTTAAGCATATCCGCTTCGGTATATTCTTCGGAAAGTGTGTTAAATGCGGAATCACCACAGATAAATTCACCTTCCCAGGTTCCGAAATAACTCCACATTGATCCGTCCCTAAGTGCAAGATCGGGATCGAAATGACATCCGTTCTCGGAAAGAGTAATTATTTTACGTGCGCTTGTATATTCATTTACAGCAGCGATGTACTTCTGATACTGCGAAGTATATACATGCTTTCCGGGATAAATGTCCTCACCGATAATATCACAATATTCATCACCGACATACCAGTCGGGGTCCTGACCGTTCCATACCCAGATCAGGTTATTAAGTTCATATTCGTTAACAAAGATATCGTAAATCAACTGATAGAGCTTGATGTAAGACTCGGCCTCGCAGTTGCCCCACCAGAACCAGCCGCCGCTCGCTTCGTGAAGAGGTCTCCAAAGTACAGGCACATCAGCTTCCTTAAGTGGCTTAAAAGCCTCAGCGCAAAGCTTTATATCTTTGACAAGAAGATCGTAGCCTTCCTCATCCTGTCCACTCATTATTTTATCGAGATCGATCGAAGTATTCTCTTTATAAAATGCACTATACCAGTTGCCGGTAACATATTTCTCGGGCGCAAGCCAGTGCCAGCACATCGTAACGATTATATTCTCTTCCCAGGCAGCAAGTGCTTTATCAACACTTGTATTGCTTCCGTCAGAAGCTTGTGATGAGGATGAGAACTCCGACATATCAAGTCCGAGCATCGCGGGAAGTTTGCCGGTTGTCTTCATGATAACGGCCATTTCCTTACCGAACGCTCCTTCCGAGCAATACTGTCCGGAAATGACATTCTTGCCATAATTATCACAGATATACTGCATAAGTCTCTTGGCATTATCGGAAGCATTTGCATTGACAAGTGTGGCTTCCACATCATATATGGAAGTATCGAAAGGAGCACTTGTTGCGATTATTACATTATCCCAGTTAACATATCCCCAATAGCCGTGAACAGCAAGTTTGTGTTCACCTGCGGTTATATAAACATGAGGGATCGTGATCGTTTCGAATGAACTGCTTTTACATGCGATTATTCCGACATATTCGTCGTCAAGGTATACGTAATTCTCTTTGTAGCCGCCACTTACGCAAACGTACATATCAAGATCGTAAAATGCTTCTTCATCAACGGAAATCATAATGGATGCGCTGTCGTTTTCTCCTGTAAAGCCGTCAACATATCCGGTTCCCGAGAAACCTTTAACACTTGAAGAAACTTTGGTATTACCGACAAAATCAGTGCCAACCTCAGCTTCGAACTTTGCGATCCTCTCTCTTGTAAAAGGCTCCGTCTCCGACTGAAAGCTGTCTGCATCGGAAGAATCAGAGCCGGAAGAACCGATTGCCGTTGACCCGTTATTACATCCGCAAAAAGCAAGCGTCATTGCGGTTATACAACTTAAACAAATAATTCTGTTCCACTTTTTCATATGTGTCCCTCAAATGTTTTTATCATGATTAGTTAAATTAATCAGTAAAGATTGTTAACTAAAAAACAAATTAACTAAAAATTATCTTCTTTCCACGAGTTAAATTTTAATATATTTTTGCCGAATTAACAAGCCTTTTTTGTGATTTTTTTACAAAAAAATTGTTGCGCAGTTCGTATTCTAGCTACAGTTGCCCAATTCATAAGGGTTAGCAACTTTTAGGTAAAATATTTTAGTTTTTTAGCTAAAAAGGAAAACGCGTTAGTTGCGCAAATAAAATAGCATAAAACCCTCTCAAAAAGATTTTATGCTATGTCAATATCAAATATAAATCACCGCAGATCATGTCAGCAAACGCCTCTATGCCTTGAATCCCTTAAGGAATGTCAGGAATTTGTCCTTAGGAACAGGCTTTGAAAAATAATAGCCCTGCTGATACTCGACGCCAAGTTCTTCGAGTTCCCGAACCATCTTTTCATCCTCAACGCCCTCAACGACAATCTTGAAATCACGATATCTAAAGGTTTTGATAACCTGAAGCAATATCTCGTTTCCTTCTCTGAAATATGCCCAAAGAATCGACTTGTCAATCTTAATGATCTGCAGCGGCAGATTAAGAACATTGATAAGATTGGAATATCCCGTACCGTAATCATCAAGCGAGAGGCTCATTCCGGCTTCACGAAGCTTATCCATATTCTCGCGAACCATGGAATAATCCGAGGTTGAACTCTCCGTTATCTCAAGGTTGATCTGTCCCGGCCTTACGCCGTATCTGTTTACGATCTCAATAAATTCATTTGCAAGTTTCTCTCTCACGCACTGAATCGGAGACAGGTTAATCTCTATATAATCAAGCCCGAGTGCATCCAGATCGTTCTCGCTTATAAAACGGCAAGTCTCCTCAAAGACCATTTCACCAAGTTTTACAATACTTCCGTCCCTCTCAGCTCTCCATATAAAATCATCCGGATATATGACCCCGAGCTTATCATCATGTATTCGCACAAGTGCCTCAGCAGAAACAATTTTCTTTTTCTCGGTCGAATAGATCGGCTGATAATATACTTCAAGACCCTCGCCCATAATCGCCCGTTTGAGTGCTCTCTCAATCTCATACTCATGTCTGGAACTTTCAAGCTGCTCCTGCCCCACAATAAGGACTCCGTCATTATTCATTCTGTCCCTGTCCGCAACCAGAAGCAGATTATTGAGTTCGTCGATATTCGAAACACCTATATCAGCAGGTACAACAATATATGACATAGTAAAATGCGTTTCTCCCCACCTGTTGGAAAAGCCTTCGGCGCATCTTTTATTGATCAGGCGGAATGCTTCATCAAGATTCTCATCATCCCATCCTATCACAAAAATCCTGCCGTTATGAAAATAAAAAAATGTTCCTCTTTTGAAGTTGACTCTCAAAAAAACAGAGAACTGTTCCAAAATATTCCCGATAAATTCGGCGCCTCTGAGATTTAATATACTCTTATATTCATTTATCGACAGGGTAACAACAGAAACTTTTCTGCCCAGAAAAAGCTGCTCTTTATAATATTCTATAAAGCCTTCGGCAGAAAACAACGTAGTCTTCTTATCTATGAAATAATTGGGATTCTGAAAAGATATGAACAGAATCATAAGTCCTATCGATACACCGAAAGAAGACATCTGGGAATATTTGAAATAGATCTGTGCCACATGTCCGGCAAATGCGAAGAGAAGATACAGCATTACCGAATAGATGCTGACTCTCTTAAGTACTTTACGGTACATCAGAATATGCCCGCAGGATAACGCAAAATAAATCATCATTTCCGCAAACAGGACCCATCTTCCCGGACCGTATATAAATCCAGTCTCTCCTATCGAGAAGAGATAATGATTCATAGGCGCACTAAGGACAACAACAAAAGTAGCCGCCAAAGGAATCGTGGAAGTAATGATCCTTATGCTTGCAAACTTGTCGAGTTTGTTTGTAAGAGCATGGCAATAATGGTAAAAAATAACGGGGCTTAATGCTTTTGCCAGATAATAAAGCATATTGATCAAATATAATGACCAAACAGGAAACCTGTCATGATAAGAAGACATAACAGAAGCCACTATGTCTAATAAAGCAACAGAAATCGAAGAAACCACGCATGCAAAAAAAATGCGATTTCTTCTAAGAGGAACATCATGCTTTCTGAGAAAATAAAGCACGAGTACCGCCATCATCGCTACTGCACATATGTCAAAATCAAAATTCCACTCCATACTACCACCGGCATAAATACGGATCAAACAATAAGTCTGTCGATCGTATCAATCAGCTTCATCCTGTCCACAGGCTTGGGGATGAAACCCTGAGGCCTCTTGGAATTGATGTTAGCTATTTTGTGTGCATCCGTTACTCCTGAAAGGAAGACAATCGGAATATCCGCGGTCTTGGGATTAAGTCTGAGCTTATCCATAACCTCCGGTCCGTTCTCCTCCGGCATCTCATAATCAAGTAAAATAATATCAGCGTTCTTATTGGAAAGGAATTTGTAAGCGATCCTACCGCTCGGTGCGGTTGCAACATCATACTTATCCCTAAGCATTTCTCTCATCATCATTAGAAGCATCGTATCATCATCTATTACAAGAACTCTCTTACGGCTGTTCTCAGTCGCCCCGTGCGACGAGGCGTCAGTCAAAGAATGATGTTCATTGATAATACCGTCAACCATACTTTTAAATGTTGACTGATCTATAGGCCACTCAACCTTCAGTGAAGGAAAGCGATCGCTTATGAGTTCAAAATCTTCGACATCCTCGGGCGTTCCGGCCACAATAAGAGGAATGGAATTGATCCGCATACGTTCCTTCAAATCGGTTATTATATCATAGAAATCTCTCAGTTCGTTCCTCATGCCGTATACAACGGCGCACGAACTGACACATAACATATTACGGGTAAGCTCTGTCATATCAGGATTATATGCAGTTATATTGTAGTCCGGGCCAAGCTTTACCAGGGCATCATATACATCGGTATTATTTCCAAAGAATAAAATATTATGACTCATACAACCCCCAAAGTTTCATCACAATCTACAACTACTTAATAATACTACATTTGTATTGAATTTGCAACAATAAACGCCGCAACATCCGTTAAATCGGTGCCTTTGTAAGTCAGAAGAGGTAAAATCGCCTTGTCGGGCTCGGTCATATCAGGCACCATTATTGTATTGCATCCGGCCGCGTATGCCGACTTCACACCGTTCGGAGCATCCTCAACCGCATAGGTATTTGCCGGACTGACACCGAGTCTGTCACAAGCATATAAATAAATATCCGGCGCCGGCTTACCGTATTGCACCATCGCAGCACAGATAATATCATCAAAAAAACGTCTGATCCCTGCCCTTTCGAGATACTTTTCCGTCTTCTCTTTTCCCGTCGCGGTAGCTATCGCCAGCGTAAAATGATCGTCCTTAAGTTTGCTCAGTGCGTCATATGCGCCCTTTTTGAGCTTAATAGGCAAATCCTCCATAAGAGGATCCATAAGTTCCTTACGGCGCCTTCTGATGATCTGATAATCCTCGCCCCTCCCGGTCTTCTTCTCCATAAGTTCATAAGCAAAGCTGTGGCCGAGACTTCGAAACTCAAGGAAATCCTCTCTCGTAAGACTGTATCCAAGTTCCTGCGAAGCCTGATACCAGTATTTCTGGTAGATAACTTCCGTATCTATAAGAGTACCATCCATATCAAATATAACGGTTTGAATGTTGTCGTTTTTCATAAAGTCCTGCTTTCGAGTCGTAAAATCAATAAATCCCTCCACCTAAAGGCGGAGGGATTATGATCATTGTAGTGTCTGAGACGGAAAGTTTGCTGCGCAAACTACCTGCTTAAACTCCCTGGGCGATCATTGCGTCAACAACCTTCTTGAAACCGGCGATGTTGGCACCTGCTACATAATTGCCTTCCATGCCGTACTGCTTTGCGGCTTCATCGATATTGTGATAGATACCTACCATGATTCCCTTAAGTTTTGAATCAACCTCTTCAAATGACCATGAAAGTCTCTCAGAGTTCTGGCTCATCTCAAGCGCGGATGTAGCAACGCCACCGGCGTTCGCAGCCTTGCCGCCTACGAAGCATACATTGTTATTCTGGAAATACTCTGTTGCATCGATCGTGGTAGGCATATTAGCACCCTCGCAGACATACTTAACACCGTTTGCGACAAGCATTTTGGCATCTTCGATATCGAGCTCGTTCTGTGTAGCGCAAGGAAGAGCAACGTCTACCTTGTACTGCCATACACCATGCTCGCCGTTCTGCTTTGCAAAATACTGAGCAGTGCTCTTTGCTGCGGCATACTCTGTAAGTCTTGCTCTCTTAACTTCCTTAACTTCCTTAAGGAGTTCAACATCAATACCGCTCTCATCATAGATCCAGCCTGTTGAATCAGAGCAGGTAACAACCTTTGCTCCAAGCTGCTGAGCCTTCTCAATAGCGTAAATCGCAACATTTCCGGAACCGGAAACAGCAACTGTCTTGCCGGCAATATTATCGCCGTGACACTTTATAAGTTCTTCTGTAAGATAAAGGAGTCCATATCCTGTTGCCTGAGTTCTTGCAAGAGATCCGCCGTATGAAAGTCCCTTACCTGTAAGAACGCCTTCATAGAGACCTTTGATTCTCTTGTACTGACCAAACATAAAACCGATTTCTCTTGCGCCTGTACCGATATCACCGGCAGGAACATCTTCATCAGCACCGATATACTTGAAAAGCTCTGTCATAAAGCTCTGGCAGAATCTCATGATCTCGTTGTCCGACTTGCCCTTGGGATCGAAATCAGAACCACCCTTACCGCCACCGATAGGAAGTGTTGTAAGTGAATTCTTAAAAATCTGCTCGAAACCGAGGAACTTGATAATACTAAGATTTACTGAAGGGTGAAGTCTGAGACCTCCCTTGTAAGGTCCGATAGCGTTGTTAAACTGTACACGGAAACCTCTGTTAACCTGTGTCTTTCCGTTATCATCAACCCAGGGTACTCTGAACATGATCTGACGATCAGGTTCTGTGATCCTCTCAAGGATCGCAAGCTTACGATACTGCTCTTCATTTGCATCAACAACAGGTCTGAGAGAATTGAGAACTTCGGTTACAGCCTGAATGAACTCGGGCTGATCGGCATTCTTAGTCTTAACGATGTCAAGAACTTCATCAACATATGACATAAAACATGTCCTCCTTATTTTGCATTTTCCGCAGCGCATTATGCACTAATCGAAAAATATTATAAGTAATTGATCTTTTTTGTGCAATAATTTTTTTGTGAATTTTTCCACAAGTTTGATCAACGGTTGACAAAGCCCTATACTGCGCAGTTAACCATACTTAAATGAGGGCTTTCAATGGGATCATAATAATACAGATTGTCCGACAACACCTCCATCGGATCGACCTGTTCCTTATTAACCTCTGCGATCGTGCCAAGAATCGCTTCAACTTCATACGAGGGATCGTCAGGCAGCAGGATAAGGTCATGAATACTTGAAGGTATAACATAAAATGCACCGTGCCCGTCGGCAAAGTCCTTAAGTATATCATCCCTTACAATACCCGCTGCGCCGAACACGCCGGTATTTGTCGTAAGTACATGCATCATTTTATTGTTATCACAGGCATCTTCGAGTTCAAAAGGAAGATCGCCGTCGCTCATAAGTTCCTTAAGCAGTAAGTTCATCGGCACAAGCCTGAAATCATCGTTTCTTAAGGTGTTATCATAAGCAATATCAAAGAGCTCATCCTCGCTGATCTCCCAGTTTTTCATATGACTGTTATAGATAAGAACGGAGCCGGAGCCGATGCCCTCAGCGTATATTTTATAATAATAGACAATGGACAGATCCAGGATCTCCCTGTGCGGGACCATCCCAAGAAGGATCCTGTTTCTTTCGGTGCTTATCACTTTAAAATATATATTATCGCGCCCCTTCTCAAGATTCATAAGTTCCTCGGCATCTATGTCGATAGTCTGTACGTTTCCGGAATTAATGCGCAAAATACTGTCTATGATCTCTTCAAGGCCCACTCCAGCCTCGGACTGCTCATAGAAACTGTTAAGATAAATGGTTGGAAAAACATTTTTGCCCTCGCTGCGAATCGACAGTCCGTCAAGTTCTACGGAATTGTTCTTGATCACTTTATCGATCACAACTTCGGAATTAGGGCAACGCTCTGAAACGCCGGCTTTGACCAGCGCAAGAAATTCATCATACTGCATATATATTCCCTATAAAATATACGCTTGCAGGCAGATAGGGAAAATACCGAAAAAAAGAGATCCGCCGGTGCGGAAAAATCATTCATGCTCCTCACGCACGGCAAGGAGCATAAACGATGAAGAAACTGTAATTATGTCTGTTATACTCTTGAAAGATATTCACCGGTCCTTGTATCAATCTTGATAACATCACCGATATTAACAAAAAGAGGGACGCTTATGGTCGCACCTGTCTCAACGGTTGCGGGCTTATTGGCACCAGTTGCGGTATCGCCCTTGAATCCGGGCTCTGTATCGGTAACCTCGAGCTCTACAAAAAGAGGAGGCTCAATAGAAAATACCTTACCCTGATAAGAAAGAAGCTTACATACTTCATTCTCTTTTACGAATTTAAGAGCATCGCCTACATCGTCCTTGGTAAGCTGAATCTGCTCATAGTTCTCCTGATGCATAAAATTATAGAAATCACCGTCAGCATAAAGATACTGATAATCAGCCTTGTCGATATGTGCCTGAGGGAATTTCTCGGTCGGTCTGAAAGATTTCTCAATAACACCGCCGCTCATTACATTCTTGAGCTTGGTTCTTACGAACGGGCTGCCCTTGCCCGGCTTAACATGCTGGAATTCGATAACCTGCCATACAGCACCTTCGATCTCAAGTGTTACGCCATTTCTAAAATCACCTGCTGCTACCATAGGTAACATACCTCCTTAAAAATCAAGTTCTCATCCATTTTATTATATGTCAGAACATATTTCAACTATTTTTTCCTGTGCTGACTTTACGAAGCAAAAGCTCGCCAAAGCAAAACTATCCGCTTAACAGGACCATCATCGTTCTCGGTCCGACATTTATGCCCTTACCTTCTATGATATCAAGCTTCTTCTCTCCGTCACTTGAAAAAGCAACCTTCCATTTGCTCTCCGCCACACTCGGAAGCGCAAGAAGATGCTCCTCCCAGTGCATATTTATCGCAATATAGATATCGCAGTCCTCATCGGCATATTTACCGCAAAGCAGTATTCCGGCCTGCTTACTGTAAAATTCTCTGTCCGGATACCACGCTCTGAACCCATGAAATGACATATCCGGCATTCCGTGATATTTATAATCCGTCATAACCGCCTGAAGCTTCTGATGAAGCATTTTATGGGATTTACGGAAAGCAATAAGTTCCTTTACGAACGTAGCATAGGCACGGTTTCTCTTAAGCGCGTTCCAATCGGTATATCCAAGCTCATTGTCCTGATTATATGCATTGTTGTTGCCAAGCTGCGAATTACCGAATTCATCGCCCGAATAGATAAGAGGAATTCCCTGCGATAAAAGAAGTAAAAGCATGGCATTTGCCATCTGGCGGTTGCGAAGTTTTACGATCGCCCTCTTCTTGGTAGGCCCCTCCACTCCACAGTTCCAGCTCATATTGTAGTCGGTTCCGTCGCTTCCGTTCTCGCCGTTACTCTCATTATGCTTATGATCGTAGCTCACAAGATCCATAAGCGTAAATCCGTTATTGGTGCATATATAATTGATCTGACCGACACCTGCAGGGTTCTTCTTCATCGCTTCAAGATAAAGCGGCACCTGCCCGTCATCACCCTTAAGAAAAGGTCTTACAACATCCTTAAAGCCGTCATTGCACGCATAGAGATTACGTCCCTCATAGCCCGACCAGTCGGTATATATAAGTTTAAGGTCCCTTATATAAGGGTCGCCCGCGATCATTACTTTGAGGCGGTCGTCGCAGATAAGGTGCACACCGTCGATATGATAATTATGCATCCAGAATCTGATGATATTAACGATAACCATCGCATCACTGACGCCGTCAAAGAACATCTCCATAACCACTTCTATTCCGGCTTTGTGGAGCTTTCTGACCATATCTTTGAATTCGACCGTATAATCACCGTCGCCGTCCAGATAGCTTGCAGAATATGCAGCCTTGGGCGCAAGGTAAAATGCATCCTTCGTATATCCCCAATAATTCGGCACAGATGAGCCCTCGTTAAACTCATATGCCGGCATAAGCTCAATAACATTGATCCCCAGTTTCGTAAAATACGGGATCTTCGCGGTTACAGCCGCAAAAGTTCCGGGATTTTTCACTGCTGATGTCTCAGATCTTGTAAAGCCTCTCACATGGAGTTTGTACATGATCATATCGCTCTTTGGAATCCGGGGCGATCTATCCTCCCGCCAGTTATAATCATTGCGCTCGATAACGCCGGGAATATTGTTTCTTGGTTTTCCGAATTCGGGAACATTATCAAGTCTTGCGGCATAGGGATCCGTAAAGATACCGTTTTTGTCTTCGTAGAGATATCTGAGTCCGTCAAGTTCGGCGCCGACTATCTTAAAAGAAAACACATCGCCTATTTTATACTCGGATGTGATCGTGTAGACAAACCGGGGACGTTCCTGCCCTGCCTCATAAAGCATGAGCCTGAGTTTGTCGCCCACACCGCAGACGGCAAATGAGTACACATCGCCTGTCACATTAACACCAAGACGGTAATCGTCAATATTTAATTGCAGCTTACCCTGGTTTCTCTTCATTATTATTCCGTTTCTTCATCCTCTGCAACAGCAGTATATAAAGTCTGTCTCTTACGAGCCATCTCATCGCTCTCGAGATATTCGTCATAGGTTGTGATCTTATCGATCAATTTACCGCCCACAAGCTCCATGATACGGTTGGCCGTCGTCTGCACAAACTGGTGGTCATGGCATGAGAAAAGCTCAACTCCGGGGAATTTGATAAGCGCATTGTTAAGAGATGTAATGGACTCCATATCGAGGTGGTTGGTGGGCTCGTCAAGGATAAGTACGTTTGAAGCCATGATCATCATCTTGGAAAGAAGGCATCTTACCTTCTCGCCACCCGATAACACTTTAACCTTCTTAACGCCGTCTTCTCCCGGAAAAAGCATTCTTCCGAGGAAACCTCTTACATACGTAACATCCTTCTCAGACGAATACTGCATAAGCCATTCGGTTATGGTATCCTCTCTGTCGAACTCAGCGGTATTATCCTTGGGAAAATAAGCCTGTGAGGTTGTTATTCCCCATTTATAGCTTCCGCTGTCGGGCTCAAGTTCACCCGCAAGTATTTTAAAAAGCGTTGTCTTCGCGATCCCGTCGGAACCCACGAATGCTACTTTATCATCATGATTAAGTATAAAAGAAACATTGTCCAAAACCTTAACGCCGTCAATCGTCTTGGTCAGGTTCTCTACGGTAAGGACCTCGTTACCGATCTCTCTTGCCGGTCTGAAATCAATATATGGATACTTACGGCTTGAAGGCCTGATATCATCAAGTTCGATCTTCTCAAGAGCACGCTTTCTGGAGGTTGCCTGTTTGGATTTGGAGGCGTTTGCGGAGAATCTCTGAATGAATTCCTGGAGTTCTTTGATCTTCTCCTCTTTCTTCTTATTGGCTTCCTTCATCTGCTTTATCATAAGCTGGCTGGACTCATACCAGAAATCATAGTTACCGGCATAGAGCTGAATCTTGGCATAATCGATATCCGCGATCTGAGTGCAGACTTTATTCAAAAAGTATCTGTCGTGGGATACGACAATAACAGTATTTTCGAAATTGATAAGGAATTCCTCAAGCCATGCTATAGCATCGAGATCGAGGTGGTTCGTAGGCTCGTCGAGAAGAAGGATATCGGGATTACCGAAAAGTGCCTTCGCAAGAAGGACTTTAACCTTCTCGTTACCGTCAAGCTCGCTCATCATTTTATAGTGAAGATCGGTGTTTATTCCAAGACCGTTAAGGAGCGTTGCAGCATCCGACTCAGCTTCCCACCCGTTCATCTCGGCAAATTCTGCCTCCAGCTCGCTCGCCTTAATGCCGTCCTCATCCGAGAAATTCTCCTTTGCATATATCGCATCCTTCTCCTTCATTATCTGATAGAGGCGCTCATTGCCCATGATCACGGTATCGAGAACAGTATACTGATCATATTTAAAATGATCCTGCTCCAAAAACGACAATCTCTCACCGGGAGACATTGTCACATCACCCTTGCTGGGCTCAAGCTGTCCCGAAAGGATCCTAAGAAATGTAGACTTACCCGCACCGTTCGCACCTATAAGGCCATAGCAGTTGCCGGGTGTAAATTTGATATTAACATCCTCAAACAGAGCTTTCTTACCGATTCTGAGTGTTACATTATTAGCACTGATCATAATAAAATAAACCTTTCATAGATATAATTTCTTTGCGACATTCCACAAAAATTTATTTTACCCTATTTATGCCTTGTAAATCAAGGTAAAATCTGCCCGGCATCTTTTTTGACATATACCTCACAAAATGCGGGGATAAATCCGGAGCCGATCGCGCATCTTCTTGAAATGCTGTGGCTCTCGCAGGTTCCGTAATAAGGAACAATTCCTTTTTCCATTATTTTAGCGGCAAGAGTGTGCGTAAGCGCACAGGAAAGCCCCTGACCGCGGTAATCTTCAGTAACATCGACGCCTATCTGCCACATATATTTGCCATCGGCCGAAGCGCCTGCGCATCCGATCATCTCATTCTCAAACATAGCCGCCAAACCGATCATATCCGGGGCATCCGGAATATATGCGAAAGCATTGCGAAATCGCTTATCCCCTTTTAATTCAAGGATTGCTTCGGGCTCAAGATAAACAAGGTCATAATCCGTTTCAAATTCATAATCATAGAAATCCCGCCCGGGCAGATAATAGATATGCGTATCAAGTATCGAATAACCGTATCCTTCAAGAAACCTATTAAGCTCGTTAAGATTGGTAAATTTGCAGAACCACTCAGGCGCATATTTCAGATACTTATACCGAACCTCTTCAATAATTCTCTCATCACAGCAAAGATACATATCGCCAAAGTACACGATCGCGCGGAAAAAAGGTGACAATTCCCCGTAAAATCTGGCTCCTTCGACCTTACGTGAAGGATTTATCATAACGCGGTATTCATTTTCCATTTCCTCACTGCAATTGGTATCAAGACGAAACTGTCGTCTGACGATCGCGTCAATCTCTTCAAAATCCATAAATCACCTGTATCTTTCGATGGCCATTTTCTCAAGTTGTCCCCACGCGACCTTACCGATTGCCGTATGCGGCACTTCATCTTTGGTAATAACCGAAGCCCCGACCGGTATTGCGTAGGGTATCAGATTCTCCCTGCAAATATTCTTAACCAAACTGTAAATATGCATATCCCTGCTTCTGCTGTCACATACTACAAAGGCATAAGCGCCCTGCCCGCGGCTCTCATGCGGCACGGGTACCACATATACTGCCTCGGCATAAGGAATGTTATCTTGAAGAACCTTCTCTATTGATGAAGCAAAAATCGTATTTCCGGACACTTTGATAATCCTACGGGCGCGGCACTCATAATATATAATGCCTTCCTTCATCATTCCCATATCTCCGGTTCTGTACCATTTTACACCGTTATCATCCTGAAAAGGCATATATTCATTACCGTTTTCATCAATTCCGCGAAGCATCATATAGGGAGATGAAATAACTATCTCACCCATTTTACCTTCGGGAAGATATTCGCCGGTTTCCTCACTTCTTATACGGATCCTCATACCGTTAAAGGGTATACCGACCGATCTGTCATAGCCGCTTTCCCTGTTATTTACGCAGATCGGACAACACTCGCTCATACCGTAGCCCATAGAGATATAGCCGCTACTTCCGAGTTTCTTAAGAAGCGCGTTAAAACGGTCCCTGACATCATTATCCAGAAAGTCACCACCGACAAAGCCATGTCTGAACCTGCTAAAATCAAGCTTCCCTCTTTGGGCAGCCTTAACAAAACCGGGATATTCAAGGAGTCTTTCAAACATCGTCGGAACACCGGGAAAGAATGACGGGCAGCCTTTTTTAATTACGTCGGTTATGATCTTAAGATTAAAGAAAGGTACCAAAACCGCGCATCCGCAAGCAATATAAGGCAGATGCAGCGCAACCGTAAGACCGAATATATGAAATGACGGAAGGATTGCAAGCATTGCAACCTCATCAGGCCAGGGTCTTTCTGTTTCAAGGCAGCTCTCCGCCGAATAATTGAATGCATAGGAAGAATGCACAACCGCTTTGATCGCACCACCTGTTCCACCCGAGAAAATAACTACCGCATCGGCTTTGTCATCGGTTTCATAGCCGTCATAATAGTCCTTGCCAACAAGAAAATTCTTATATTGAATGGCATTTATCCCATATGCTTCCCTGTATTTGCGGTTATCAGAGGCCTTGAGCATTTTAAAGCGGACGATGGTATCGATCGCAAAGGGAAGTGATCTGAGTATGGGAACACAAATATATCTGATAGTCTTGGCGCCCGGCATATTCTGCATTCCTGTAACGTTTCTGATCGAAATCTGTGAAAAGAATACCATTACGCAGCCCGTCATATGGATCTGTCTGTAAAGCTCCGGCGATGGAGATTTGGGATTGATCATAACGGCTACGGCGCCTATTTTATTGATTGCATAGAAAATATGCAGCATCTCGGGCTGATTAGGAAGACAGATTGCCACTTTATCACCCTTTTTGATGCCGTATTTGCGAAGAGAACTCGCTACAAAGTCAACCGAATCAAGCATCTGTTTATGGCTTTCGGTATAATTAAAATACCTGATAGCATCGGTGTTCGGCGATTTGTTTTTGTTTTGAAGTATATATTCGTATAATGTCATTTTTCACGCACTCTTATTCATTATTTTATAAATCAGCAGTAAAATACCGTACACAACGGGCTGATGGGCCACATAGATATACAGCGTCTTGGTACCGATAAAAGAAATAGGTTTGCAGGGATTGGCGTAGAGCCATTTGGGAATGCGTCCCTCTTTAACGAAATGCCCAAGGCAGTTTCCCGTAAGAAAAAGGAATATCCAGGGTATTATCGGAAAATAATCAGCCGAAAGACGAAATACGGCGTTTGCGCCGTACCCCGCACCCGCTATCGCCGGTATTCCTATGCTGTGAAACACATAATTTCCGGTTCTGAAAGTCTCGGGAAGCTTATATATTCCCCATGTGTATATACCGATATGAGTATAATACGGAATACCAAAGGTCACAAGGAAAAGGACAAAAAACACCGCAGCCATCCAGGTGGGAAGCTTGTCTACGGCCTTTTTCAAAAGCCCGTAACCGATCATCGCTATCGCGAAGAAATGCAGCACACCGAAATATATGAACTCATCATTCATAAAGAACCATGTAAAAAGCGACATACCCACAGCAATTCCCAAGCAGATAAGGCCTCTTTTAAGGTTGTTTCTCGACAAATGACAGGCAATGCCGGACATAAAAATAAGCAGCCCCGCACCGAAATCTCTTATAAATGTTACAATGGGCCACTCAAAAATCGGTGAAGAAAAGAACCTGAATACATATACCATATCAAAAAGAGCATGATATATTACAACACCTATTATTATCACGCCTCTGGCAAAATCCATAAAATGCACTCTGCCGGAATATTTCTCTTCCACTTTATGTACCCCGCTTCTGTTATTCATCGCTTTTTTCCACACAACATACTAGCATATAAGGGCTTTTATTGCAATAATATAAGGGCTTTTCATTCAATCTTGATACAATAAAAGGGGTGAGGACATTTCATCCTCACACCCTTTAAAAGAATTATAGAAGGTTAAAATAGGAATAGGCTTATTACAAATTCTCGATAAGATTAACTACCGAATCAACTGCATCTGCGAACGATATCGTAATATCATCTGAAGGTATATTGATGCTGACGATGTTGCTCTTTTGGGCCTCGCTTGTTATCTCAAAGGCATGGTCTTCTGCATCAAGATTGAGCTTTAATTCATAACTGTTGCCGGACTGTTTGCCGGAAATCTCAAGTTTAAAAGCATTATTAAAATCCTGAATAAAATCGAGCGCATCTTTGGAATCGTATTCATCATACGGTGTAGTGATCTCATCGAACGTATCCGCAATATATCCTAAGCCTTCGGTTATTTCCGCAATATATCCTAAGCCTTCGGTTATTTCCTCAATGGTCGGCACATAGATATCTTCGATATTGATCTGTGTTCCCTCGATCGGATTGCCGTCTTCGTCGTATTCGGTATACAGATTGTCAAGTTCATCAAGCACATCCTCGACCGAATCATATTCATCAGGATTGGTTCTTGCAACAATCTCCGCAACCGAATTAATGAAAGACTTAACCGCGTCCTTATAGCCCGAATCGAAGATTTTCTCGGATATCGTGGTTGCCCACTTGTCACTATTGGTTCTGATGCAATCAGCCAAGCTCTGACAAATACCGACAAGAGTATCAAACGAATCAATGGTGAGAACATATGTACCATCGGAGTTCTTGGTTACATACTCACTGTAAACAGACTCGATATCCGTCATAAACTCCGTAAATACCGCGCCATCCTCAGCGAAAGCACCATCACATGTAAAGCTTACGTATTCATAGTTAATTCCGAAATCCTCAAGTTTGGCTTTACTGCCCGCCACAATCGGGAGAATTCTGTTAAGGACCTGAGTAACTCCGATATAAATCGTATCATCCGTATACACGATCACATCATCGAAATCAAATGTGAATCCACCGTAAAATGCGCTTATGCTGATCGATGTTGCTTCTCCGTTGCTCTTCTGTTCAATTGTGCATCTTGCGCTTGTTCCGTGTATGCTTGCAACAATATTGGTTGTTGAAGTATACTTCTCAAGCGAATAAAGATTGGAAGCAACCTCCCCAAGGCTTCCTGCCGTATGCTTAACGCATCCGGTCATCATAACGAAAACAAGCATTACCGCAACAGCAGCGCTCATAATTCTTTTGGTAATTCTTTTCATAATGATTCCTCCTTATTTTTGGAAACAGATTCATTGTACGATAATAAAATAAATGATTTATGTTACTACAAAGTTACAATAAAAAAATAACCGGAAATCGGATTAACAATTGAAGATATATAAAAAATGAGTTAAAATCAAAAAAATGCATTTTTGACAAGGAGGTTTCCATGGTAAGACATCTACTCAGCCCATTGGATCTAAGTGTCGAAGAACTCGACTCGGAAGTTTGACAGTTAAATAATAAAAAAAATCTTGCAGGCCGCATCAAGCCTGTATTTTTTTGTCAAATTTTGTCAATCTTTTTGTGGCTAGTTGTAGTTAGTTGTGCTATAATAAGACTTAGGAGGTCATGCGCTATGAAATTAACCGTTACTAAGTCTAAAAACTCAGCTTGTTTTTATGTTCAAAAAAGTATCCGAAAGCCTAATGGTGGTGGCACTACAACCATAACCATTGAAAAGCTTGGCAACCTTGAAGAGGTGAAGACCAAGGCTAAAGGACAGGATCCCTACAAATGGGCTCAGGAGTACGTAAATGAATTAAATCGCAGAGAATACGAAGAGCAGAAATCAATTCTTATAAGCTATTCACCGTCTAAACTTTTAAAGAGTGGTGAACAGAAAGCTTATAACAGTGGTTATTTATTCTTACAAAGCATCTACTACTCTCTTGGACTTGATAAAATTTGTAAACAAATAACTTTAAAGCATCAGTTCGAGTACGATCTCAATGACATTCTTTCTAAGCTTGTCTATACTCGCATTCTATATCCATCTTCAAAACTATCCTCAAATCGTTTAGCCTCTAAATTTATTGAACAGCCTTCATTCCAGCTCCACGATATTTATAGAGCCCTTTCTGTTCTAGCCAAGGAATCTGACTTTATTCAGTCAAAGCTATATGAAAACAGTCTCAAGGTTCTGAATCGTAGAAAAGATATCCTTTATTACGACTGTACCAACTTTTACTTTGAACTCGAAGAAGCTGATGATCTGAGAAAGTATGGAAAGGCAAAACAACACCAACCATTGCCTTTAGTAGGGATGGGACTTTTTATGGATTATGATGGTATCCCATTGGCATTTGACATATATCCTGGCAATAAAAATGAGCAGCCTACTTTAAAGCCTATAGAAAAACGTGTATTACGGGATTATGGTCTTGAAGAAATCATTGTATGTACCGATGCCGGTTTATCGTCTAAAACAAACCGAAAATTCAACGATAAAACTCTTGGTGGGGAACGTATACGGAGCTTTATTACTACTCAGTCAGTAAAACAACTTCCTGATTATCTTAAAGAGTTCGCTTTGGATCCAAGCGGATGGCATTTGATTAATGATGATAAGACCTATAACCTCGAAGAACTCGATATAGATGCCGATTACAATAAGATCTTCTACAAGGATAGGTGGGTTAAAGAAGATCTTTCCAAAAGAAAGATCAAAGAAGGTACCAAGTCCTTAGAACAACATCTGGTAGTGTCCTTCTCTCTCAAATATCAGAACTATCAACGAAAAATAAGACAGGGACAGATTGACCGTGCAAAAAATCTAATTACATCCGGAAAATATAAACAACGACCTAAAAATCAAAATGATCCTCACCGTTTTATAAAACGGCAAGCCGCTACAGAAGACGGAGAAATATGTTCAGAAGAGATAGTGTATCTTGACACAGCTGTTATCGAAAATGAGCAGCTGTACGATGGCTTCTATGCTGTATGCACTAACTTGGATGATATGAGGATTGATGAGATAATTAAAATCAACAAGAAGAGATGGGAAATCGAGGAATGTTTTCGTATTATGAAAACAGAGTTTAAAGCAAGGCCAGTTTATCTTCAGACAGAAGAACACATAAAAGCACATTTCATCACATGTTTTATCGCATTGTTTGTATATAGAATTCTGGAAAAGAAAGTCGGAGAAAAATACACATGTGAACAACTTGTCGATACGATGCGTGACATGATTATGGCAAGACCCGGAGATGGACAAGGATACATACCTATTTATACCCGAACAGAGATTACAGATACTCTTCATGAACATGCTGGATTTAGAACTGATTATGAGATACTTACAGATATATCCATGAAGAAGGCTATAAGAATTAGCAAAGGAAAAAAGAAGTAATATATAGCTACATTTTTTATAAAAACTAAAATCCTGCAAAGCCAGTAAATATGCTAGACTTAGCAGGATTTTTATCATTCAAACTGTCAAAGATGGGATTATATCAATCGTATAGGTGTTTTGCAACTCTAATTATCCATTGACGCATTAACAAAAAGACTATAAAATATATGCTTGAAGCAAAAAAGAAGTAAATATTTGCATGCTTAAGGAGACATATATGAGATTCATAGTGGATTTGCTTAAAGGCATTTTTATCGGTGCTGCCAATATCATTCCCGGAGTGTCGGGCGGTACAATGGCCGTATCAATGGGTATATACGACAAATTAATGGAGGCGATCGGCAATCTTGCCGGCCATTTTAAAAAATCCTTCAAGACTCTGCTTCCGATAATTATCGGTATGGTCATAGGAATTCTGGGCTTCTCTCTTCTGGTTCCGCATCTGCTTTCTAATTATCCTTTCCAGACCTGCATGTGCTTCGCCGGACTGGTAATCGGCGGGATACCTGAACTTGTGGGCAAGACAGCAGCTGCACTCAAGAAAGAAAAGCGCAGTAATATCGGGCCTTTTCATGTTATATTCTTTATAATATTTGTGGCTTTATCCATTTTTATGGCACTTTCGAATCCTTCCGGAGCAGATCTTCACGATCTTACAATGAATTTTAAGAATTTCTGCCTTTTGTTCGGAATCGGCGCAGTTGCGGCCGCCGCAATGGTTGTACCCGGTATTTCCGGCTCGCTCATCCTAATGATGCTCGGCTACTATGAGTCGATACTTGAAGCAATAGGTAATCTTATAAGCGGCCTTAAATCCTTTAACTGGACACTTATCGGACAGAACATGCTTATTCTTCTGCCCTTCGCACTCGGTTGTATTGTTGGGATAATCCTGATCGCCAAGCTGATCACTTTACTTTTAAAGAAATTCGCTTCGGTTTCATACTGTGCGATCATCGGTCTGGTTATCACATCACCCTTTGCTATTTTCTTTAAAATGGATAAGCCCGCATTCACGCCGCTTGTGATCATCATCGGTATTGTGCTTTTTATAGCAGGACTCTTCTTCACTTATGTTCTTTCGGTTAAGACTAAGGGTAAAGCAGAAACTGAGAACACCTCTTCGGATGCTCCGAAAAAAAGAAAACGCTAAAGCGCCATCAGATATATTCTTTTTCTTTGGCAAGTTCATCGCAAAGCTCGTATATGTTCCACTCCGAATTGGTCGGGGTAACGGCACATTTGTAGGTTATCGAGCCGTTAAAAGTTCTTAAAACGGTAAGGATCTTATCAAAATGCTTATCATCCACATCCGATAAAATGACCATACTGACATTATCAAGCCCGGATGCAGCATCATAATCCCCTTTGCTTCCGGCATTTCTGACCAGATCGCCAAGCTTGTTTGCATACATATCAGGGCTTATATCCATAAGCCTGATCCTCATATTTATGCAGGCTTTGTTCAAAGCCGCTCTCTCTTTTGCACCGAGATTACATGCAAGAATTTTTTCCATTCGTTCACCTTACCGTCTGCATCCGCATAATCATTTATGATACGGTTCGTTATTGATTATTCTGTATGCTCTGTAAACCTGCTCAAGCAGAATCACTCGCATTAGCTGGTGCGGAAAAGTCATATCAGAGAAGCTGATCTGTTCATCCGCTTTCTTCAGCACCTCGTTTGACAGCCCGAGCGACCCACCGATAATAAAAGCGATATGGCTCTTTCCGTATGTTGCAAGTTCATCAATCTTCCTGGCAAACTCTTCGGACGTACTTTTATTTCCCTTAATGGCAAGCGCGATCACATATTCGTCGCCTTTTAAAACGTTAAGGATTCTCTCACCCTCACGCATTTTAACCTGCTCGTCAAGCAAGCTACTCTGCCCGTCGACGGTTTTTTCGTCCATAACCTCAATAATCTCCAGCTTTATGTATCTGGAGAGCCTTTTGGAGTATTCTTCAATTGCACCGGTAAAATATTTCTCTTTTATTTTACCCACACATATGATTGTTATTCTCATGAATCAAGAAGCTTTTCAAATTCTTCCGCAGGCATGGGCTTTGCATAATAGAAACCCTGCGCGATGTCGCATTTGATGGATTTGAGGAAATCTACCTGTTCCTGTGTTTCACAGCCTTCGCAAACTGTAGTCATTTCAAGACCATGCGCAAGGTTAACGATGGAACGAATAATATAACGGCTCTTAATCGATGTATCATCGATAAAGGTCTTATCAAGCTTAAGCTCCGAAATAGGAAGACTCTTAAGCATATTAAGCGATGAATAACCGCATCCGAAATCATCCATGGAAATACGGTATCCAAGATTATCCATTCGGTATGCGAGATTGATCATATCTTGAGTATTCTCGGTGAATGCACTCTCAGTAAGCTCGAATATAATGTTTTCCTTGCCGATATCATATTTATCAAAAGTATTAATAAGCTTGCTTATATACATCGGGTCGTATACATGAATTCTGGACTGGTTAACGGAGATCGGCACATTTACCTTGCCTTCTTCGATTCTTCTCTTGATCATTGCACAAACATGCTCAAGCATATAGAAATCGAGTTTCGCAACGAATCCGTTCTTTTCAAAAAGCGGTATAAAATCTCCCGGCATGATCTGGCCTTCAACCTTGGATTCCCATCTTACAAGAGCCTCACCACCTATGATCTTCTCGGTGAGGAAGCTATATTTGGGCTGAATATATACTTTATATTCCTCCTCCTCATAAGCCTTCTCCATCATATAGGTGATTTCCTGGTTACGGGCAAACCTGTTACTGCTTCCGCTGTCGAGAACGACAACGGTCTCGGATATCGATTCCTTGGCGATTTTGGTCGCAATAGCAGCCTTATCAACCATCTCGTTAATATCCTCTTCGTAATCGGTAACCTCGAAAATACCGCATTTGCAAGAAATTTTGATACTCTCTGCAACACCCGGTATATCCAATGCCAGCTCTGCAAGATAATTCTCGATTATGTATGAAAGATTGGGAATATCCATATAACTGAGCATACATACGAAACGATCGGCAAAATGTCTTGCGAAAATCCCGTCAGGAACCACGAGGTCGTGTATTTTATCGGCAACTATCTTAAGAACTCTGTCGCCCTGATCACGTCCGTAGAAATCGTTAATCGATTTAAAATTGCTGACATCAACATATACGATCGCAAGCTGTCTGTCCTTGTATTTAAGCATAACCGAAGCATCCTGACAGAACTTCGTGTAATTGCTGTAACCGACAACATCGTCAATATATACATGTTCGCTGAGGAGCTTTGCTGTCTTCTCTTTGCTGATCCAAATATAATAAGCAAAAAGCGCCACAAATATTATCAGCAAAGAAAGAAAAATTATCCAAGAGTAGTTCTTAAAGAAAGAACTACCCACAGTTTCAAGTGTAATTAAATTGAGTATAACGGCATCTTTCATGTAAACACCCCTGAATTACAATAAGATCATACTGTACTACATACCTTATATTTTATTACACATTACTTACTTAAGAATTCGTCAATGCCCTTTGCCGCTATCTTGCCGGCACCCATTGCAAGGATAACGGTAGCTGCACCCGTAACGGCATCACCGCCTGCATATACCCCCTCTTTGGTGGTTGCACCGGTTTCTTCTGTTGCAATAATGCATTTACGCTTGTCGGTATCAAGTCCGACGGTTGTTGAAGAAATAAGCGGATTGGGCGATGTTCCGAGCGACATTATAACCGCATCAACATCAATCTCAAATTCAGATCCGGGGATCTCAACAGGTCTTCTTCTGCCGGAAGCATCAGGCTCGCCAAGTTCCATTCTGATACATTTGATGCCACTTACCCATCCTTTGTCATCCACAAGGATCTCGGTGGGATTGGTGAGAAGATCAAATATTACGCCTTCTTCTTTAGCATGATGAACTTCTTCCACTCTGGCAGGAAGTTCTTCCTCGCTTCTTCTGTATACAATATGCACCTCAGCGCCAAGTCTGAGTGCGGTTCTTGCAGCATCCATAGCAACATTTCCGCCGCCTACAACAGCGACTTTCTTAATATTGAAAATAGGCGTTGCATGATCGTCCTTAAATGCTTTCATAAGATTGCTTCTTGTAAGATACTCATTTGCAGAATACACGCCGCAGGCATTCTCACCGGGGATACCCATGAATTTGGGAAGCCCGGCGCCCGATCCGATATATACGGCATCGAAGCCTTCTTCATTAAGTAATTCATCGATCGTTACAGACTTACCGATGATAACATTGGTCTCAATCTTAACGCCGAGTTTCTTAACATTCTCAACCTCGGCAGCGACAACTTCATCCTTGGGAAGACGGAACTCGGGAATACCGTAAACAAGCACTCCGCCCGCCTTATGAAGAGCCTCATAAATAGTTACATCATAGCCCATCTTGGCAAGGTCGCCCGCACAGGTGAGTCCGGAAGGGCCTGATCCAATAACGGCGATCTTCTTTCCCTTCTTCTCAGCTGTTGCCTTAGGTGTTATACCATGCTGCCTTGCCCAATCAGCTACAAATCTCTCAAGCTTACCGATTGCAACGGGATCACCCATTTTACCTCTGATACACTTGCCTTCACACTGTGTCTCCTGAGGGCATACACGTCCGCACACAGCGGGAAGTGCGGATGACTGACTGATTATATTATATGCTTCTTCGAAATTGCCTGCTTTAACTTCCTGAATAAAAGCAGGTATATTAATAGCTACAGGGCATCCCGATACACAAAACGGATTCTTACAGTTAAGGCATCTTGATGCTTCGGCCATTGCTTCTTCTTCGTTATATCCGAGACAAACCTCATCGAAATTGGTTGCTCTAACCTTGGGATCCTGCTCTCTTACAGGGATTCTAACTTTAACGTCTTTAACTTCCATTATTTGTCACCTCCGCAGTTTCCTTTATGTGTATCACCCTCGGTAAGCGCAAGCATTGCCCTGCCTTCCTCCGTCTTGTACATTCTCGATCTCATCATCGCCTGGTCGAAATCCACAAGATGTCCGTCAAATTCGGGTCCGTCAACGCAAGCAAATTTGATCTCATCTCCAACCTGAAGACGACAAGCGCCGCACATACCCGTTCCGTCAACCATAACAGGGTTCATGCTTACAATCGTCTTGATGCCAAGTTCTTTGGTGAGAAGGCAAACAAATTTCATCATTATCATCGGTCCAATGGAAATACAAAGATCGTAATGATTGCCACATTCATTTACGAGATATTTTATGGTATCCGTAACCATACCGCTTCGGCCATAACTGCCGTCATCGGTTGTGACATATAAATTACCCGCAACCTTCTTCATTTCCTCTTCATAGATAAGGGTTGAATGAGAACGGGTTCCTATAATAACATCAGCGGCTATGCCATGCTCATGAAGCCATTTTACCTGAGGATATACAGGAGCAGTTCCGAGTCCGCCGGCTACAAAGAGGATCTTCTTGTTCTTAACTTCCTCAAAGTCTCCGGTAACAAGCTCTGAAGGACAGCCAAGCGGTCCGACAACATCCTGAAAATAATCTCCTGCTTTAAGGTTTGACATGATTGTTGTGGATGCTCCTACCTCCTGAACAACAATGGTAACGATTCCGGTTTCTCTGTTATAATCGCAAATGGTAAGGGGAATTCTCTCTCCCTCTTCATCCATCTTTACGATAAGAAACTGGCCCGGCTGGCACGATCTTGTTACCATCGGTGCTTCAATCTCCATACGGAAAATCTTGTCTGCCAATTCTTCCGCCGATACTATTTTGTACATTTTAAACCTCCATATAATACACACATATTTAATTATATAAAATAACTCTAAAGAGTCTTAACCGAGTAAACACCGCCGTCTTCGGTAATCTTATAAGTGGTTCCGTTGTCGGCATTGGTACCGTAGTAGTATTCCTGCTCCTCGCCGCCGATTACGACTTTAAAGAGATAGATTGTTGTATCGTCGATCACTTTCTTGGAGTAATAATGAAGTTCTACAAGCTCATCATCCTTAGTCTTATGGAAAGTATCGCAAACATTCAGAGTCATCAGTCTCTGCCAGATCAGTTCTACCGCTTTATCCGATGTGTATTCAGCCTTAATAACCACTTTATAAGTTGCTGTGGCTATATTGCTTGCAAGTCCCTTCTCATTAACGGCCATTGCCTTAATCGTTGTTGAGCCGGCTTCAAGTATTATAGGATCTGTATACACTTCACTGTCCTGAGTGGGTGTGCTTCCGTCCGTAGTGTAATATACGGTGCAGTCGCCTGTATATCCCGCGATCGTAACCTTTACGGAATCCTTCGAGCCTGTATAGCTACCGCTCTTTGGAGAAAACACAGGCTCATCCGGTGCCTCATAGGATACCGTATATTCCTCCGTAACAATATCACTTATAAAACCATATTCATTAACGGTGTAAAATTTGATGATCGTCGTTCCTGATGAAACCGAGATTACATCATCATATAAAGTACCGCTTTCAACGGGATCTTTGCCGTTGGTGGTGTAATATATCGATGCATCCTCATCGCCTGCCGTAAGTGTTACTTTCTGGTCGAAACTGTATTTGGCGCCTTCCGGGCTGGCCGAGGGAGCGTCGGGAATAAACCTGGTAAAGATTCCGGATATTTTACTGTCGGAGCTGTTACCGTACTTGTCATACAAAGTGCGTATTGCTTCGTAATTCTTCGCTTCTTCATACTCTTTGACCAAAGTATAGATCACGTCCGAATTATTGCTGTCAAGAACAAGTATATCCTTGAGAACGCCTATTGCATTGGCCGTCTGTCCAAGCTGTTTATAGCAATCATAGAGATGAAGCATCATATTGATATTGATATCAGATACTTCACTTCCTTCGTCAAAAGTAAGCGCCTTGTTAAAATATTTAACCGCATCTTCGTAGTTCTTACTCTCGTAGGCTGTATAGCCGAGATTATTATAATTGGCATAACTCTCTTTGGACCGCTGAAGAACACTGTTGATCACAAAGAATGCCACCAAACCGATGATCACAACCGCCAGAACTATAATAACTATAACTACAACAAGCTGTCCCTTGGATTCTTTGGTTGCTTCTTTGCTCTTCTTGGAAGATGAAGTTTCCGCATTCTTGCTGCTCTTAGGTGTGATCCCTTGCGATTTGACATAGGCCTGAGCACCCGCAGTCTCTTCACTTATGATATCCGAGATTGATTTGGCAAGTTCATCTTCAAATTCAAAATCTTCATCAGAACGATAATTGTCCTTGTTGCTCATAATAACTCCTTAAATATTCGGAACTTTAATAAAATATCCAAAAGTTCTTTTGCTGTCCCCTTGATCAAGGCTGTGCAGGAAGTCCCGCAAAACCTTTCTCTATTTCTGCATCAGTAGGTATGTAATCGCTCATAGCGCCATCATTATATTTCTGGTATGCAACCATATCGAAATATCCGGTACCGGTAAGACCGAATACGATCGTCTTTTCCTCACCCGTTTCCTTGCACTTAAGAGCTTCATCGATGGCAACACGGATAGCATGGCTGCTCTCGGGTGCGGGAAGAATACCCTCAACTCTTGCAAATGTTGTGGCTGCCTCAAATACAGAAGTCTGCTCAACAGCAACTGCTTCCATAAGTCCGTCATGGTAAAGCTGTGAAAGAATCGGGCTCATACCGTGGAATCTAAGGCCACCTGCGTGGTTAGGGGAAGGAATAAACTGGCTTCCGAGTGTGTACATCTTGGCAAGAGGACAGATTTTACCGGTATCACAGAAATCATACGCGAACTTACCTCTTGTAAATGAAGGACATGAAGCAGGCTCAACAGCGATAATTCTGTAATCTGCTTCTCCTCTGAGTTTCTCGCCCATAAAAGGAGAAATAAGTCCTCCGAGGTTGGATCCGCCACCCGCACATCCGATGATGATGTCAGGCTTGATATCATATTTCTTAAGTGCCGTATGTGTCTCAAGACCGATAATGGTCTGATGTAAAAGCACCTGATTAAGCACGCTTCCGAGTACGTATTTATATCCTTCTCTTGTAGCTTCGGCTTCAACAGCCTCTGAAATTGCACATCCGAGAGAGCCCGTTGTTCCGGGGAACTCGGCAAGGATCTTACGTCCTACCTCGGTGGTATCACTGGGAGAAGGAGTTACGGTTGCGCCGTATGTTCTCATAACCTCTCTTCTGAAAGGTTTCTGCTCATAAGAAACCTTAACCATATATACAAGGCAGTCAAGTCCAAGATATGCACATGCCATTGAAAGTGCGGTTCCCCACTGACCCGCTCCGGTCTCGGTGGTTACACCCTTAAGGCCCTGCTTCTTGGCATAATACGCCTGCGCAATAGCGGAATTAAGTTTGTGGCTTCCGCTGGTATTGTTACCTTCGAATTTATAATAAATCTTGGCGGGAGTCTTAAGCTTCTCCTCAAGGCAATATGCTCTCACAAGAGGTGAGGGACGATACATCTTGTAAAAGCTTAAGATATCGTCGGGAATATCTATCCATTTGGTATTATCATCAAGTTCCTGCTTAATAAGTTCATCGCAGAATACTGCTCCAAGTTCCTCTGCAGTCATAGGTTTAAGAGTTGCCGGATTAAGAAGCGGTGCCGGCTTATTCTTCATATCGGCTCTGACGTTATACCACTGCTTGGGTATTTCATCCTCGCTGAGATAAATCTTGTAAGGTATCTTGTTATCGTTCATATAACCCTCCTGAAATATACGTTACCTTTCGTAACAATTCGTAGTATTATAACATAATTAACCCATACACTGCAATAAGACATTAAGCCCTGTTTCTGTTTTTTAGGGCATTTTTGAGGTTTAAAAACTGATGAGTATAAATTGAAAACCGCCCTCGGATGAGATCGTCACCCGAGGGTAGTTATCATTAAGTAAAATATAACAGATTACTTGCCAGCCTTAGCTGCCTTAATCTTCTCTGTAAGCTGGGGAACGATCTTGTTAAGATCCCCTACGATACCATAATCGGCAACATCAAAGATGGGAGCATCGGGATCTTTGTTGATCGCAATGATAAGATCTGACTCTTCCATACCTGCTGTATGCTGGATGGCGCCTGAGATACCGATTGCAAAATAAACCTGAGGACGAACGGTCTTACCGGTCTGTCCAACCTGAAGGTCTTTTGGCTTCCAGCCCGAATCAACAACGGCACGAGAGCATGAAACCTCTCCGCCGAGTTCCTTAGCGAGATCCTCCAAAATCTCGAAGTTCTCAGGAGAGCCAACACCACGACCACCTGAAAGTGGCGCGGCAATATGTGGAGTTCTACGAAGCGGTAAAGGAAGCCAGATTAGTTGCGGGCACAAAGGATGCAGCCCACCATGATGAGCAACACCCCTAACCAGCGCGAAAGGGGCACGTGCTCGTGGAAAATGAGGATGGCGGCAAACATGCCGAAGACGTAGCTCAGGGAAATCATGGGGTAGGCCATGGAAAAGGGGAAATGCTTGATGATATACATCCAGAGCATCGTGGCGGCACCGTAGCAAATGCCGCAGGCCAGAAACCACCAGTTGACGAGCAGATTACCAAAGAAATGCCATGTCCACTCGAAGCGTCCCATGCGGTCGAGAGCGAACTTGAGCAGCACTTGTCCGCCGCTGAGCAGCAACGACTGTAGCACAGATAATGTCAGGAGTTTCCACATAATAGATAGAATGAGTAGTTGTCGTTGTCGTCAATGTGCACCACCAGCATGTTGCCAATGGTGAGGTCTGTGTCCGTGTTGTCAAGGCGGAATGTCGCCGGCACGTGATGTCGGCTTACCATGTGTGCAGCAGCATAGAGTGCGATGCCTTGAGCCATGGCACTGTCGCCAAACAGGTGTCGATACATCAGTTGTGGAACACCGGTCAGCCACGTGTCACACAGTGTATGGTATGCGGTGTCGTTTTTCGTGTCGCCGTTAATGCCCAGCAACACTGCGTCAACTGTTGTGTGAAGCGAGTTAAAGAACAGGTTGAGTGTGTGGTCGGTAGGCCGGCTCATCCATTGTGCCTTTGTGATGCGGCAAAGGGTGTTGGCGGCATTGGT
>CAKZZH010000132.1 GCA_937885345.1 uncultured Lachnospiraceae bacterium | reverse complement strand
GGACATGTGGCTCTCGCCACGCCGGACAGGCGGCTCCGCCGCACGAGAATATTCAAAAAGGAGACACAGAAAATAAAGATGTTATTGTTGACATCTGGCAAATGATATATGGAATGCTATTTTGAACAATGTAAGTAATATTATTATGTCGCATAGTTTTACAGTCAAAACGTACAGAACCCCACCCAAAGGTGAGGTTCTCCCATTTAGAACTGTCTTTTTTAAATGCCCTATAGGCGCTGTTTACTACTTACAAGCACATTGTATCAACACTCATTCCCTTTTGTCAATAGGGAAAATGTAAAGTTCTTTTAACCGAGCTGTTATCTTATCCAATGCCCCGTCTGAAAACGTAACATCATAAAGTAAATCATTCGTATTTTGAGGCTTGTAAATGCGCATCTTACTTATAGTTGTAATTTGTTCCATTAAGGCAATGCTTCCGCTTTTTAACTTATCAACTTCGCTCTTATACTTTTTTAATCGGTCAAATTCATCTTGAAGTTTAGCCTTTCTTTCTGCTAAATTTTTTAATATTTTGCTAATCTCATCAGGATTTTGTTCGTTTGGATTTAATCTTGCATATTCAAGAATTGTATCAAGTTGTTTGCTCTCTTCTAATTCTTTAAGAATTTGTTCATTAAGTTTATTATATTTACTGTTAAGTCTTTCATATAGTTCATTCCCCAAATAAACATCACGACTATATGTATTTTTTTCTGTTCCAGAAGAAAGAGGAATTACAGTAACCACGGGAGAAGATTGCAAGTTATTATTATCAAGCACAATGGCATAATGTAAACCACCATGCTCACTTCCAATATTAAATCCAAAATTTAACTGTACTACATCACCACGTTTGTAGTGTAATACACGTTTATAATTATAAGACTCTTCTGCAACGAGGTAATGACTATATTCTTCCAACCAATACGATATTAAATCTGCCTTCTTTAAACTTCTATCATCATTTCTATTTATGAAAAGTTCAAGTGTTTGGTTGAGTTTCTTAATTGCATTTTTCTTATGAGAAATGACAGATTCTTTATCGATTACACGCCTCATTAATTACAATACCTCGTTCCATAGATTTATATGGATAATCATAACAGAATTATATATTTTATGCAATTCTTAATGGTTGATTCGGCAGAAATCTGCATTCCTATAAATTGGACAAACACTCTAGATATTGTTCTCCTTCGGCTCGAGTCTGCCGGATTTAATTATCGCTCTTACCGACTCGAAGGGAACGGGCTTGGAGTAGAGGTATCCCTGGATGTTGAGGCAGCCCATCTTGGCGAGGAATTCTGCCTGCGCTCTTGTCTCAACGCCTTCGGCAATTGTCTTTAAGCCAAGTTCGCTTGCAAGATGGATCATGTTCTTTATGAGCACGACGCTCTTGTTATCCGTAAAGCAGGCATCTATAAAGCTCTTGTCGATCTTGATGATGTCTGCGCTGACCTGCATCAGCATGCTGAGACTTGAATAACCTGTTCCAAAATCGTCGATGGAAACGAGGAGCCCCATTGATTTGAGCTGCTTGGTAAGAAGAACAAGCTTGCTCATTTCTTTGAGAGTCGTGGTTTCTGTAATCTCTATCTCAAGATTTTGTCTGGGAACCTGCGTCTCGGTTATTATGTTATTGATATCGTCTATGATCGTGTCGCTGTAAAGTGCACGCCTTGACAGGTTGATCGATACGATGGGAGCATGTATCCCACTGTCGATCCAGGTGTTAATGTCATCACATACTTTACGGAGCATGTACAGATCGAGAGAGGTGATCATATCATGATCCTCGAGAATGGGAATAAATCTCGCCGGTGATATAAGACCGTTGCCTTCATTGAGTCTTACAAGCGCTTCCAGACCGATGATCTGTCCGGTTGGAGCGAATACCTTGGGCTGGTAGAAGGGGATGAAACAGCCTTTTTTGAGATTGCTGTCAAAATTATTGGTTATGTGATTGCCCCAGGTGAGCCTGGTGTCGATCTCTTTACTAAAATACATAACCCTCTGGTGCATCTGGCTCTTGGCGATCTGCATAGCGACCGATGCCTGATAGGCTTTCCTGTCGAAGGATTTGTCGGGATCACTGGAGTCGGCAACGCCGCACCAGGCACTGAGATGTATGGGCTTGTCGTCCATTCCCGGAAGACCCATAATAGTTACGTTCTGAAGTGCCTCTGTTATTCTCTGAACATTCTCTGTGCGAACTGCAAAAACGAAATTGTCTCCGCCCGGTCTTGCAAGATATTCATCATCGTGGCACATACTCTTGAGAAGCCCGCCGTAAAGTGCAATGATCCTGTCGCCCGTATCCTTACCGAAACGATTGTTATAATATTTCATATTCTGAATATTCGTAAAGATAATGGCATATTCATCCGCAAGGCCTTTGGCCTGGATGTTCATACCATATAATCTTGCGATGGTATCCATTCTGTATGTACCTGTGAGCAGATCCTTGGAGATTACATGATTAAGATCCTCGCTCATATTTCGTCTTGAATAAAACAGGAAAACGAGGTCTGAGAGACGGTCTTTCATAACGGTAAAATCCGGATTTGAATCAGCCTCGGCACTCCAAAAGATCTGTTCGAATGCTTTGCCGCCTGAAATCGTATCGCTTTCCTTAGTCTCGCTGAATTCCTCGTTGGTCTCTTCGCCCGAATCATAGATAACCTGATTTATCGTTCTGCCGGCAGAAAAGATAGGATTCGGTAAAGCATTTGAAGTTATTATCACTTTGATTATTCCGGCTTTTTTGAAAAGGGGATCGAAACGGTGCTCAATTCCATCCTCATCCCCATATGCATTATGAATCTCAGATACAAGGTCTGCATACTCCTTGTAAAACTCATTTAAACTCATATCCATCCTCCTTATGGCTTAACGGGCATGCCGTTTACTTCCACTTCATCGGTGATCTCAATAAGAAGATATTTCTTGCCGTCAATTACCCTTGTCTCGATCAGGTCCGTCCTGTCGGAAGCGACTTTGACCGTTACCTGCGGCATCTTGACATCAAAGGTCTTGCCCGGTGCCACATTGCCCGCAACAAGCTGTGTACGGCTTCCGGCGGCATCATTAAAGTTACCCTCGAAGGAGGACATTTTATCGGTGCCGGCACCTGATTCTTCCAGTATCTTCTTAAAATCCGATTTATCTATCGTTACCGTATCGGGAAGCTCCTTGCGCTCCTCGATATACTGCGTGAGATTCTCGTGAACCGTCTTGGCCATCTCAAAGCTGAGGTCTTCTGCGAGCGTCTCTTCGATTATCTCTTCAAATACATGCTTCTGCGTCTTCGCACTCATCGGTGCATTGCATCCGAGCATCCCTCCGATAAAATCCGACTGCATGCTTTCCGGATTACGCGTGTAATAGAGAAGGCTGTGGATGTCGCTATTGCGCTCGTTAAAGGCGGGGAAGAGAAATGCGTGATCGGGACGCTCGACCATCCAGTCACGGATCTTATTCTCGATGGTATTGCTCTCTGCATTGTAGCAAAGGCCTTCTTTGTCGAGGTTTACGGGGCATATCGTGCAGATGATATGCTCATAAACATATTCGGAAGCATCGTCCATTGTGAGATTGTCCGAGCCCTTGCCGGGTATGTCATATGTACCGTTTGCAAGCAGGATGAGATAGTTGCCTGCGCAAAGGTAATTATCGATGATCTTGTTGTAGAAAAGATCAAGGAGATCGTCGTCCTTAAGGGCGGAGTCACGAAGCTGCAAAAGCATCTCGTGAGTGGTGCCCTCACCCTCCGCATCGAGCGGAAATTCCATATTAAGGGTGTTCTTGCCGACTGTGCCCGACAGAGCGTTCTTGAATATTTTAAAATATTTGTGAGCCTCTTCATCGGGAAGAGACATAAATGCGTTCCTGAAGGTTGTTACTTTATCCTTATTGCCGTCCACATAACATCCGCAGATTGACGAAAGACAGCATTTGTTGAGTGAAAAAAGCTTCTTGATCTCTGAGATTTCTTTCTTGTTCATGAGCTGCTCCAAGTTGTATTTTATATAAATACGATTATATAACTATTACGTGGTTTAATAAAGTGTCTTTTTGTCCGATATAAATTTTACAGGGGCCGCATGGTGGATTGGTCCGTGCGGGCGCTCCTGCTGCGCGGTTAAAATATATTATACAGGAGGGATTAAATGAAAATCGGAAGCAGTGAGGTGGCGCTTGCTTCGAAGAGACTTGCCGTATCGGGCAGTCTGCTTGAGAAAGTAAGCTACTGCGGGCTGTCATCCGAAGCTCAAAGCCTCGATGCAGAGGAAGGAGATTCTGCATTTGACAGGCTTAAGAGTGCCGTTATGCAACAGGAAGGAGCAAACAGGGTAGTTACAAAGGATGAACCCCGAAGGAGCAGTGTGGCAACAAGTTTACTCGAACTTAGGATGAGACTGCTCGAGCAGATCAGGGAAATGCTGGAACACAGGAAACAGTGCTGTAAGGTGCAGCTCGATCCGCTTTCACAATTTCTGCAGGAGCGTTACGGAATCACACCACAGTCCGTACGCGATCACACAGCGATGCTTAACGGAAGGCCGGTGGACGGCTCCGTAGTCGCGACAGGTGCGTGGTATATCAAACAGGAAGCCACGCGCGAGATATACACGGAGACCGAGAATACGAATTTTCTCGGCCGGGGTACAATAATCACAGAGGACGGAAGAGAAATAGATTTTGGGATAGAAATCGAGCTCTCAAGGGCGTATACTGAAAAGTACGAGAGCTACAGCGAACAGCAGTATATGCTTTGCGATCCGCTTGTTATCAATTACAAGGGAAATGCGCTTGATATTACGGATCAGAAATTCTCTTTCGATCTTGACGCAGACGGCAAGGTTGAAGAGATTTCCTCGCTCGGAGAGGGCAGTGCTTTTCTGGCGCTTGATCTTAACGGCGACGGTAAGATCAATGACGGCTCGGAACTGTTCGGCACCAGATCCGGTAACGGCTTTGCCGATCTTGCCGCTTACGATGATGATGGCAACGGCTGGATCGACGAGAATGACGCGGTGTTCGACAAACTTAAACTATGGTCGGGCTCGTCTCTAGGATCGATCAGAGACGCAGGCCTCGGTGCAATATATCTTGAAAGCGTGAGAAGCGAATTCAGCAAGAAGAATGCATTTGACAATGCGACACAGGCAATCGTCCGTAAGAGCGGTGTATATCTTATGGAGGACGGCAGTGCCGGAAGTATCATGCATGTCGATTTTGCGACTTAGAACGCGGCGCCGCCTTGACATGGCAAAGCGAAACGAGCGGGAGCCGCTGCGTGCACCCGCATAAACGGAGGTACAAATGATCACAATAAGAAATGAAGTTCTTACCGTGCAGATAAGCGAGCACGGCGCCGAGATTAAAAGCATAAAGGATTCCGATGGAACCGAGTATATGTGGAGTGCGAATCCTGAGTTCTGGGCGAGAACATCGCCCGTTCTCTTCCCTGTTGTCGGAAGCTACAGGAATAAACATTTTACATATGAGGGAAGAACCTATGAGATGGGTCAGCACGGCTTTGCAAGAGACAGCGAATTCGAGGTTGTTTCGGCAGACACCGACAGATGCAGCTTCAGGCTCACGTCTTCCGAGGAGACTCTTTCCAAATATCCGATGGAATTTGAACTTGTGATTTCTTATGAACTGACAGGGCGAAGCGTTAAGGTCAGCTGGAAAGTCATGAACCCCGGCGCCAAGCCCTTGTACTTCTCGATCGGAGCGCACCCGGCGTTCGTATGTCCGCTTGGCACCGCGGCCGGAGAACGCCGCGATTATTATATAAGATTTGACGGTAAGCCGCAGATCCGCTACAACCTTCTCGGAAGCGGCGGATGCGTGGCGGATTACGACAATATTCTTATGACGGACGGCGGATATGTGCCGATAAGCGATGATCTCTTTGAGAGAGATGCACTCATTATCGAGGGCGATCAGGTGCATAGCGTGAGCCTGTGCACCCCGGATAAAAAGCCCTATGTTACGGTGGATTTTGAGACTCCGCTCTTCGGCGTGTGGTCGCCGAAGAATAAGGCTGACGGCACAGTTGCGCCATTTGTGTGCATAGAGCCTTGGTACGGAAGGGCGGATGCTGTCGACTATGAGGGCGATGTAAGTGCCAGAGAATACGGAAACTGTCTTGAAAAAAGCAAGGAATTTAATGCATCATATACGATGACTTTTGCGCCTGCAGGTGGTATAATCTCCGAGTAGGGAGCAAAATAATGAGAGTAGTTGAACTTGCGGCGGCGCTTAATAACAGCGGTTTTAAGCGCGTCTATGATGAAAACGGGATCGCCGTATACGGCGCGTTCAATAATAATGTGGGTTATGGCGTCGGCATTGTCGACTGTTCGCGTAACGCGGATTGTGATGTCATACTCCTTCAAACGATCAGACAGAACCTGCTTAGATCTTCAAATATCACGCGGGTTCTGTTTGTTGTGTTTACATGGGATATCGAAACCACCCGGATCCGCCTTCGGGGCGACTGTGATCACTGGCTCTATGATGGGCTGGAGGAGCGCCTTTTGATCTACGAGGATCAGCCGGCGGATTATCTTGGGCTCCGGGCTTTTATTGAGAACAACGGTATCGTGCCGGGCAGAGAACTCCCTAAGAGGAAGTCATACAATTATCTGCTGACGGTCACCAACGGCCTTGTCCTGATCAATATCATCGTCTTTATCTATCAGATAGTCACAGGCGATGTCGATAATCTTATTTATCTTGCTACGCACGGCGGTATGTACAGTGGGGCCGTCTTAAGCGGTAAAATGCTCTACACTGTTTTTACAAGCCTTTTTATGCATGCAAGCATCGCCCATCTTGGCGGAAATATGCTCACTCTGCTGTTTTGCGGCAACAATCTCGAGAGCAGAATGGGCAAATTAAAGTATTTGGTTATATATGTTTTAAGTGGTATAATAGGGAATGTGGCTTCGCTTGCATACTATGCGGCCGCGGGGAAATACAATGTTGTGGCACTTGGAGCTTCAGGCGCGGTATTCGGTGTTATCGGTGCTTATATCGCGGTGATGATCAATGATTATCGCTTTAATCCCGACAAGCCGAAGATGCGTATTTTCCGGATAATTATATGGGTGCTCCTTGCTGTATATCAGGGAGTGCGTTCGAACGAAATCAATGTTGTTGCACATGTGGGAGGCCTGATCGGCGGTTTTGTGCTGGGCCTTTTGCTCTGCAGAAAGAGAGGCAATAAAATATGGTGATCAACATATATTACGGTGGAAGAGGACTTATTGATGATCCTACTCTTGCCGTACTTGCGAGAATTACGGCGGTTCTGGGGGAACTCAGGGTTAAGGTTAACCGTTATTATCTTCATGATATGAAGAATAATATTATGACTTTGCCGCAGACGCTTAAGGATGCGGACGGAGTTATTCTTGCCTCAACTGTTGAGTGGAGCGGAATTGGTGGCTATATGCATCTCTTTCTTGATGCCTGCTGGCAGTACGGTGATAAAGCCAAGATCAGCGGCACATATATGTTCCCCGTTGTTATGTCCAGGGCATATGGTGAGAAAGAGGGCGCGCTTGAGCTTATGAATGCGTGGGAGATGCTCGGAGGCAAAGCCTGCAGCGGTCTGAGCGGGTACATTGATGAGACCGTTGATCTTGAGACCAACGCGACATATATCGATATCATCGAGAAGAAAGCCGAGGAAATGTATCGAAGCATTTCTCAGAAATTTGTTCTTCTTCCTTCAAGTTGCAAAGCCATCAAACAGAATATCGTAAGCGATACCATTAATCTTACCCCTCAGGAGACGGAGCAGCTTTCGAGATATGCTTCAGACGACAAATATGTCAAGCAGCAGAAACAGGATATCGAGGCACTTGCGTCGGTATACAAGACGATGTTGGATGATGAGGCCAAGGGGGGTGACGACCATTATATCAATGCTCTCAAGGAACACTATGTTCCGAAGGCCGGTTTTACCGCATCTTATATGATCCAGCTTTCCAACAAGGGTAAGGCGATCATCCTTGAGATCGACAACAAATCTCTTAACTGCTATTTCGGGCAGAAGGAGGATGCGTCGATAATCGCCAAATTATCGGGTGATTCCCTTGACGAGATAATCGAGGGACGCATGACTTTCCAGCGTGCTTTTATGACAGGAGAAATGACTGCCCGCGGCAGCCTTAACAATATCAGAATGCTTGATGAGAGTTTCAGCTTTTCATAAATCGGCGGCACTCCGCGTGGCCGGGCGGCGGCCCAAAGTGCGGGTAGCCGGGCGGCGGCCCAAAGTGCGGGTAGATGAAGATCAGGAGGAAATTATGACGAAAGACGATTGTATTTTTTGTAAACTTGCAAACGGGATCATCCCGACAAATACGGTGTATGAGGATGATGATTTTAAAGTGATACTTGATGCGGGCCCCGCAGCAAAGGGACACAGCCTCGTTATTCCCAAGGCTCACTATGACAATGCTCTGGTGTGCGACGAAGCTGTTCTCGGCAAGGCAATGGTGCTTGCCGCAAGAGTCGGCAATGCGCTTACCAAGGCTTACGGTTGCGACGGGATCAATATACTTCAGAACAATAACGAGGCAGCAGGCCAGAGTGTATATCATCTGCATATTCACGTTATTCCGAGATTCAAGGATGACAAAGTTATGACTCTTTGGAAGCCCGGTGAGGACACTCCCGAGAATATGAAGGAGACTGCTGCAAGAATTGCGAGAGAGATGTAATGGGTAGAAACGTACTGGTAATCGGACATAAGAATCCAGACACTGATGCGATCTGCGCGGCTATAGCATACGCGGATCTTAAGAACAGGATTGATGACACGGCGCAGTATATACCGAAAAGAGCCGGTAATATCAACAGCGAAACAAGGTATGTTCTTGAGTATTTTGGCGTTGATGAACCTGAACTTGTAAACAATGTAAGTGCGCAGATCAAAGATATAAACTATCGAAGAACCAAGGGTGTAAGCAGCCATATCTCCATCAAGAAAGCATGGGAGATCATGAAGGAGTTGTCCGTGGTTTCTCTTCCTGTGGTCAAGCAGGACGGCAGGCTGGAAGGCCTTGTGGTTACGGGTGATATTGCTACTTCATATATGGACGTTGTTGACAACGGAATCCTTGCAACGGCCAGAACCCAGTACAAGAACATAATCGAGACACTTCACGGAAGCCTTGTGACAGGCAATGAACATGGGTATTTTACCAAGGGTAAAGTGGTTATTGCTGCAGAGACGCCGGAGCTTATGAAGCAGCACATTAACCCTGACGATATGGTTATCCTGAACGACCGGTATGAGACGCAGATGACAGCGATCGAGATCAATGCAGGATGCATAATCGTTTGTTCAAATGCCGCGATCTCGGACACGGTGCTGAATGCCGCCAAGGCAAGGGAATGCGTGATCATAAGCACGCCGCACGATACTTTTACCGTAGCAAGGCTTATCAATCAGAGCATGCCGATAAAATACATTATGCGAAAGGACGAGCTTATCTGCTTTGACCCCGATGATTATGTGGATGATGTAAGGGAAGAGATGAGTAAAGTAAGGCATCGTGATTTTCCTGTTGTTAATGAGGATGGGCAGTATTCCGGAATGATATCCAGAAGAAATCTTCTGAATGTCGACAAGAAAAAGGTAATCCTTGTCGATCATAATGAGAAGCCCCAGGCTGTTGAAGGCATTGAGGAGGCCGAGATCCTCGAGATCATTGACCATCACAGGCTCGGAAGTCTTGAGACGGTGACGCCTGTTTTCTTCCGCAATCAGCCTCTCGGAAGTACCTGTACTATAGTTTATAAAATGTTCGAAGAGAAGCATGTTGAAATACAGCCCAAGATTGCGGGCATTATGCTTGCCGCTATCCTTTCGGATACGCTTATGTTTCGCTCACCGACCTGTACGCAGGTTGATATGGAGGCGGCGCAGGAACTTGCGGCAATTGCAGGTGAGGACCCCATTACACTTGCAAGCAATATGTTTAAGGCCGGAAGCAATTTTAACGATAAGAGCATTCCGGAAATATTCGGTCAGGATTTTAAGAAATTCCACTCCGGAGATATTACATTCGGCGTATCTCAGGTTACTTCAGTCAACCGTGAGATCCTGGATGAAATAAGGGACGGATTGAATGATTATATAAGAACTGTGATCAATGAGCAGCGTATGAGTATGGTATTTGTGATGCTTACGAATATCATTGATCAGGATACGGAACTTCTCTATTTCGGTGAAGGCGCCAAGGATCTTATTGAGGTATGTTACGGCACGGCTGATGCTGATGGGAGATATATACTTGAGGGTGTCGTGTCACGTAAGAAGCAACTTGTGCCAACACTTATTGCCGGGATCGATATGGAGAGAAATGCTTAGAAGTGCGGCATAGACAGGGGGAACTGCGATGCTACAAGGACACAAAATAATTGCACTTTGCATAACCAAGGTTGCGGATGATCGAAGCATAGAGATCATACGCGAACTTAATGATGCGCTTACAGAGCTTGATTACAGGCTCATAGTGTATCAGACCTGTTCGGATCTGTACTGGAAGAAGATTTCCGAGGAAGGAGACAAAGCGGTCTTTGACCTGATAGACTACGATATCATAGACGGAGTCATCGTCTCTGTCGAGTCGATCAAAGACAGTAGCGTCGTTGATAAAATAGTCGCGCAGGCGCGCCTTAATAATGCGCCGATAGTTACATACGGTGGCAGGATCGAAGGTGTCACCAATGTATCTTTTGATTATAAGTCCGGTTTTGAACAGGTTGTGGAGCATCTCATACAAGTCCACAATATTCGGGATTATGCTTTTATTGCGGGCATCTCCAATAATACGGAATCCGAAGAACGTATAGAAGTATTCAGAAAGGTTCTTGACAGAAACGGGATTGAATTTGACGAATCCATGCTGTTTTACGGCGATTATTGGTGGAGACCTACGATTGAAGCGATTGACCGGATGAATGCAAACGGAAGGATTCCGAGGGCTGTTGTCTGCGCCAACGATACAATGGCAATCGCCGCCGCAGACCGTCTTGGTCAGCTTGGTTATCGCGTTCCCGAGGATGTTGCGGTAACCGGATTTGACGGCATTCTTGAAGCCAAGATCAGCATGCCTACCATAACCACTGCGTCATGTGATATGCAGGCTTTCGCCAGGAAGATCGTGAAGATCATCGTCGATAAAATGGACAACAAGTATACGGATATGGAATACCCAATTCCTTACAAACTTGATATATATCATTCCTGCGGATGCAAAGATTGCCATCCGGTTATTAATACAGGTTCGCTGGTTAAGGATTATACGGAGAGATTCGGCAAATACAGAGCGGACGAGTTATCTTTTTATGACCTTAACGAGAAGGTTATGACATGCGAGTCAAGCCTTTCGCTTATAAGATATTTTGAGAAGGCGCATTTGTTTGAGACTGCGATCGTACTTAATCAGGATTGTTTTGATTGTACGGTGAATCCTTCGACGAACGTGAGAACAGACAAATTTGACGATGTTATGAAGGTGCTTTTCCAGACAGGCCTGGACCTTACCCAATATCCACTCGATATACCGAGGAAGGAACTTATGCCGCATCTTGAGTGGCCGCTCACTGCCAAGAGACCGATAGTGATTACTGCGCTGAGCTTTAGCGGTAAGCCGATCGGATATATGTGTTTTTACACCGAACCCGAGATCGATACGTATTGCAAAGTCCAGCAGTTTGTGACTAATATCAACAAAGCCATCGGCAGTTACAGGCTGGTGAGAAATCTTGAGTACATGGTTAAGAGCCTTGATGCAATGGCCAAGACCGATTACTCGACGGGTCTTCTTAACAGAGCCGGTTTCTACGATGCGCTTGATTCAATGGTTTATGAGGGCATCAATTCCGAGCGGACCGATTATGTGCTTGTTGCCAGCGTGGATATGGATGGCCTTAAGAAGATTAATGACACTTACGGACATGATTCGGGTGATGCTGCTATTAAATATATTTCCGAAGCCATTCAAACAGTTCCATATCGAACTAAAATCTGCGGTCGTTTCGGCGGTGATGAATTTATTGTATGTGCCTGCATAAACGATCCGGCGGAAGCGGATCAGATGGAGAAAGCGGTCAACAGATATCTCGACAATATCAATGATAAAGGGCTCCTTCCGTACACTTTGTCAGTCAGTGTCGGAACCTATGTGACTTCGACGGATGATTTTATATTTGATAAGTCGCTCAGAGAGTCGGACATTCTTATGTACAAGACGAAGATTGAGCACAAGAAGAACTGCGTGAACTGACGGACATTGACCGCATGAACTGACGGACATGGGCTTTGACATTGGCGGTTTGGTATAGTAAAGTAAAGGGTACACATTTAAGGAGTAAGGTGAATGAAAAAGAAACTGTTCCTTATACTTATCTGCTCAATCCTCAGCTGGGCTTTGTTTACAGGGTCTGACGCACTTGAGGAAAACGGCGTATATAATATTGAGACCTATTTTGCGTTCGGGATTCCGGTATTAATGTGCGGATTGTACTGTTTATATTCTTTCTATACCAAAGGCTGGAAGGATAAATACATTTTAAAGCTTCGCGACAAGGCCATCTGGCTTGTACTTAACGCAGCGATAACGGCAGTGATATTTTACTTTGTTGGCATAGATAAATGGATCGTGCCGCAGAAAAACACCTTCCTTAACGGAATAGAGTACTTGCTGTTTGGTATATTTCTTGGCGGCGGGTGTTTTGTGGTTATGCTTCTGTTTGATACGGTTACATCTATCATATGGTATATAAAGCGGCTTAAAGCTGAGGATAATACAGGAATGAAGGGCAAAGAGAACGATGGAGAAGGTACTTTACTTTGATTATTCGGCGTTTGTGATCTACGCCGTGATCCTCTTTTCAATTGGATATCGTAAAATGACCCAAGGCCTTGCAAACAAGATGTTCATTTGGATGGTCGTTTTTATGCTGTTTACGACGATATTCGATTACGGAATGGAAGCGATCAGCGCACTGGCAACTACCGGCGGACAGACGCTCAGCCCGGAACTTATTAATCTGGATTATTTCTTTTCATATGGATATTTCCTGACGAGAAATGCGAATAACGCGTTCTATGTGCTTTTTATATTTGCGATAACAAGAACATGGTATGCGCTCAAGAGACCTGCGGTTAAAGCACTTGTGATTGCGCCCTATGCGCTGCTCGTGATCCTTCTCGCTTCGAATTTCTACCACCATATGCTTTTTACCGTGACCGAAAACGGTTATGAGAGAGGAAAACTTATATATATCCTCTACATTATGTCCTTTATATATGTCGGTATGTGCTTTAGTTATCTGCTGTATTGCAAGAGGTTTCTCGATAAGAGAAAGTGGCTTGCGCTCATGCTTTTGTATGTGTTTGCGATCATAGCCGTTAGTGTGCAGTTTTTCGTGCCGCAGCTTCTTATCGAGATGTTCTCGATGGCGATCGGATGTCTTATTATTATTTTACATGTGCACATACCGGAGGAAATCGTCGACGAATCGTTGGGGCTCCTTAGCTTTGACGCCTACAGATCCGAACTTCAAAAGGTGCTCCTGACCAGAAAGATGATGAAGCTCGTCGTTATTAAATTCGTCAATGCCTACGAGGTAAGAGCTTATCTTGAAGAAGAAAAATATAATACTTATATACAACGGATCGTTAAGCGCCTTAATGTGATCTGTAAGAAGTATGCGCCTGATTATACGCTTTTCTACGAGCAGACGGGCTGTATATATATAATGTTTGACGATGAGAGATTCGATCCCGCGCGTGATATTTCGATTATGTACAATGAGTTTATGGACAATATCAAGGATGTCATCAACTCAGGCACAAGACTTAAACCGAGTATCTGCTATCTCAGAATTCCCGATGATATCGGCAATTTCAACGAGATCATCAAGTTCGGGCACAGATTTTATGATCATATGCCCAAGGATAAGATATACGCGAGCGCCAATGAACTCCTTAACACGCGCAATTTTCAGATGGAACGTGATATGGATTCGATCCTGACAAGGGCGATGATGGAGCACAATCTGTATATGTATTATCAGCCGATCTACAATGTGCGCAAAAGGTATTTTACTGCGGTTGAAGCGCTTATAAGGCTGAAGGACCCTAAGTACGGTTTCGTCCCGCCGGAAATGTTTGTACCGAATGCGGAGAAGAGCGGGATCATGCTGACCATCGGCAACTTCGTTGTTAAAGAGGTTTTTAAATTCATTTTTGACAACAAGCTTACCGAAAAGGGAGTAAATGATGTCTGCATCAACCTTTCCACCGCTCAGGCGATACAGAGCGATTTCGCAAATAAAATAATTTCCCTTCAGGAGAAATATCATATTCAGCCTGCGGGAATCACCTTCGAGATAACAGAGGAATTGTACAAGAAGACGAAGGGTGTTGCGGACAGCAATTTTACGGAGCTTGGAGACAGGGGATATTCTTTTGTACTCGACGATTACGGCTCTTCCTATTCGGATATATCAGGATTGGCGACACTTCCCGTTCGTACGGTCAAGCTTGATGAGCGGCTTGTCAAGGCAATCTCAACTCAGAAAGGACGAACCATCGTAGCCGGTACGATCAGGACTTTGAAGGATCTCGGATTTGAGGTTGTGGCCGAAGGCGTTGAGACGAGAGAGCAGTTTGATTATCTCTGCGACTGCAGATGCGACTACATTCAGGGCTACTATTTCAGCGAAGCGTTAACTGCCAAAGAATACATTGAATTTGTAAAAGATAATAATCGCTTGAAATTATGATCGTTTCGGCATATTATGTAAAAAATGAACAGGCACATGTTATTTACGCGAAAATGGTTTGATATCAAACAATTATGGATATGGAGGATTTGATTTTATGAAAGAAATATCGGCACTTATGGATTACAGAGAAAATGTCCGCGTTGTGGACGCAACACTCAGAGACGGTGGTCTGGTAAATGATTTTTATTTTACCGATGTATTTGCAAAAGCGCTCTACGAGACCAATCTTAAGGCCGGTGTTGATTATATGGAGATCGGATATAAGGGCGATAAGACTATGTTCGATAAGGATAAATTCGGCAAATGGAAATTTTGCAACGAGGATGATATCTTTGAGGTATTCGGTGCCAATAACGATACAGGGCTCAAACTTGCCGCTATGGCGGATGTAGGCAGGTGCGATTACAAGAATGATATTGTTGAGCGTGCCAACAGTGCGCTTGACCTTATCAGAGTAGCCTGCTATGTTCATCAGATCCCTGCCGCAGTCGATATGATCGAGGACGCTAAGAAGAAGGGCTATGAGGTTTCCTGCAATATTATGGCGGTTTCAAGCGCTCAGGAGGGCGATATTAAGGCTGCTCTCGACATCATCTGTAAGACCGATGTTGACGCGATCTACATCGTTGACAGCTTTGGAGCTCTCTATCCCGAGCAGATGGCCAGAGTTGCCAGCCTCTATGTCGAATACGGCGACAAATACGGTAAGCAGATCGGTATTCATGCTCACAATAATCAGCAGCTTGCTTTTGCCAACACACTTGAGTGCGTAGGTGACGGCGTTAACTGGCTTGATGCAACATATAACGGAATGGGAAGAGGCGCGGGCAACTGCTCAATGGAGAACCTTCTCGGAGTGCTCCGTAATCCCAAATACAATATTTTCCCTGTATTCAGGTTTATACAGGACTATATGGTTCCTCTCAAGGAATCCGGTGTTGTATGGGGATACGATCTTCAGTACCTTGCAACCGGACTTCTCAATCAGCATCCCAGAACCGCTATCGCTTTTACAAACGAGAAGCGTAAAGACTATGCCGATTTCTATGCCGAGCTGATCAATCAGGATTGAACAGGAGCCAGATGGGAAGATCTGGACTGAATTTAATACAAAAATGGATAAAATGGCCCACTTTTATTTTGGGCCATTTTATGTTAACATTAATGCGAGGACAAGTCCCTCTGCACTTAGGTGAGGGATTTATTTTATACTCCGACGGCAGAAGCCATAAGGTGGTCGTACGGATATTTGCACAGAAATGGAGGATTTATGTTCCGTGTTGGAGAATTTATAGTATGTGGTACTAACGGCATCTGCAAGATCGTGGATATTTCCAAACTTGATTTTGCGGGCAGTGACAGAGAATACTATGTGTTGGAGCCTGTTTACGGCAAGGGAGGACGCTCCTTCCTTCCGACTGACAATACGAAGGTTGTTGCCAGGACCGTGATCAACAAGAAGGAAGCGCTTGCTCTTATCGATGAGATTCCGAGCATTGAGAAGATTTCCGCTACCAATGATAAGCTTCGTGAAGAGAAGTACAAGGAATTCGTAGGAAGCGGGGATTGCCGTAATCTTGTGAGCGTTCTTAAGACAGTTTATTCGCGCAAGCAGGAGAGGATCGCACAGGGTAAGAAGACTACCGCGACTGATGACAGATATTTTAAAATGGCTGAAGACAACCTCTACAGCGAGCTTAGCTTTGCCCTTAAGAAGGACAAGGACGAGATGGAGGACTATATCGGCGAGAGGATCGCACGCGGGGCCAAATAAAGGCACCGTGGCCCGCTAAATAACCGCGCATTGCTGCGGATTGACCGTTAAATAGCTGTAAAATGACTGTGAAACAAGTTTTTTAAGACTTTTTCACAGTCTTTTTTTATCCTCAAAACTAATGATGTTTTATAAAACGAGTTTCAATATAATGTGACTATGGTTGTTGCGTAGTGCGTATTTTATTTGCGATAAACTGCGATTAGATGCGCATGGGCAACATAGGATACTTTGATACGGAGGTATATTAATGAGTATTTTTGATAACATTAAGAATGCGGTTTCTGACGCTGCCGGCGGTGGTAATAAGACAGAGACCTTCACATTCCAGGCTCTTCCTGAGAGCGTAGCTGAGCTTCAGGCTCTTCCGGAAGCGACTTTAGATTCACCTTTTAAGACAGCAGCCCTTACGGTTTGTGCTATTTGCGCACTTGCTGCCGACCTTGAAATCGGATATGACATGCTTAATTTCCTGAAAGGACCTCAGCCCCTCAGCAATCACGAGAAGGCTTTCCTTAAGGAGAGAATAACCGGCAGAGTTAAGGTTCCGTTCTCATATTTTAAGGGTGCTACACCTGAGAACGATTACACACCGAGTCAGCCTTTCACGGTTACAGTTTCCGATAATCCTTATTCATATCAGGATGATTCATATGCGGTTCTGTATATTTCTTCGGGCGGAGCTGATAGTCCTCGTCAGGTTAAGCTTCGTAAGAAGGGTGATCAGTGGTTCCTTTGGGAGCAGTTCCTGATCGTTGATATTAAGAAATCCAAGAGTGAAGATCCTTGGGCATAAGGGTCGGATCACCGGATAGGAAAAGGGCAGAAGAATTTAGATGTGTAGAATGAAGACAATGGGAATGTCTACATTTGGGGAAAATATCAATAAGGGATATATAGTAGGTTTAATAGAGAGATAGTGAGTGCCGCGGCTTTGCTGTGGCACTCACTTTTTACATTGTGCAATTCCTTTGACATCAGCCTGCCCTGATAGTACAATCATATATGGATTGGAGCGTAGAATATGGGTATTTTTGAGGTACTTCTTTTATCGGTCGGACTTGCTATGGATGCTTTTGCGGTCTCCATTTGCAAAGGCCTTACAGCCGGTAAGATAACAATTAAAGAATGTCTTATCTGCGGCGTATGGTTCGGAGTGTTTCAGGGTCTTATGCCTTTTATCGGATATATGGTCGGCTCGCGCTTTGAGAAATGGATCGGAGTGGTCGCCCCCTGGGTTGCTTTTGCACTCCTTCTTCTTATCGGAATCAATATGATCCGTGAGGCGTTTTCCGAGGAAGAGGAAACCAAAGCGGGTTTTGGGATCAAGCAGATGTTTCCGATGGCCATTGCAACCAGTATCGATGCACTGGCGGTCGGCATCACGTTTATAGCTTTTCCTGTAGAGGTTTTCGATGCAAGTAAAATGTTCAATACCGTTTTTGCCTGTATCACCATAACCATCGTAACATTTATTATTTCTTTTGCGGGCGTTAGGATCGGAAGCGCTTTCGGAATAAGATATAAATCCGGTTCCGAAGTTGCCGGTGGTACGATCCTCATATTCATCGGATTTTATTCGCTGATAACATCCCTTGATAAATCGGGTGCGCTGTCGGATTCGGATACGATTTTTGGCATGCTGATCCCTTTTGCGGGAACGCTTCTCGGAGCGCTTTTTGTATATACGAAGCGGAAAACGATATCGGATAACATTCGTATGATCTTTGCGGGCAGCAGCGCCGGAATCATGCTTTCCATTGCGGTCTGGGGAATGCTCAAACCTTCTATAGGAAATCCGGGAAGTGCGGATGTTCGTGAGATCTTATTTATATTTTTAAGTTTCTGCGCGGGCGTAGGAGCGCAGTTTTTGTTGGATCATCTTGTGCCACACACGCATGCCTATGTGGATATTACCGAGGGTCTAAACAGCAAACTTAAGCCTGAAACCAAAGTTATGCTTTCCGAGGTTATCCATCATATACCCGAGGGGATCGCGCTTGGAACAATATATGCGGCGCATTTTATGAAAACGGACTGGATATCCGCTTCAACGGCTTTCGTTCTTGCGATTGCCGTTGCGGTTCAGAATTTTCCGGAGGCACTCTTTGTCTCGCTTCCCATAAGGGATAAAGGCAACGGTGTTGGTAAGGCCTTCTTTATGGGTGTTATTTCCGGTGTGCCGGTTCCTATAATGGCTATGATCACGCTTGTGGTTGTGGTTATTTTCCCGGGGGCTCTCTCGTATATCATGGCCGCTGCAGCCGGCGCGATAATATTTACGGTTGTTGAGGAAATACCCCAGATGTATGCGGGTAAGGACAATGATAAAGGCGCACTTGCTTTTGTTGCAGGCTTTGCACTTGTGATGTTCATGATCTTTGTTAAAATGTAAATCCGCTTATGATGGTCTTTCCGTGTAAAATAATATGGCGAAGAAGATTGATCCTTCTTCGCCATATATTTTATTTGAGGAAATATTATGTATGACGTGTGTCTGCCGGGCTGCAGAACCTGCGCGCCGCTGCGTCCGGGCTTACATCTCTACAACTACATTGTACTGAGTCTTGCCTTTCTCGTAAGGCACGATGCAGCCCTCAACGGGTCTTCCGTCAACAACCATTGATTTAACGCCCTTCTGACTTCCGCTGTTCTTAACGGTGATGTTATAGGTTCCCTCGCGGAAACGCCTTGTAATCTTAAAATCGCCGAAATCCGAAGGTACACAGGGATTGATCTGAAGTCCTTTGTGTGTGGGTGCTACGCCGAGTATGTACTGCGAAATGTTAACGAAAGTCCATGCTGCGGTTCCGGTGAGCCAACTGTTCTTGGCCTCGCCGTGGAATTTGGCATCGGCGCCTGCGATCATCTGTGAATATACATAGGGCTCGGTTCTGTGGATCTCAGAGAATTCCTCGCAGTATGCAGGGCAGGTCTTCCGATAGATTTCAAATGCTCTGTCGCCTCTTCCGATGACGGTCTCGGCACATGATACCCAAGGATTGTTATGACAGAAAATGCCTGCATTCTCTTTGTATCCGGGAGGATATGAGGTTACCTCTCCGAGTTCGATATGGTACTTGGTATATGCGGGCTGAAGGATCATTATGCCGTACTTGGTATCGAGTTTCTCTTTAACCGAGTTGAGCGCTTTCTCTGCGAGACCTTCCTTAACGCCGACACCTGCGAGAACGCAGAAGCCCTGGGGCTCGATGAAGATCTGTCCTTCTTCACATTCCTTCGAACCGACTTTGTGGCTGAATGCATCGTATGCTCGTACGAACCATTCGCCGTCCCAGCCTGCGTCAAGGATTGCAGCGTATATTTTATCAACCTCTGCAAGAGCTCTCTCTGCTTCGGCAACATCTCCGAGGAGATTGGCAAGATCGGCATATTCACGACCGTATTTTACAAACATACCGGCAATGAATACGGACTCTGCAACGGGGCCTTCGGAAGGTCCGAAAGTCTGGAAGGACTCACCGGGCTTCTCTGAGAAGCAGTTGAGGTTGAGACAGTCATTCCAGTCAGCTCGTCCGATAAGGGGAAGTGCGTGGGGTCCTTTGTGATTGATGATATAATCGAGAGATCTCTTAAGGTGGTCCATAAGAGGAGTTGCTTTGCTCTCGTCATTATCGAAAGGAACGGGTTGCTTAAGGATGGAAAGGTCTCCGGTTTCCTTTACGTATGCGCTTGTTCCGGCGATAAGCCAGAGAGGATCGTCATTAAAGCCCGATCCGATATCTGCATTGCCTTTCTTGGTGAGAGGCTGATACTGATGATATGCGCTGCCGTCTTCAAACTGGGTTGAAGCGATATCGATTATTCTCTCGCGGGCGCGCTCGGGAATAAGATGAACGAAGCCGAGAAGATCCTGACATGAATCTCTGAAGCCCATTCCGCGGCCGATTCCGGACTCGTAATAAGAAGCACTTCGGCTCATATTAAAGGTTACCATGCACTGGTACTGATTCCAGATGTTAACCATACGATCGACCTTGTCGTTGGAAGACTGAACAGTGTATTTGCTGAGGAGTTCCTTCCAGTATCTCTTTAATTCGTTGAATGCTCTGTCTACGCCGCCGTCTGTCTGATACTTGGAAAGAAGCGCTTTGGCAGGCTTCTTGTTAACGACATTGGGAGCTTCCCATTTGTCATTAACGGGATTCTCGATATATGCGAGTACGAATACAAAGCTCTTGCTCTCTCCGGGAGCAAGCTTAACATTGAGCTGGTGGCTGGCAATGGGTGACCATCCGCTTGCCATAGAGTTCTTGGCTTTGCCGTTTTCTACAACTTCGGGTGAAGAAGCATAGTGATATGCACCGAGGAATTCGTCCCTGATAGTGTCGAATCCGTCTATGGGCGCATTTACGGAGTAGATCGCGTAGTGGTTGCGACGCTCTCTGTATTCCGTTTTATGGTAGATCGTGGAACCGTCAACCTCAACCTCGCCGGTCGATAAGTTACGCTGGAAATTACGGCTGTCGTCGTCGGCATTCCAAAGACACCATTCCACATATGAAAATACTTTAAAATCCTTATCCTGCGATGAATTGTTGGTGAGTGTGAGCCTGGTCACCTCACAGTTGTCATTCATGGGTACAAATGTAAGCACATTTGCTTCCAGTCCGTTCTTAGCCCCCTTGAACTTGGAATAACCCATACCATGACGGCATTCATATTCATCGAGGTCTGTTTGGGTGGGCTTCCAGCCCGGATTCCAGATGGTTCCGTTGTCATTGATGTAGAAGTATTTGCCGTTGATATCCATCGGAACATCGTTATAACGATATCTCGTAAGTCTGAGCAGCTTGGCATCCTTATAGAAGGTGTAACCGCCGCAAGTGTTGGATATCAGGGAAAAAAACTCGTTAGAGCCTAAGTAATTGATCCACGGAAGCGGAGTCTTAGGCGTTGTGATGACGTATTCGCGGTTTTCGTCATCAAAGTAACCGAACTTCATGTGTAATCCCTCCTGATTCTTCTCTTTTCTCTTCTCTTTTTTCTAAAAGCCTGTAAAATACCTGCAAACACTGCTACCGTGGCAGTGCCTGCTTTTGATGGACGAAATCGTTTTCCCCCTTTTAACCGAAAACGATTTCGAAAATCAACTCGATTATAGCAAATACAAACATGGGTTACAAGATTTTTGCTCGAATAAAAAATAAAAAATGTCAATTTAATGATAAAAAATCCTAATTTACGAAAATTTCGTAGTAAATTGGTTGCATTTTAGTTTATTTTGCTTTATTATTTTAAATACTAAAACGATTTAGCACGGCAAAATGCACAAAGGATTCACGAAAACGGATTTTATCAGGAGTAAATATGGTATCGATCAAAGATGTGGCAGCTAAGTGTAATGTGTCTGTTTCTACCGTAAGTAAGGCACTTAACGGGCACAGTGATGTTAGCGAAGAGAAGAAGGAACTTATTAAGAAGGTGGCTAAGGAAATGGGCTATCAACCGAATTCATCGGCAAGAGCGCTCAAGACCAACAAGAGCCATAATATCGGAGTTCTTTTCGTGGATGAGGCCATGAGCGGTCTGACTCACGACTATTTCGCGAGCGTGCTCGACAGCTTTAAGACTACCGCCGAGAGTTTCGGATATGATATTACCTTCATTCTTTCCAACAAGAATCATTTTAATAATATGACATACCTTGAGCACAGCCGTTTCAGAGGATTTGACGGCGTAATGATCGCTTGCATAGACTTCAACGAGCCCCAGGTTCTCGAACTTATGAGAAGCGACATTCCGGTTGTCACGATTGATTATACCTTCAACAATACTATTGCAATTCTTTCCAATAATGAAAAGGGAATGGAGGATCTTACCCAATATATATGCGATATGGGGCATACCAAGATCGCATATATGTGCGGTGAGGATTCCGCCGTAACAAGTGACAGATTGTCGGGCTTCTATATAACACTCGATAAGAATGATGTTCATATTCCGGATGAATATGTTAAGGAATCCAGATATCGTGATATCGCGCTTGCCGAAGAACTTACATATGAATTCCTCGATATGCCCGATCCGCCCACAGTCATAATCTATCCCGATGATTATGCGGCCTTTGGCGGACTTAATGCGATAAGAGCGAGAGGACTTAGGATTCCCGAAGATATTTCCATTGCCGGATTCGACGGCATTACTATTGCAAGACAGATTGAGCCTCAGATCACAACGGTTATTCAGAACACCAGAACCATGGGAAGCTGTGCAGCCGAGAAACTTATTTCTCTTATAGAGAAGCCCAGAACTACAATGATCGGTCAGATTGTTGTCGATACTCAGCTTTATCCCGGTAAAACGGTCAAGAATCTGAGAGGCTGATAGCGAAAATTTCGGACATATCTGCTTTAATCCGGACTATAACGATTTCGATAAAAACGGATGTATACAATGATTTTTGCGGTATTTTAATGCAATGCTTGATGGTGTTACCGGGTCGTCTTGGTAATAATTACCAAAAAATTTCAAAAAAAGGGTTGCATTGACCGACAAATTGTTGTATTATCATATTACGAAAACGATTGAGTAATCGTTTATCGAAGAAAAAAGAGTCATATGCTGTTTGCGGGGGCAGACAGCGGAATGGAGGGACAATGAGAAAGTTTCAGAGAATTGCAGTGCTTGGTTTAGCAGCTGCAATGGCAATCGGAACTGCAGCAGGATGTACAAATACATCATCAAGCAGTTCGGCAGCAGCTTCTTCAGCTGCATCATCGGCAGCTGCATCATCAGCAGATTCATCGGCAACAGAGGATGAGACAACAGCAGCAGAGGAGCCTACAACGCCTGCAAACACCATTACCGGTGATGCTTCAGCAGCTGACGCATTCGTCGTTTGGGGTTGGAATGATGATATCAAGAAGATCCTTGACAACGTATATGCAGCTGACAAGGCAGATAACTACGCAAGAATCGTATTCGTTAACTCGGGTGGATCTGATAACTATCAGACCAAGATCGACGAACTTCTTAAGGATACTTCTGCAGAGCTTTATCCTGACCTTATGGGTCTTGAGATTGACTACGTTCAGAAGTATGTTCAGGGCAGCAACCTTCTCTCGATGGCTGACCTCGGAATCACAGATGACGATCTCAAGGATCAGTACGAATTCAACGCTGTTGTATGTAGCAAAGACGGTACAACAAGTGCTGCTTCCCAGTATGCTTCATTTTGGCAGGCAACACCCGGTGCTTGGTGCTTAAGAGCAGACCTTTGCGAGAAGTATCTTGGAACAACCGATCCTGCAGAGCTTCAGGAAATGCTTAAGGATTGGACAGCAGTAGAAGCGACAGCAGCTAAACTTGCTGAGGCTTCAAACGGTAACTGCAGACTCCTTTCAGGATGGGACGATCTTAACAGAGTATTTACCAACAACCGTAAGACAGGTTGGTATGATGACAACGATAACATCGTGATCGACGATCAGGTTAAGGCTTACTTCGAGGAGGCTAAGCTTTTCGCTGATAAGAACTGGACATTTGGTACAACTCAGTGGGCTGCTGACTGGTACACCATGATGGATGGTACCGGTGTTGAGGACGCTAAGTCTGCACTTGCTTACACAGGATGTCCTTGGTTCCAGTATTGGTGCTTATCAGGTTCTTGGAAGGGACAGACGATCACAGTTGCAGGTCCTCAGTCATTCTACTGGGGCGGTACAGGTCTTGCAGCAACTGTAGGTTGTGCTGATAAAGAGCTTGCAGCTGACATCATCAAGTACTTCACATGTGACGCAGAGTCTATGGAGAAGATCGCTATGTTTAACTGTGACTTCATCAACAACGAAACAGCTAATGCTTACCTTCTTGAGAATTCCGAGACGATCATCACAGATAAGGAAAACAACCTTGCACTTGCTTCCGGAAACGGACTTATGTACAGCCAGAACTACATCAAGGTTTACAATGATATACTTACAGGCATGACTGTTGATACCTCAGTTGTTAAGCCTGAGGACAAGCAGATCAACGATACTCTCAGCACATATGTTAAGGAGTACATTGCGAGCGGCGATTATGACAGTGCTATCGGCAACCTCAAGGCTTACATCCATGATACATTCAGCTACCTTAACATCGCTGACTAATGATTGTGTAGGCACCTGCCGGTGCTTAGTAATGTGATTTTTTACAATTCACATAGGGGTTTACCCCGGACTATACTAATTCAGGCTCCCGCTACTTTCGGGTAGTGGGAGTCTTTTCTTTTACAAATGGAGGGTCACAATGTCGGATAATGCAGTTAAGACGGTATCGGCTACAAAGCCCCGCAGGAGAAAGAAAGTTACTCATGAATGGTACGGATATCTCTTTATACTTCCCTTTTTCCTTGTTTATTTAGGATTTCAGGTATATCCGCTTATCAATACATTTCGTTGGAGTTTGCTCAATTATGTCGATCGATACGGTAATGTAACCATTACTTTCAATGGCCTTAAAGGTTTTGCCGATGTCCTTGGAATCACGGCAGGTGAGAAGGCATATTTCTTCAAATATCTTCTTAATACCGTTATTATGTGGATAGGAGGCTTTATACCTCAGATAATCATTTCGCTCCTTATTGCCGCATGGCTTACGAATACGATCGTTAAAGTACGTGGTCAGGGAGCTATCAAGATTCTTACTTATATGCCGAATATTATTACTGCCGCATCTATTTCAGTCCTCTTTGCTTCACTCTTTGCGCAGTATGGTCCTGTTACCGCTCTTCTTAAGAAAATGGGCGTTATTGCACAGGATTATAATTTCCTTGATTCAATTGCCGGAACAAGAGGACTTATCTCTTTCATCCTTTTCTGGATGTGGTATGGCAATACAACTTTGCTTTTAATAGCGGGTATGCTCGGAATCAACCCGTCCCTGTATGAAGCCGCCTCGATTGACGGTGCGAACGGAGGACAACGATTCTTCAGGGTTACGCTCCCGCTTCTTAAACCTATTTTATTGTTTACGCTTGTAACATCTGCTGTCGGCGGACTCCAGATGTATGATATTCCTTCACTTTTCAATGTCGTTGGTTCGTCATACGTCGGTAACCCGGCAGATTCAACCACAACGGTCACGATGTATATCATGCGTCTCTACAATAGCAAGAACTACGGAAAAGCGAGTGTTGTTTCCGTACTCCTGTTCATTGTCACATTAATCGTCAGTCTCATCCTCTTCAAGGTTATGGGTAATTCCGATAAGACCAAGAAGAAGAGAGCTAGGGCGTAGATAAGGAGGCGCAGAACATGGCTAAATTAAAATCAGGTGTTGATAAAGGCTATCATGCAAAAATTCTTGTACAGAGAACCGCTAAAGAGATAGTTTGTATTATTCTCTGTCTGATGAGCCTTATACCTTTTATCATATTGTTTATGAATGCTACCAGAACTTCTGAAGCGATTAAGGCCGGTCTTTCCTTTATTCCCGGAGGTAATCTTGCAGAGAACTGGAAGAATTTTATGGCTAAGCAGAACGGTATGGAGATTAACGTCTTTAAGGCGATGCTCAACTCGCTTATCATTTCCGTTCCGAGTACGATATGTACCGTGTATTTTTCAACACTTACCGCATACGGTATCTTCGTATATGATTTTAAACTCAAGAAATTCGCATGGTCATTCATACTTGCCGTTATGATCATTCCGAATACGATCGCGGCTATCGGTTTCTATCAGTTTATGAACCAGATAGGCCTTACTGATTCGTACTTGGCACTCATCATTCCTTCGATCGCTTCGCCTGCGACAGTCTTCTTTATGAAGCAGTATATGGAGAGTGTGTTCTCTAAGGAGCTCGTGGAAGCTGCCAGGATCGATGGAAGCGGTGAATTCAGAACGTTTAACACGATTGCCATACCCCTTATGAAACCGGCGATCGCGACACAGGCAATATTTGCATTCGTAGCGTCATGGAATAACCTTTTCATGCCGAGCCTCATCATCTCGAGTGAGAGTAAGCAGACTTTGCCTCTGTTTATCAGAATGCTTCAGTCAGACCAGTTCAAGACCGATTACGGTGTTGTATACATAGGTCTTACTATTGCAATTCTGCCTATATTTGTAGTATACTTCATCCTTGCCAGAAACATCGTAGCCGGTGTTCAGATGGGTGGCGTTAAGGAGTAATTTATGAATAAAGCAGTTCGTAACATTTTAATAATCGTTGGATCGCTGCTTATTGTGGGCGGCATTACTGCGGCCGGTGTAGGTATTTATAAGCATTTTAACCCTTACGGAAGCGGAAATCCCTTCGAAAAGGGCGGAGAGTTCGGATACGGAATATCGATCGGAAGCGGCGAGAAGCCCACACTTATCGATTTGTATTTTAACTCTGAGACAAATGAATATAAAATGACCGTAACGGTCGGTGAATTGTCATCCGACATTGAGACCGGTACATATTCGTACGACGCGGCATCTTCTACGATCAATTGTGTTACGACCTCCGGAACCGAGGAACAGTATTACTACGACGGTCAATATGTTATATATTCCAAGTCGATGTATGAGCCTTTTGAGGAGGCATCCATAGGCGATAAGGAGATAAGCGGTAAATTCAAGCACGTGATGACCGACGGTGATACGGACATTATTGACTTCTCCGACAGGACATTTGTGCGCGCGATCGATACCGAGATGTATACCGGAACCTACACGATCGACGGAAGATTCGTCAAGATGGTCGTTACCGACGGTTCGGAATGGGTCGATTTCCTGATATATGACGGAAATCTTTCCAACACTTATTACATCAGAAATCGCTGATCCGGATTGTCAGAATCGGAAATGCAAAGCATAATATAACTTTTTACAACCGGGGTGCGGCGCATCCCGGTTGTTGTTAATCTGCTACGTTCGTGGTATAATGTACAAGGTTGTGACCTTATGGAGGTTTTAATGAGTAAGAAAAAAGTCAGCAAAATTAAAACCGTATATACTACCGTCATTCGTTGGCCGGCGATTGCCGCCTTACTGATGGCTGTTGTAGCGGGAATCGCATATTTTATCGATATTAAGGCAGGGATTGTCGCAACGATCGCATTTGTGGCCTTCGTAATAGCCTTTGTTGTTTTTATGCTTACGAGCCGTGAACGTTTTACAAGGGCGATGGTCGATTTTGCAACGGGTTATGCGCATATGCAGAAGGAGCTTCTTGACGGCTTTGTTGTGCCATACGGAATGCTTGATGAATCGGGCAGGATCCTGTGGATGAACAATGCCATGGCAGGTCTTATCGGTAATGAAAAGAAGAGAACAAATGTCGAGGATATTTTCCCGGAGTACAAGAAAAATGCGGTGCTTACCGACTCGGTTAAAGAGATCAGCGTAAGCTACGCCGGGAGAGATTATCGAATGATGATCGACCCCCTGCATTTTGAAGGCAACGCGATCGATGCCAGTATGGTGATCGCGGACAGCGAGAGTGCCGAGTTGTATGCGATATATCTCTTTGATGAGACTGAGATCAACACCTGCAAGAAAGAGCTTCATAATGAGCGTTTTGTTTGCGGGCTTATCTATATAGACAACTACGATGAGGCGCTCGAGAGTATCGACGAAGTACGAAGGTCACTTCTTATCGCGCTTGTCGAGCGTAAAATCAACAAATACATTTCCGCCGGAGACGGCGTTGTTAAGAAACTTGAGAAGGACAAGTACCTTGTTTGCGTCAGGTACAGATTTTTCGAGCAAATGGTGGAGAGCCGTTTCCAGATACTTGAAGAGGTTAAGAGCGTTAATATCGGTAATGCGATCGCTGTTACCATCAGCATCGGTATCGGTGCAATGCAGGCTTCGTTTGCGGCCAATTATGAGATGGCAAGAGCCGCTATCGACCTTGCTCTCGGACGAGGCGGCGATCAGGCGGTCATCCGTGAAGGCAGCAAAGTTACCTATTTTGGCGGCAAGACCAGCGCGGCTGAGAAGAATACAAGAGTTAAGGCTAGAGTTAAAGCTCACGCTCTCAGAGAACTTCTTGAAGCGACCGACAACGTCCTTATTATGGGCCATAAAATAAGCGATGTCGACGCTGTCGGATCGGCAGTCGGCATATATGCGGCGGCCAAGGTATTCGACAAGAAAGCACATATCGTCCTTAATACGATAACCACATCGCTTCAGCCGATTGTGGATACTTTTAAGAATAACGACGATTATCCCGAGGATATGTTCCTTACGGGAGATGAGGCGCTTGCACAGGTCGATAACAATACGCTTCTTGTGGTTGTCGACGTTAACAAGAAGAGTTATACCGAGTGCCCCGAGCTTATCGGTAAATGCAAGACTACGGTCGTTCTCGATCACCACCGACAGGGGGATGACCCCATAGATACGGCAACTCTCTCATATATCGAGCCCTATGCTTCTTCGGCTTGTGAGATGGTTGCGGAGGTACTTCAGTATATTACAGAGAATATTCGCCTTAAGAATGTTGAGGCGGATGCCATATATGCAGGTATCGTGATCGATACCAATAATTTTACCAATAAAGCGGGTGCGAGAACCTTTGATGCTGCGGCTTTTGTGAGAAGAAGCGGTGCAGATATCATAAGGGTTCGTAAGCTCCTTCGAAGCAGTATGGCCGAATACAAGGCCAAGGCTGAGGCTGTAAGGCATGCAGAGGTTTACCGGGACTGTTTTGCGATATCGACCTGTCCTTCATCCGGCCTTACGAGCCCTACCATCGTGGGTGCCCAGGCTGCCAACGAACTGCTTAATATCAGTGGTATTAAGGCATCATTCGTGCTCACATTTTATGAGGACGAGATATATATCAGTGCGAGATCGATCGACGAGATCAATGTTCAGCTCATTATGGAGAAACTTGGCGGAGGCGGTCATATGACGATTGCCGGAGCGCAGCTTAAGGACATAGATATGGAGGATGCTCTCGTGCTTGTACGCAAGACTTTGGACGAAATGATAGAGGAGGGTGCAATCTGATGAAAGTTATTCTGTTACAGGATGTAAGAAATGTAGGTAAGAAGGGCGAAACCGTAGAGGTTTCCGATGGATATGCCCGTAATTTTATAATACCCAGGAAACTCGGAATTGAGGCGAATGCCAAGAATCTCAACGATCAGAAACTGAAGAAGGCTCACGAGGATAAGGTTGAGGCTGAGAATCTGGCAGCTGCGCAGGAACTCGCAGAGAAACTTGCAGGGCTCAGTATAGATACAACGATCAAATCCGGTAAGGATGGCAAGACCTTTGGAAGCGTTTCTTCCAAGGAGATTGCAGAGGCGCTTAAGAAGCAGCACGGAATAGATGTTGACAAGAAGAAAATAGTTCTTGATGAGCCCATAAGAAGCATCGGCAGTTCAATCGTTAAGATCAAGCTTCACAAGGGCGTTACAGGGCAGCTTACAGTAAGGGTACGCGAGGAAAAGTAATGGATGATTCGGTTATTAAACATGTAATGCCACATAGCGAAGAGGCCGAACTAGCGGTTATCGGCGCCATGCTGATGGATGAGAAAGCGGTGGATACCGTAAGCGATATTCTTGTTAAAGATGATTTCTACAATCGCAGTTACGGTATGCTCTATGACACAATGGTGCAGCTTAAGGAAGCCGGGCTTCCTGTTGATATGGTCCAGATTCAGCAGAAGGCAAAGAGTCTTGATTATCCGCCCGAAGCAACCGGAATCGAAGTCATCCGTAAAGTTACCGAGTACGCCACGACTTCTGCGGGAGTTGAGCGTAATGCCGAGATAATCCGCAACAAATCGGTACTTCGTAAGCTTATAAGAACGCTGGGGAATCTCTCCGAGAATGCGTATGCCGATAAAAGAGAACTGGTTGATATCCTTGCGGATGCGGAGGATGAGGTCGCCAAGATTGTCAGGAATACGACTTCCAAGGAATTTGAGCCGATACAGGACATAGTTGTCCGTGCGATCAAACTTATTGAGAATGCCAACAAATCCGGCGGTAAAATAACCGGTATCGCATCCGGATTCCGTGACCTTGACTGGTATACCAGAGGTTTCCAGAAATCGGATCTTATTATCATCGCTGCCAGACCTGCGATGGGCAAGACCGCGCTTGCACTGAATTTTGCCTTTCATGCTGCGGTATATAATAATTATCATGTTGCTGTCTTCAGTTTGGAGATGCCCAAGGACCAGCTTGTAAACCGTCTTATTGCGATGGATGCCAATGTTGATGCGGGCAGGATACGTTCCGGTGATATTGAAGCGAAGGAGTGGACTCCTATATCCGAAAGTGCTTCCAGGATAGGTGTATCCAATCTTCATATTGACGATACTCCCGGTATTACGGTTAACGAGCTCAGGAGCAAATGCCGTTCACTGGCTGCCAAGAACCAGCTCGACATGATCGTGATCGATTATATCCAGCTTATGACGGGCAGCGGTAAAGCTGAGTCAAGACAGAACGAAGTTGCCGAGATTTCCAGAGGTCTTAAAGGAGTTGCCAGAGAACTTAATGTTCCGCTCCTGGCGCTTTCTCAGCTCGGACGTGCAGTGGAGAGCCGTCCCGACAAGAGGCCCATGCTCTCGGATTTGCGTGAGTCCGGTGCGATTGAGCAGGATGCCGATATGGTAACTTTTATATATCGTGATGATTATTATCACAAGGATAGTGAGACCAAGAATGTTTCGGAGGTTATAATCGCAAAGCACAGAAACGGCGCCGTTGGTACCGTCAAACTTGCATGGATCCCCGAATACACCAAATTTGCCGATCTCATCCGCAAAGAAGATGAACAATATGTGGATTCTCAGAAAAGCCCCTGAACCTGATGGTTCAAGGGCTTTGTCTATGGTTGCCTAAGGGCGATCCGCATAATAAATAAGGTTTGATCCTGATTACTCTGCTGAAATTGCGCCCATAGGGCATGTTGCTTCACAAGCTCCGCATGAGAGACAAGCATCCTTGTCGATCTCATAATGTGCATCTCCCTGAGAAATAGCGTTAGCAGGACATCCTGATACGCAAGAACCGCAGCTGATGCACTCGTCAGAAATAACGTATGCCATATTTATGCACCTCCTATGTAATTGTGCGTTTCATATAATACATTGTCATTATATCATAGCAAAATAGGGCTTGCAAGAACATAAATGCGTTCAAACCCCTAACTTTGGTAGGTTTAGGCTAACTCAGGTTCGCTTGTCCCCGAAACTGTCATAGGCAGATCATTTCGGTCAGACTGATCTATTACTTATAAAATATCGAATTCCTAGTGTATTTTATATAAAATAATAGCGTTGACACTTGATTTTGATGGTGTTATCATATGCTACCGTAAGGGAGAGTGTGTGAATTTCCCTGCGCGCCGGCCTGGCCGGCAATACAATTCTTACTTGCCAAGGGGCAATGTGAGTACACATTTTAAGGAGGATTTACAAAATGAAAAAGAGAATTCTTTGTACAGTAGTAGCAGCTGTTACAACAATGGCACTCTTTGCAGGATGTACAGGTACATCTTCTTCAAGCAGCGCAGCTTCTTCAGACAAGGCAGCTTCTTCAAGTGAGGCAACTACAGATGCGACTACAGAGGCAACTACAGAGGCTTACACAGGAACCGTATATAACGCATATATCGGTTTACAGACAGCTGACTGGTCATTCAGAGATGCATGGAACAATCCTTCAACAGGTATTGATGGTTCAGAAGGACTTGACTTCAGCAAGATCCACAAGTCAACCGACGGTGTTTGGTCAGACCTTCCCGGTGATCTTACAGATACCGAGATCAAGGGCGATGGTACATATACCGTTAAGGCTGAGAACCTTGAATTTGAAGATACAGCATTTGAGACACAGGATTATATGAACCTTATCTTCGTATCTACCGATGTTCCTTATTCTGAGGCTATCACGATCAGCGATGTAGTTCTTAAGGTTAACGGATCTAACGTTACACTCAGCGATGTAGGATTCAAGATTCCCGATGACAGCGATTATATCTCTATCAACATCCAGAACAACTGGGATGAAGAGATCAAGACAATCGGTTACTATTCAACACCTGTAAAATCTGTTGAGGTTACATTTACGATCTCAGGAATTACCGAGTAATTTCAATATTGAGAATTGCTAACCTGCCGCGCCGGTATATCCGGCGCGGTATTTCTATGTAAATAATTACTGTAATTTTTCTTAATTATTATTGTATTTTAATACGGGGCTATCTTATATAATGTTAAAGTAAAAGTGAAATTGGCTCTTTGCGGTTTCACGAGGGGCTTGTGCCCTATATCAGGAGGTAGACAATGAAAGAAAACTTGACTAAGGGAGTTAAAGCATCAGAGAAACTGTTCTGGTTCACCAGAGTTGCAGCGCTTCTTATGGTTATGCTGATGTTTTTCCCTGCCTTTGCTCCGACAAGAGTATTGGCCTTTATCAGTTCGGGCGTGTCTTACTTCACATCCGCTATTTCATATAGCGGTCTTACGAAGAACCTTGGTACTCTCGGAAGAGATATGATGAATGTGGGCGGCGGCGCTGTTCCTGTTCTTGCGATTCATATCCAACTCCTGCAGGTATTCTCGATTCTTGGTATAGTGGGTATCGCCATCTGTGGCGGAGGTGCGGGGGCATCTCTCGGTAACACCAAGATGAAGAAACTTTCCACTATTTTATCGATGGTAGGAAGTCTCTTTGTAGGTGTTTCTCTTGCTCTTGTTATATTTATAAGAGACAAGATGTATGACAACGCCAAAGCATATGATGAACTTGCAGCCGCTGCGGGCAAGACATCTGACAAACTCGGCGAGATTACGGGAACCATACCATATGGCTTCTACGTATTTCTTGTACTTGCCATAGTGGTATTTGTTACTTCTGTTGTGGCATTTCTTCTTATCCCGAAGAGTGATAAGACAGTTAAATACGAAATGGCAACCAAGTATAAATTATTCCTTATACTTCTTCCTTTCCTTTTGCTGGTATTCGTATTCTCATACCTTCCTCTGTGGGGCTGGAGATATGCGTTCTTCCACTATGAGGCAGGACAACCGCTGGATGCAAGCAGGTGGGCAGGTACGTATTATTTTACATTCCTGTTTAAAGATGCTGCGACAAGAGCCGATGTTCTTAAGGTGCTTCGTAACACACTTGCGATGAGTGGCCTCGGAGTTGCTACATCATGGCTTCCTATCGCATTCGCGATAATGCTTAACGAAATCAAGACCAAGTGGTTTAAGAGAGTCGTTCAGGTATTTACAACAATCCCCAACTTCGTCAGCTGGGTTCTTGTTTACTCCCTTGCATTTGCTTTGTTCTCAGGCGACGGCTTTATTAACTCGGTATTTGGACTTACCGGTTCGCATCTCGAGGTAACGGGTCCTGTCAACTGGCTTATAATGTTGGCATGGGGAACATGGAAAGGTATTGGATGGAGCGCAATTATATATATTGCGGGTATTTCCGGAATCGATCCGCAGCTCTACGAAGCGGCGACGGTTGACGGCGCGAGCCGAGGACAGAAGATGTGGCACATAACAGTGCCGGGACTTATCCCTACATTCTTCGTACTCCTCCTTATGCAGATCGCAAACATTCTTTCAAACGGTATGGATCAGTACCTCGTGTTCGACAATACGAGCAACAGAGAATATCTGAACGTCCTCGATCTGTATGTATATAAGCTGGGTATCGGTAGCGGTAACGTTGCCTTATCTACGGTTATCAGTATGACCAAGTCACTTGTCAGTGTCATCCTTTTGTTCATAGCAAACGGTGTGTCCAAGCTGATTCGTGGCGAGTCGATAATGTAAAGGAGGTGCGTCTGTTATGGCTATGAGTGATGTTCAGAAAGCTGAATTGAAAGCTGAAAAGGCTTATGCGCGTAAGCATAAGAGAATGTACCGTCTTACTGCCGGTGATGTTATTTTCAACGTTATTAATTATACAATATTTGCTTTATTCACCTTTGCATGCTTTTTCCCGTTTTGGTACCTGTTCTGTAACACGGTATCGGACAGTGATGCGGTTTCAAAGGGTATCGTAAAATTCTTCCCTAAGAATTTTACATTTGAGAACTACAAGAATATTATTACGGACTCGACAACCTTAAGAGCGTTCTTCGTAACACTTTCAAGAACGATTCTCGGTACTGCGGTAATGGTACTTGCTTCCGCGCTTATCGGATACCTTGTTACCAAGAAGGAACTTTGGGGACGTAAAGTATGGTACAGACTTCTCGTTATAACTATGTACTTTAACGCAGGAATCATTCCCTGGTATATGAATATGTCAATGCTCGGTCTGACCGGTAACTATCTTGCATATATCATTCCCGGAATTGTGGCTCCTTACAATATCATTCTTGTTAAGACCTATATTGAGTCGATTCCGGCAGAACTTGAGGAAAGCGCCTTTATTGATGGCGCGAGCCATATGAAGATTTTCCGAAGTATCATATGGCCGCTATGTAAACCGATTCTGGCAACCATCGCGATATTCGGAGCGGTTGGTAACTGGAACTCCTTCCAGGATTCACTTATCCTTATGTCGAACGCTCCGGAATTACATACTTTACAGCACAAGTTGTATATTTATCTGACACAGATCACATCGATCGGACAGAACACAGGCGGTGTGGATGTCGATCCCGAAACCGTCAAGAAACTCTCATCGCAGGCTGTTAAATATACGGTTTCCATGGCAACACTTATTCCTATTCTTATCGTATATCCTTTCATGCAGAGATATTTCGAGGAAGGAATTATGCTCGGTGCAGTTAAGGGCTGATTATTGTACATTATCTATAATTAATTTAAAAAAGTACTAATTTAAAGGAGGAAAAGCAATGAAAAGAATTTTCAAACGTCTTGTTGCAGGTGCATCACTTGCAGCAATGGTGCTTGGAACTGTTGCCGCTACGGGTTGTACCGGTGGCGCTTCAGGCGGAGAGCTTACTGAGATCAAGATTTTCTCACAGCTCGCTAACTTCAGCGGTTATCAGACCGGCTGGTGGGCAGAAATAATGAAGGAGAAATTTGGTGTCAGGATTAACATCGTTAACGACCCCGACGGAAATGTTCTTACAACGATGCTTGAGAGTGGAGAGATGGCCGACATCAATATCTGGGGAGATAATGGTGCTCAGTACAGAAGTGCCGTAACAGGCGGACTTCTTCTTGACTGGAACAAGGATGAGCTTGTACAGAATTATGGACCTTACATCTATGAGAATATGCAGCAGGCCCTTATTCATAACCAGGAACTTAACCAGGCTGCTTATAAAGCTGCAGGTATCGAGGGTACCGCTCCTACTGTAGGTTTCGGTCATAATGTAGCGACAAACCCCGAAGATCATGAGTCATTCATGTATTCATGGGATCTTAGATTTGACCTTTATCAGGAACTTGGATGCCCTGAGATCAAGGACCTTGACGGACTTGTAGAGGTACTTCTCGATATGAAGGAAATCTGTCCTACAGATGAACTTGGCAATCCTACATATGCAGTGGCTCCTTGGAATGACTGGGACGGAAACATGGTTATGTATGTTAAGTCTACAGCATCATGCTATTATGGATATGATGAGTTCGGTACAGGTCTTTATGATCCTGCAACCGGTAAGTATTACGGACCTCTTGATGAGGATGGTCCTTACATTGAGATGATCCGCTTCTATAACAAGCTTTACAGACTCGGCCTTATGGACCCTGAGTCAGAGACGAGAAAGTGGGACGGTATGGCTGAAAAGATGAAGCTTGGCGGATACTTCTTCTCAATCTTCAATTATGCAGGTTCTGAGCAGTATAACACTGATGAACATCTTGCAGAAGGCAAGGCAATGTACTCCGTAGCTCCTACCGAGGCTACACCTGTTGTATACGGTATGGACGTTAACGGTGGTAACAGAGTATGGTCGATCGGTGCCAATACCAAGTATCCTGATATTTGTATGCAGATCATCAACTACCTCTGCACACCTGAAGGAAGACTTACAACCGATTACGGTCCTAAGGGTCTTTGCTGGGATTATGATGAGAACGGTAAGACATATTTTACAGAGCTTGGTGCAGCTTGTGCTGCTGATACTGATACCGTAATGACAACGGATAATGAAGAATATGCCAAGTACTGCGGAACAATGTTCAGTGAAGGAAATCCTGAGCACAACAATACAACCTGGTCTACAGATGCCATTAACCCTGAGTCAGGTGAGCCTTATAACAGGAAGAAGTGGGAAAGTAATGTTGGTACAGAGGCTAAGTCTGAGATTGAAAAAGAGTGGAGAGAATGGGCAGGTGCCGATAGTGTTACAGAGTACTTTGAGAACAGAGGCACAGACAGTTATGTTGTAGAGATCGCTTCAGGTTTCGAGCTTACACCTCTTAAGACATACTCTGCTTCACTTCAGACTAACCAGGATCAGATCGCTGAGATCATCAGAACCAAGACATGGCAGGCAATGACCGCAGATACAGAGGAAGCTTGTGACGCATACATCGAAGAGATGATCAAAAACGCAAGAGCATATACCAATGTTGATACAGGAACATGTGCTTACGATGAGATCACCAAGTACTTTGAGGAGCAGGCTGCCGCTCGTAAGGCAACTCAGGATGCTGTCATTGAGCATATGAAGTAATTATCATCAGATGACAGTAATCGGGTTAACGTGTGGTTAATTAAAGGATAAACATAAGCAGGTTATATTGGTATCGGTGACATATCGGTTCAATATAACCTGCTTTTATTGGACGGGGAATAACTTGTTTTACTTGATATTTTAAGTGTTTTGGCGAATAATGGTAGTATATGTTTACGAGGAGATCAAGCTATGAAGTTTTTTAGTGCGGACGGACCTTTATACAAATTCCTATCAAGATTGTGGGACATAATCAAGATTAATGTGGTATGGTTTGTTTGCAGTCTCCCTCTTGTAACCATTGGAGTATCTACAATCGCCGCATATACCGTTATCCTTAAAATGCTCGATGAGAATGAGGGCTATGTTGTAAGAGGCTTTTTTAAGGCGTTTAAAGCGAATCTGAAGCCCGGCTTTATTCTCAGTCCGATAACGCTGCTGTTTGCCGTTGTAATATATCTGGATTTGAGCCTTGTTTCAATGAGTGATGAATTGTGGGTTTTTATCATAGTATTTCTTACAATATTCCTCTTCCTGATCGCTATGCTGTATACCTATCCGCTTCTTGCGAGATATGATAATACCGTCTTCAGAACGATCAAGAATTCCATGAGAATATCCATGAGATATTTCGGCAAGACAATTCTTCTTGTAGTGCTTATTGCAATTGAAGTTGTCATCTTCCTGTTTACAAGGGTAACAATGATAATCGGAGCCCTGGTGGGCCCCGGTGTTATAATGATGACCATCAGTGGTTTTGCGCTGAGTTTCTTCCGTGAAATTGAGAAAGAGGGCGGCGCGGTCAGACCTAAGACGCCTGAAGATGAAGATGATTCAGACAAGTAAGATCAGATAGCGGCTACAGGCGTATCAGTCCTCGGGATCTTCATCGCTGTTATCGACAGCATCGCCCGGAATATCCGGCACTTCTTCGCCGGCAAGGATTCTCTTGCGGTATTCGGCCGGACTGAGCGAAACATATTTCTTGAACTTCTTGTGGAAATAATCCACATTCTTATAACCGATCTGTTCGGCAATTTCATAGACTTTGAGCTTGTTGTCGACGATCAGTTCCTTAGCGTGCATGATTCGCACCTTGTCTATATAATTATTAAAATTCTCACCGACGGTTTTCGAGAATATTTTACCGAGGTAAGCACTGTTGTAACCGAAAAGCGGCGCAATTGTCTCAAGCTTGATATTGTTCTGATAATTGTGATCGATATAGTAAAGTATGTCATCGAGAATGCTGTCTCTCGAGGAATTACCGATGGAATTCATAATAAGTTCGAAGATGGAACTAAGGTAATTCATTATCTCATAGAGATAGAATTTGGCCTCGACCTCGCCTATGATCTCGGCATTGCTGGGGAAAGGAATGTCGTTGGAAGGGTAGCTCGAGCTTATCGTGTTCTTAACCTGTAAAATAATATCAGTCACAAAGAGCCTTATATCCTTGACCTGAGCGTCCGCATTAAATAGAAGTTCGGTAAGGTCATATATGGTTGAGGCGATCATTTTACGGTTGAAGGCCTGTATGTAATCAACGAACTGCTTGCTGAAGCGGTTCTTGAGATCGTCACCGAGCATGCGGTCCTTTGCCGAAGCATCCGGAAGATTATCGTAGCCGAGAGTGTGCTGACCCTGCTCACAGAAGAATCTTCTGGAAATAAGCGAGCGTACCTGTTCATAGGCCCAAGGAAGCTCCTCAAGGCTGGCTACGGGCTTGCTGTAAGCAAGGAACAAAGTATCGAGCGGACTGCCTTTTTCGGGTTCCTGATCATTGTAGTGATCCAGAAAACGATTGAATTTATCGAGGGCAAAACGGCCTTTTAAAACAATGACATTTTTGCCATCCTTGATAAGGTGGTCGAAAGTACCCGAGCGGTCATTGGTCACGCGCAGAAGTTCGGAAAACTGATAGGGAATACTCGTCTCCTTCTGCTCAAACTGCTCATATATTACGAGCTGGTAGAGATTCTCGGTAAGCGCGAGCGCGCCCAGATCGAGCGTTGAAAGTACAGCCGTGCCGCTTATGATATCATCAAGTATTTCACGCCTTGCTTTTTCCTGAAAATGCATGATCGCCGTAGATTTCTGCCTGTCTGCGATAATGTCGTCGTGAAGCTTGTCGATGGTCTTTTCAAGTTCTTCCTCATCAATCGGCTTTGTAAGGTAAAATTCAACTCCCAGCTTTATGGCTTCCTGAGCGTATTTAAAATCCGAGTACCCGCTTAAGATTATGACTTTGCCTTCAAAACCGAGCTGCTTAGCCTCTTTGATAACTTCTATACCGTGCATTTTGGGCATACGGATATCGATAAGTACAAGACTGGGTTTGAGTCTTACGATCTTGGTCAGCGCATCGGCGCCGTTAGAGGCGTCCCCGATTATTTTATAATCGTGCTTGCCCCAGTCGATTATGTATTTGAGACCTTCGCGAATGGCCTGCTCGTCGTCTGCTATAAATACTGTTTCCAAAAATTCTTCCGTCCCTTCGATATAGTTGTGCCTGTGCCGTGCGGCCGCTTTCGCTTGCCGCTTACGCGCCGCAGCGCTTTTATTTTGTATGTACCTTGATAACCACCGGCATATCGTTTGTGTAGCCGGAAGCATCAATGTGAAGCCCCTTGGCGTCGTGCTTGTATTTTATCCTGCTCTTGCAACCGAGAATCTCGACATTGGTGATGATCCCCTGGAAGCTTGCGCTGTTGGAATCATGCGAGAAGGCAAGTGATTTGATGTTGAGTTTGCCGCTCTTGGGGAATTTGAGGGCTATGGCGTAAATGCAACCATGACCGGCTGTAAATCTGAAATCCTTGGTGGTATATCCGGATGCATTTCCTTCGCTGAATTTACCTTCAACTTCGGCGGTGGGGCCTTCCTGGCAGTAGCGCCAAACCTTGCTGTTGTAGATGGCCTCGCCGTTTGTTTTAAGCCATGCACCTATATCAGTGAGAATCTCGATATCCTTGTCGGGAATACTTCCGTCGGCTTTGGGGCCGACATTTAAGAGGAGATTGCCGTTCTTGGCAACGACATCGATAAGATAACATATAATGTCGTGGCTGGTCTTGTAACTGAGATTGGTCGTGTAACACCAGGAATTATGGGCAATTGCTGTATCGGTCTGCCAGTAGTAGGGCTTTACATCGGCAAATTTACCCCGCTCCACATCAACGATCCCGCTTCCGAAGGCCATAGCCTCGTGCTTGTAGCAGATCGCGGTGTTGTATCCCCATTTGAGGCCGCTGTTGTAATAATAAGCGGCGATCTTTTTCAAGGTGTCCTTATATCCGTCGTGCATGATCCACCAGTCGAAATAAAGTATCTTTGGCTGATATTTATCGATAAGCTCGCAGGTCCTGATAAGCCAGTCATCGAGGAATTCCTGCGTAGGATAGGGCTTTGAGTATATATCCGTCTGGTCGGGTTGCTCCTTGGTCGAAGGCCAGTAGAAATCACCGACATGAAGCGGCTCGTGGATATCGCTTTCAAAATCCTTACCGCCGCCCATAAACCAGAGATGTTCTGCCCTGTGAGAGGAGGTGCAGAATGTGAGCCCCTGCTTCTCAGCTTCTTCTTTAAGTTCGCCGAGCACATCCCTCTTCGGGCCCATTTGAACACTGTTCCATATCGACAGATCGCTGTCGTACATTTGGAAGCCGTCGTGATGCTCGGCAACGGGAACGATATATCTTGCACCTGCCTTCTTAAAGAGGCTTACCCACTTCTTCGCGGAGAATTTCTTCGCGGTGAACATCGGTATAAAATCCTTATATCCAAAGTCCTTGTGAGGACCGTAGGTCTTGATGTGGTAACTGTATTCCTCCATATCCTTCTGGTACATGTTACGGGAATACCACTCGTTATTGTGCGCGGGAACGCTGAAAAGCCCCCAATGTATGAAGATACCGAACTTGGCTTTCATAAACCAGTCGGGAATCGTCATATCGGTAAGTGTCTCCCAGTTATCCTTGTAGGGGCCTTCGGCGATTGTTTTATCGACCTTGGCGAGATATTTCTTCTTAAGTGCATTGTAGTTTTTGTTTGCCATTTTCTTCTCCTTGTTTGCGCCGCAGCGTCACCTTAGTCGCAGCGATTATTTAAGAACTTTCTTGATAAGCTCGCCCTTGGCCATTGCATTCTTGAGATCGAATTCATAAATCGTTTCATAGCCGAGCACATACGCTCTGTCAGACATTGCCTGAAGCAGATCGTAGAATTCTTTGTCATCCTCCGCATAGATCATTTGCTGAGAGTAATCAACGATTATTTTACTGCACTGAAGCTGGATTGAGGAAAGCTCGGTGCTTCTTGTCTCTTCGGTAAAATCTACTCCGGGAGACACGGCCAGCTGATCGTTTGCGATAAGATACTTCATAACGGTGTTTTCTCTGTATTTGCTTTCCCATTCCTTGTCGATCTCCGACTGAGCAAGAGGAATTACCGAATCCCACATTTTATAATAATAGTGATAACCGTAATCATCGGTTTCAACGGTGTTGACGGTTACGACATTGAGTGTCGATATGCCGTCCTTCCAAGTGAGACCACCCCAGTCGTCGGGGATGTCGGCGTCTCCGTTATAGAAAATCTCCTTGCCGAGCTCTGTCAGTACGGGGCCGTTATTTGTATATGTCCAGGTAAGGTCTTCGGGACCGGCGGCAGACTGGGACGAACCCGCCTCGTTGGCGGCGATGCCTTCGGGACTGTAGAGCCATGCGATAAAATCCACAACCCTCTGAGGATCCTTTACTTTGCTTCCCACAGCGATAAAGGTTCGCTGATTACCGTTGTTGCTGCAACCATAGGAATAGACCTTTTCATCGGAAATGGGCACGAATTCATAGCCCTTGCCCTGCTCAAGATTGGCGGCGACATTAAATGCGTCCTGACTTATCCAGGGCCAGGGAGCGTAAAGCACGCGCCCGTCACAGTATTTAAGATATGCATCGTTATAATTCTGACTGGTGGAATCGGGATCAACAAGCCCGAGCCTGTAGCAGCTGTTAAGGAATTTGAGCGACCTTATATAGAGCGAATCACGATCGAGAATATTCTGATAGTCGCTTCCGTCCGCGCTCATAAGCACAAAGCCGAACTCATCGTATCCGTAGAAACAGCACTGCTGCTTGGCTATGTTCAGAAGATTTCCGTTCCAATCGTTGAAATACGAAATGGCATATACCGGCTCATCGTATTCTTTTTCGGCGAGAGCCTGCATTGATGCAAGAATTCCGGGAAGATCTTCAAGAGTGTTTATCTCGGGATAACCTAAAGCCTTGTAATAGTCCCAGCGGAGATAGTTGCCGTAATTGGGCGCAAGTCCCTCGCGGGATGTTGAGGCATCACCCATCGAAAGTTCTATGGGAAGCGCATAGATTCCGTTAAGATCATAGGCTTCGCGCATTTCGATTATAGCGGACGAATATGTGCTGTAAGAAGGCTGCGTTATAATATAATCGGTCATATCGAGGAGAAGCCCGGCCTCAACAAGCTCTCCGAGCTGGCCGTTTTCGGCGCCGCATATGATTATATCTCCGAGATTGCCGGCAGCAAACCTGCTGTCGTAAAGAGACGAGCCGTTACCGCTGACATTGGGCGCAATGATATTGAGTTCAATATTGAATTTGTCTCTGATCACGTCTGCAAACCAGCCCTGCTGAATTCCTTGATAATTGGCGAATACATCGAATACATCGAGTGTCAGAAGATCGTTTGAATCATCATTTTTACTTTCGGAGGTACCGAATGTACATCCCGTAAACATAACTGATGTAAGCACGGTAATGCCGATTGCTCTTCTAAGTGTTGAATTCATTATTGCCCCCATTTGAATCCTTGATCGTCGTGATATTATATGTGCGCAACATCACATATTAAAATATACTCTAAAAAACCCGTTTTGTGTACCTTTTTTTACATAAAAACTACGCAAAAAAGGAGTATTTTAATAAAATTCTGTGGAAAGTATCACTTTGCTGGGGTATAATATTTTATGTTGCGATCAATTGCATGTAAAAGAGAGGGATTGAAATGAGCGAGAATTATAATTCGGAGGTTTCACAGGCCGCGGCAGCGGTGGACGATAATGCATCTTCTGCGGCTGTGGGTGCGACTCCTGAGGCTGAGAATCCTGCACCTCGTAAGAGAAAGAGGGACAGTACATATTTTAAGTGGGCAATGACCATATTCTTCTTGGTACTTGCCGTTCTTCTGGTGTATTTCGGCTTCTTCAAATCCAATTCATTCTTCAATTTCCTTTCGCTTGTATGGAAGAATCTGATGCCGTTTGCGATAGGCGGAGTTATCGCTTTTTTGCTTCGCCCGTTGTGCCGCTTGTTTGAGAAGCTTTTGAATAAAGCATTTGTCAAGATGAAGAACCGGGATGCGGCAGGTAAGTGGGTGCATAACCTTAGCATTGCCTGTTCGGTGATAGTATTTTTGCTAGTCATCGCTTCCCTGATATATCTTGTAATACCGCAGTTTTCTTCATCCATTCAGACTCTTATCAGAGAGTTTAATCCTGCATTCGAGAAGAGCATGGCCTGGGTCAAGAATCTTGACATAGTAAAGAATAACGCCGAGATCAGTGCACAGGTTGAAGAGATATCCGTCAACCTGGGCAATACGATCACCAAACTGCTTGTCAATACCTTCGGCAGTGACGGCAATAAGATCATGACAACGCTCACATCCGGGATCAAGAGCGTGTATGAGGTTGCCAAGAATATTTTCTTCGGACTTGTATCGAGCGTGTATATCCTTCACCAGCGTCACAAATTCAGAAGACAGTCCAAGATGATCATAAACAGTATCTTCAGTGACAAGTGGTCCAAGATAATCATTGATGAAGCACATTATTGCGATAAGATGTTCAACGGTTTCATCAACGGTAAAATAATCGATTCCATGATAATCGGTGTACTTTGCTTTATCGTATGCACTATTTTCAGAATTCCTTATGCGATACTTGTCAGCGTATTTGTCGGTATCACCAATATCATACCGTTCTTCGGACCTTTTATCGGTGCAATACCTACGGCGTTCATCATACTTATGGTAGATCCGATAAAATGCTTGTATTTCGTAATAATCATAATTGTTTTGCAGCAGTTTGACGGAAATGTTCTCGGACCCAAGATCCTTGGTGAGGCTACGGGAGTACAGAGCTTCTGGGTACTGTTCTCCGTGCTTTTCTTCGGCGGTTTGTGGGGCTTTACCGGAATGCTTATCGGCGTTCCTCTCTTTGCGGTTATCTACGATATAATCACAAGACTTGTTAAGAAGGGCCTTGAGGCTCGTAAGAAGACCGAGATCCTTGCGGCATATCAGGCGGAGAAACTCGAGGAAGACCGGATAGCCGCCCAGAAGGAAGATAAGAAGCGAAACCGTATAAAACGGGCACTTGAGAAGCGCGCGGCCAAAAATGCACAGAAAGAGAAAAAGGATCAAAAATGAAAAACCGGATAACACAGTTGCTTGGTATTGAATATCCCATAATCCAGGGAGGTATGGCATGGGTTGCCGATAACAACCTTGCGGCAGCGGTATCCGCCGCCGGCGGTTTCGGAATCATAGGTAGTGCCACGGCACCGGCCGATACTGTAAGAGATATGGTAAGGCGCGTCCGAGAAGTAACGGACAAACCTTTCGGAATAAATATAATGCTTATGAGTCCGTATGCGGATGAGGTTGCACATCTTGCAGCCGAAGAGCATGTGGCAGCGGTTACAACCGGAGCCGGAAATCCCGGTAAATTCATCTCTTTATGGAAGGACGCAGGGGTCAAAGTTATCCCTGTTGTAGCATCCGTTGCTATGGCTAAGATGCTTGCCAGAAGCGGCGCAGATGCCCTTGTTGCCGAGGGCTGTGAAAGCGGCGGGCATATAGGCAGTATAACCACCATGGCGCTTCTTCCTCAGGTAGTCGATGCCGTTGACATACCTGTTATAGGTGCCGGAGGGATCGCCGATGGAAGAGGATTTGCGGCTGCAATGATGCTCGGAGCCGAGGCTGTCCAGATCGGCACACGTTTCTGCGCTTCAACAGAGGCCAATATTCACGAGAATTACAAAGACAGAATAATCGCTGCCAGCGATATCGACAGCGTTGTTACCGGTATGAGTACGGGCCATCCCGTCCGTGTCATCCGCAATAAAATGACCAAGGAATACCTTAAAATGGAGCAGGAGGGCGTATCCGTCGAGGAGATGGAGCGTTTTACCGCAGGATCGCTTCGCAAGGCGGTGGTCGACGGAGACGTTCAGGGCGGCTCTGTAATGGCCGGCCAGATCGCAGGTCTTATCAAAGACAAGAAGAGCTGCAGGGATATTATTTTAGACATAATGAAAGAGGCGGACGAAGCCGTCGCCGCATATAAATAAGCGCCGACCTGTGTCTGCCTGTGCCGACCGGCACCCGATCATCACATACGGAGGACGATGAAATGTTAATGGGTATTAAGGAACTTCAGGAGATTTTGCCGCACAGGCATCCCTTTCTTCTGGTGGACTGTATAGAGGAACTTGAGCCCGGAGTGAGGGCTGTGGGCTATAAGAATATATCGTATGATGAGAGTTTTTTTGCGGGACATTTTCCGGGTGAACCGGTGATGCCCGGAGTTCTGATGGTGGAAGCACTTGCACAAACCGGTGCGGTTGCTGTATTATCATTGCCGGAGAATAGAGGCAAAACTGCTTATTTTGCGGCAATCAATTCCTGCAAGTTCAAGCGTAAGGTGGTTCCCGGCGACAGGCTCAGACTTGAGTGTGAGATCATTAAGAGCAAGGGACCTATTGGAATAGGAAGCGCTAAAGCAACGGTTGACGGCGAGATCGCGGTTATCGCCGAGCTTACATTTTCGCTCGGATGATGAGGCTTTGCCGGACGGACTTGCTCGGATGAAATATTCTATATTTGAAGGAGAGATCAAATGTATCAAATTATTACTGACACGGATTCGGATCTTGCAAAGGAGTATGTGATCGAGAAGGGGCTTGTTCAGGTTCCCCAGTATACTCTTATCGGAGATGTTACTTATGAAGGCGCCGAAGGCGTGGATCCCGCCGATTTCTATGATCAGATGCGCGGCGGTGTGGAACCCAAGAGCCAGGCTATTAACCCTTCTGTATGTGAGGATAAATTCCGCGCTGTTTTGGAGCAGGGCAAGGATATTTTATATTTGAGCTTCGCGGCGACACTTAGCGGAAGTATCAATACCGCAGAGATGGTCGGCAAAGAGCTTATGGAAGAGTTCCCGGACAGAGTCATTAAGGTTGTCGATACCTGCAGCGCATCTCTGGGTGAGGCCATTATTGTTATGAAGGCCGTTGACATGCAGGAAGAAGGCAAGTCAATGGACGAGGTCATCAAATGGGTTGAGGACAATCGTAAGCATATGTGCCACCTTCTTGTTGTCGATGATATCAAGCATCTTCAGAGAGGCGGAAGAGTATCAAAGGGTACCGCATTTGTAGGCAGCGTTCTCGGAATAAGGCCCGTCCTCATAATCAATAATGAGGATAAGCTCGTTTCCACAGGAACCGTTCGCGGTAAGAAGAAGGTTATCAGGTATATCGTTGATACAATGAAGAGTAAAATAACCGACGAGTGGAAGGCTGTAAATACACGTATCGGGATCGCTCACGGCAATGCCGATGAGGATGCAAACGAACTTGCCGCGGCTATCAAAGAGGAGTTTGGCGATGTTGAAATAATCATAACCAATATCAATCCCAGCATCGGCGTGCACTCGGGCCCCGGAGCGCTTCTCATAACCTATTTCGGAACTTCGAGAGAGTAATTTCCTATTTACAAAAGATTCTTATAAGTGTATATTTGCTATTGGTCTGTGGGGCGCCGCAGACCGATAGCAATTATTTTTTTGGAGGAATTATAGTATGAAAAAGAGAATCATCAGTGCAATCATTGCAGGTGTGATGGCTCTTGCTCTTACTGCATGTACGGGCAATTCGTCATCTGCATCATCTTCGGATGCTTCATCATCTGCATCATCTTCGGATGCTTCACAGACAAGCGATGCCGGCGATCTTAAAGTTGGCGTTATCTTTGTCGGAGATGAGAACGAGGGTTATACTTTCGCTCATTACGAAGGCGTTAAGGCAATGCAGGAATCGCTTGGCCTTGATGACAGCCAGGTAATTATAAAGTGGAATATCCCGGAGGGTGATGAGTGCCTTAAGGCTGCTCAGGACCTTGCGGATCAGGGCTGCGATATTATTTTTGCAAACAGTTTCGGACATGAATCATATCTTCTTCAGGCAGCACAGGAGTTCCCTGAGATTCAGTTCTGCCATGCTACAGGATATCAGGCAGCAGGAAGCGGTCTTGATAACTTCCATAACTATTTTACATCGGTATATGAGTCAAGATATGTATCAGGTGTTGTAGCAGGTCTTAAGCTCAACGAGATGATCGATGCAGGTAAGGTTTCCGAAGATGCCGTTAAAATCGGTTATGTAGGAGCATTTCCTTTCGCAGAGGTTGTTTCCGGATTTACAGCCTTCTACCTTGGCGTTAAGAGCGTATGCCCCAGCGCTACAATGGAAGTAAGATATACCAACAGCTGGGCTGACCAGACTCTTGAGAAATCAACGGCAGAGGCACTTATAGATGACGGCTGCGTACTTATCAGCCAGCATGCCGATACAGTAGGCGCTCCTACCGCTTGTGAGAATGCAGGCGTTCCTTGTGTAGGTTACAATATCTCTATGATTTCCGTTGCTCCCAATACCGCTCTTACATCAGCATCCATTAACTGGGCTCCTTACTATACATACGCTGTAGAGTGCGTATTAAACGGCAAGGATATCGTTGTTGACTGGTGCCAGGGTTATTCAGAGGGTGCTGATAAGATTACCGAGCTTAACGCTGAGGTTGTAGCTGAGGGTACGGCAGCTAAGGTTGAGGAAGTCGAGACAGCGATCAAGAACGGTACACTTCATGTATTCGATACCTCTACATTTACCGTAAACGGTATGTCTCTTGAGGATTATGTGGCAACAGATGATGGCGCTTCATTTGCTCAGTATGTATCTGACGGATACTTCCATGAGTCAGAGCTTGCATCTGCTCCTTCATTCTCGATCATCATCGACGGAATCACATCTATCACAGAGTAATACACATGTACAATATAGCAATTTAATTTGTTTATAAATACATTAATAGGGCTTCGGAAGGATTGACGAAGCCCTATATTTATGGTTTAATTTAGTGTGGTTTGAAAGGAGCCGGAGTGATGAAAGGTCTTACTGTCTTAATGCCATGTTTAAATGAGGAGGTAACGCTTGCAACCTGCATTAACAAGGCGTTTACCTTCCTTAAGGAGAATAATATGCCCGGGGAGGTCCTTATCGCGGATAACGGAAGCACCGACAGATCCGTTGAGATAGCGGAAGGGCTTGGTGCCAGAGTAGTACATGTAAAGGTTAAAGGCTACGGCAGTGCTCTGATCACCGGTATTGAGAACGCAGCATATGATTACATCATTATGGGCGATGCCGATGACAGCTACGATTTTCTTAATCTCAAGCCTTTTATTGACAAACTTGACGAAGGATATGAGCTTGTAATGGGTAACCGTTTCGCCGGCGGGATCGAGCCCGGAGCTATGTCTTTTTCACATAAATATATCGGTAACCCCGTTCTTTCCGGAATCGGAAGGATTTTCTATCATACCGAGATCAGAGATTTTCACTGCGGTCAGAGAGGTTTTCGTAAGGATGCGATCATGAAGCTTGGACTTTGTACCACGGGTATGGAGTTTGCAAGCGAGATGGTTGTCAAAGCCGTACTTTTTAAGCTTAAAATGACCGAAGTTCCCATCAAATTATACAAGGACGGACGTAACAGACCGCCCCACCTCAGAAGCATACCGGACGGTCTTCGTCACCTTCGGTTCCTTCTCATATACAGCCCCAAGTGGCTCTTTTTAATCCCCGGTTTGATCCTTTTCTTAGTGGGGCTTATATTTATGGTGCTTATCTACATCAGACCTATCGTTATCGGAAAAGTGGGTTTTGGAATGACGACGATGTTCTATGCCGCGACATTTATGTTAACGGGCTTTAATGCAATGCAGTTCTCCGTACTTACGAATATTTTCGGCAAGAGAGTGGGACAGTTTCCGGATGACAGCGGAATCATGAAGAGTTCGGGCAATTTTCTCAAGAAGCATGCCATCTGGGTCGGAATACTGCTGACAATTCTCGGAATAGCAGGGATCATCGTTACTTTTGTTATGTGGGGAAAGCTTGGATTCGGCGAAGTTACCGGAGACAGACTTATGCAGACGGCAATTCTTGTCGGTACACTTTTTATGTTCGGCATAAGCCTTTTGACTTCGGGCTTCTTTGCGAACGTGCTTACTATGGGAATTAGGGTGGATAATCTATATACTGAAGAAGAGGAGTAAGTATATGTCCAAGTTTTACGATCAGGAAACGCTCGACAGACTGCGTTATCTTGAGGTGATGATACTTAAGGATTTCGATAAAGTATGCAAGGAGAATAACCTTACATATTTCGGATATGCGGGCACAGGTATCGGCGCGCTTCGCCACAAAGGCTTTATTCCATGGGATGATGACATTGATATTTCCATGCCCAGGAAGGATCTGGAGAAGGCGGTAGCTATTCTTACCGAGAAATATCCCGATAAGTATTATGCGCTTAATACGGATACCGATGTTAATTATCCTTTGGCCACGACCAGATTATGTCTTAAAGATACGGTTTTTCTCGAATATCCCATGAAGGATGTCAAATGCAAATGGGGCATTTTCCTTGATCTGTATGCTCTTGATAATGCAGCCGATAATCCGCTTTTGTATCAGCTTCAGATGTGGGAGACCTGGTTTTGGGGTAAATTGCTTATTTTACGAAGCATACCGCGCCCTACATTATATGTTCACGGTTTTTTGGCCGGTGTTGTTACCGGAGCGTGTGTTCTGACCAATAAAATAATGGCCGCGATGGGAGTATCAAAGGAGCGACTCATAAGGCTCAGAGACAGGGCGTCAAGGCGCTATGAGAATCGCAAGACCAAGAGAATTGCATATTTCTGCGATCCTCTTCCTTATACGAACACCTTCGTGCTTAAGGAGATGTATCCTCTTCAGATGCTTCCTTTTGGTGATATAGATATGCCTTTTCCGAAGAATCTTGATGCACTTCTTACGAAGATGTACGGAGACTATATGACGCCTCCGCCCAGGAACAAGCGCAAGACACATAAGCCTTACAGGCTCGATTTCGGACCCTACAAGAACATCCCGATAGAGAAAGTGTGATAATGTATGAAACCGCTGGTCAGCGTGGTCATTCCCGCTTATAACAAAGCCAAATATATACAAAATACCATTGATTCCATCCTTTCATCGGAATACGATAATATAGAACTTGTTGTTGTGGATAACTGTTCTGTTGATAACACCGTGGAAATACTGAAAGGCATTGACGATCCCAGATTCAGATATGTGGTAAATCCCGTAAATCTCGGCATGGTGGACAACTGGAACAAGGCGGTACGAGAGGCTAAGGGCGAATATGTAAAGCTCGTTCCCGGCGATGATATCCTGTATGCAAACAATATCTCCGCATCGCTTAAATACCTTACAAGGCATCCCGACATACATCTTGTTATCACCGGAATTCATCTTATCGATGATAACGGCAAGGTTAAAGGCAAATACCCGACCTGGCCGAGAAGTGGTGTGTTTGAAGGAAAGAAACTTGCCAGGCCGAGCGAGATGATCACAAGCTTTTACGGCAATCCTGTATGTGCGCTTTTCAGAAAGAAGGACTTTGAAAAAGTCGGAGGATTTGATAAGGATTTTCCTTATATCCCAGATCTTGACTTGTGGCTGGCACTTTCATCGCTCGGTAAAGTGGCGGTTGTCAGGAAACCCTCCTGCGCGTTCAGACTTAGTGATGATTCCAATACCGGAAACGCTCTGTCCGAGAAGCGTAAAATATACACCAAAGAGCATATGACTCTTTTCAAGAAGTACAATGACAACGGCTTTATACCCATGAATGCGTTCCAGATGAGATTGGCTGTTTTATCGCGAAATATAAGGAATCTGGTGTACGGCATATATGAGAGACTGATTAACAGATAGACCTGATGAAAACGGCTTAGAGAAAGATTATTGCAGGGCTTGGAGGTAGCAAGTGGAAACGGCAGTAAAACTCGTGAATATTTCCAAAACCTTTGGTAGGTCGCATGCAAACGACAAGATCAGCATGGACTTAAGAAAGGGTGAGATTCTGTCCATTCTCGGGGAGAACGGAAGCGGTAAGACTACGCTTATGAATATACTTTCAGGTATATACTATCCCGATGAAGGGCAGATTTTTATTAACGGCAGGGAGGTTACGATCACTTCGCCCAAGGATGCTTATGACCTTGGAATAGGCATGATCCATCAGCATTTTAAGCTGGTTGACATCCTTAATGCGACGGAAAATATTATCCTCGGTCTTCCCGGTAAGGGCAGGATGGACATCAAGAAGTCGGCAGCCCGCGTCAAAGAAATCGCGGACAGATACGGCTTTGAGATAGATCCTTTCAAGAAGATTTATGAGATGAGCGTGTCTGAGAAGCAGACGGTCGAGATCGTTAAAGTACTTTACCGCGGAGCAAACATCCTTATTCTCGATGAGCCTACGGCGGTGCTTACGCCCCAGGAGACGGAGAAACTTTTTGATGTTCTTCGTAAAATGAGAACGGACGGGCATGCGATCATTATCATTACCCATAAGCTTGACGAGGTTATGAAGATATCCGACAGAGTTACGATCCTGAGAAAGGGCAAATATATCGATACCGTCACTACCGCCGAGACAAGCAGGCAGGAACTTACCGACATGATGGTCGGCAAGAAGGTTGAATTCAATATCAGCAGACCGGAGCCTCATGATGTAACGGAGAGACTTTCGATCGAAGGCCTTACCTGCACCAATGTTGAAGGGCTTACGGTTGTGGACAATGTATCTTTTAAAGCATACAGCGGCGAAATACTCGGTATTGCGGGTATTTCCGGAAGCGGACAAAGAGAGCTTCTTGAGGCGATATCCGGACTTACTCCCAAGAAATCCGGAAGGATAATTTACACTCCCAAGACGAGAAGCTCGATAGATATAACCAATACCAAGCCGAGTGAGATCATGAATATGGGTGTAAGGCTTTCATTCGTTCCGGAGGACAGATTCGGAATGGGTCTTGTCGGATCCATGGGTATGACGGGCAATATGATGCTCAGAAGCTACGAGAAGGAAGGGCATGTCTTTGTAGACAGAAAGCATCCGAGGGAACTTGCGGAGAAGATCATTAAGGATCTTGAGGTTGTGACTCCCGGTATCAATACGCCTGTTCGTAAATTATCCGGTGGTAATGCACAGAAAGTGCTTGTCGGAAGAGAGATAGCGTCAAGGCCGAGAGTACTTATGGCCGCATATGCCGTCAGAGGCCTTGATATCAATTCGTCTTATACGATATACAGACTGCTTAATGAGCAGAAGGAGAGAGGCGCGGCTGTTATCTATGTCGGCGAAGATCTCGATGTGCTCGTGGCTCTCTGCGACAGGATCCTTGTTCTTTGCGGCGGTAAAGTAAGCGGCATTGTTGACGGCAGAACGACAACCAAGGAAGAACTCGGAAGATTGATGACTACTGTAAGAGAGGAGGCTGAGCCCAATGAGTGAAGAAACGACACAGAGTGTTAAGATCAGGAAAGAGCCCCTCGTTCACATAATCAAGCGTGCGGAGATTGCGGTATGGAAAGCGATCCTTATAAGAATCATCGCGGTAATTCTTGCACTTGTCGTATGCGGTATCATAATTGTTGCACTTACCGGTTATAACCCTCTTGAAGTATATATCGGTCTTGCAGACGGTGCACTCGGAACGACCAGAAGAACCTGGGCGACTATCAAAGATACCTGCACGCTTCTTCTTGTAGGCCTTGCACTTGTTCCCGCATTCAAGATGCGATTCTGGAATATAGGTGCTGAGGGACAGATGCTTATGGGCGGCTGTGCAAGTGCGGCCATTATGATATATCTCGGAGATAAGGTACCCACACCGGTGCTTATTATACTGATGCTCTTATCAAGCCTTGCGGCCGGTATCATATGGGGTGTTATTCCTGCCATATTCAAAGCTAACTGGAATACCAACGAGACACTCTTTACACTTATGATGAATTATGTTGCCGTTCAGCTGGTTAATTTTGCGGTTACCTTCTGGGAGGGCAGAGCCGGATCGAATGTTGTCGGAACGATCAATCCCGAGACCAAGGCGGGCTGGCTCAGCGAGATTTTCGGCAAGTCTTCATACGGTTGGCATCTTATCATAGTTTTGATAGTGACCTTGCTTATTTTTGTTTATATGCGTTATACCAAGCACGGCTATGAGATAGCGGTTGTAGGTGAGAGCCAGAATACCGCCAAATATGCCGGCATCAATGTCAAAAAAGTCATAATAAGAACAATGGCTTTATCCGGTGCGATCGCGGCACTTGCAGGCTTCCTTGCCGTTGCCGGTGCGGATCACACGATCAAGTCGGACACTGCAGGCGGACGTGGTTTTACCGCTATCGTTGTTGCATGGCTTGCAAAGCTTGATCCTTTTACCATGATATTGATGTCCTTCCTGCTCGTCTTCCTTTCAAACGGTTCGGTGCAGATCGCGACGCAGTTTAATCTTAATGACAATATGTCCGATGTGATTACTGGGATCATCCTCTTCTTCATACTTGGATGTGAATTCTTCGCCAATTACAAAGTTCAGTTCAGAAAGAGGGGTGTTAAGGCGTGAGTATGATCATTTCACTGATACAAAGATCCATAACAATGGCGCTTATAATGCTTTTTGGTGCCGATGGCGAGATCCTTACCGAGAAATCCGGTAACCTTAACCTCGGCGTGCCCGGAATTATGTATATGGGCGGTATCGGAGGACTTATGGGCTCGTTCCTCTATGAGAACTATGCAGCTGAACCTGTCGGGATCGTTGCACTTCTTATCGCTCTTTTCTCCAGCCTTTTGTGTTCGGGACTTGCGGCACTTCTGTACAGTTTCCTTACGATTACCTTAAGAGCCAATCAGAATGTTACCGGCCTCGCGCTTACAACCTTTGGCGTGGGCTTTGGTAATTTCTTCGGCGGTTCTTTTTCCAAGCTTGCCGGCGGCGTAGGACAGATCAGTGTTCAGACAACGGCGGGCGCTTTTAAGGCTTCGATCCCCGGTCTTAAGGACATTCCCGTTCTCGGTCAGCTCTTCTTCGACAGAGGATGGATGTTCTACCTCGGAATTGGCATAACCGTTGTTCTTGTTTATTTTCTCAAGAATACGCGTAAAGGTCTCGCGCTTCGTGCGATCGGCGAGAATCCTGCAACCGCCGATGCTGCGGGCATTAACGTAATAAGATACAAATATATCGCAACCGTAGTCGGCGGAATGATAAGCGGTCTGGGCGGTCTGTATTTCGTAATGGATTATTCGTCGGGAACCTGGAGCAATAACAGCTTTGGCGAATTCGGATGGCTCTCTGTCGCACTTGTAATATTTGCTATGTGGAAGCCTCTTAACGTTATGTGGGGCTCGCTTGTATTCGGTGCGCTCAGTATACTTTATCTCTATGTCAAAGGCCTTAATACGCATACGACGCAGATCTTCAATATGCTGCCGTATTTTATAACGATCGTAGTGCTTGTGATTACCAGTCTTCGTAAGAGGAAAGAACAGCAGCCTCCTGCCAGTCTCGGACTGCCATATTTCAGAGAAGACCGATAAAATATAATGCCGCAGGGCGGCGAGAAGGATGAGGTATTCTGCATGAAAGAACTTGAAGAGAGAATTCTTAAAGACGGCGGTGTCAAGGCCGGTGGTGTACTCAAGGTTGACAGTTTTCTTAATCACCAGCTGGATGTTGGCCTGTACAGGAAAATGGCTCAGGAATGGAAGAGACTGTTTGAAGACTGCAATATTAACAAGATACTTACGATCGAGGCTTCCGGGATCGGGCTTGCCTGTGTAGCCGGTGAAGTGTTCGGAGACATCCCGGTAGTGTTTGCCAAGAAGGCACAGAGCATTAATATAGACGGTGAGGTCTACAGCACCAAGATTGAGTCTTTCACTCACAAGAAGGTGTATGACGTTATTCTTAGCCGTAAATATCTTACGAGTGAGGACCATGTTCTCATAATCGATGATTTTCTTGCGAACGGCTGTGCATTAAACGGTCTTATCGACCTTGTAAGTGAAGCCGGTGCCACGCTTGAGGGCATCGGAATTGCGATTGAAAAGGGATTTCAAAAAGGCGGTAAGATGATTCGCGACAGAGGCATCCGCCTCGAATCTCTTGCAATAATCGATAAAATGGATGATGAAACGGGCGCTATAACGTTCCGCTGAACAGTGGGGCCGCAGCGCTATACGCCGTGCAAGGTGAGACACCTGCACCTGCGATCAGTCTTCATCGATCATGCGGATCTCCAGATAATCAAAATCGATATTTTCAATAAAATTATGGCTGTTGAAACGGGTGTAGGAGAAGCGCTTGAAGTCGCTTACATTCAGATCGAGCCAGATAGGGGGAGTGAGGTTGAAACGATTACAGCACTCCTCAAGGCCGTCGAGGACCTTACGCGTCCTGTTTGTATCGCGCGTGTCCTCGATCACCGTATCTTTTACCAAATGGTTTTCTTTGTAAATTTTACACCACATTCTGAACATAAACGGATCTCCTTATTATCAAGAGGCATTATAGCATATATTTTACGGTTTGCCATCCCGCAACTTGCAAAGTGGCATATGACCAAAGGCGTGCCGGATAAGCATTTTATACTTGTAGATATTGCGCGAATGCTTTATAATTTATAGGGTGTGTTATAATCAGAAGCTACGGAGGTAGGCATAATGAATATTCTTAACGGTGATATCAGTGCCCTTCGTTCTTATAGGGACAAGATAGCAGAACTTAATGAAAACAGCAAGAAGCTTGAACAGGTTACCGGAAGGCTCGCTTCTACCAGGAAAGAAATAGATTCTTCTACCAGGAAGATGCAGGATGAGATAGATTCTACCATCAAGAAGAGAAGGACTGCGGTTGCAAGCAGTTTTAACAGTGAAATAGCCAAAGCCGAGAGCAGACTTAAGAATGCCAAGGGCGAGAGAAATAAGGCCAAGGAAAAGGGTGTCGGCGAGCGTATTGCGGAGGAGACCGCAGAACTTGTCGGTCAGAACAAGGAACTTAAGAATAATATCAAAGCACTTATCAGAAGCGCCAAGCTTCCGTTTATCTGCAATATAAGAACTTATTACAGGTTGTATTTTACCAAAACTGTCGGTGATGTTTTTGTATGCGCGCTTGCATTTATCATATTCTTCCTTCTGATCCCGATGGCAGTATATATCCTGCTTCCGTGGGAGAAGGCGAGCGTTCTTCCCGATGCGGTTGAGGTTGGCATCACATTTTTTGCATGCATTGTTGTATTCCTGCTTATTTACATCCTTATAGGTCATTTTACCAAGGGTAAGAATAAAGAAACGCTTCTTTCGATCAAGTCGCTCAAGGAGCAGATTGCGGGCAATGACAAGCAGATCCGTAAGATCACCAGGTCCATTAAATCGCACGCTGCCAAGGATGATTCCGAATACGGCCTCGGTGCTTTTGACGATAAAATAAACACCAACCAGTCACAGCTCGATGATATGCTTAACCGTAAGAATGCGGCCCTCAGCGAATTTGAGTCCAAGACTAAGAATGAGATAACCGAAGAGATTCAGGCCAGACTTAAGCCTGCGATTGATTCTCTTAATGCCAGATACAGTGAGCTTGATGCTGAGAAATCCAGCTATGAGAAGGCTGTTCAGGAGGGGAAACTCTTTATTTCCACCGAATATGAAGCATATCTTGATAAGAGATACGCTCAGGAGGAGAAGATTGATGAACTTCTTGAGATCATGCAGTCCGGACAGGCAGCAACTGTAGGCGAGGCAATTAAGTTTTTGGAGAAACAGGAGGTTTAAGGATAATGAAAGAGGCTTTCGTTATTCCGCAAAGCACCCGTAAAATAGGTGTAAATGACGGTACGCATCGTATATTTATAGAGGACTGCGTTTACAATTATCTTCATGATATCAGGATTGCTTCCGACGAGGAAGGAAGAGTAGGCGTTCTTCTCGGTTGCATTCAGAAGGAAGATGATATTATTAATATAGCGGTCAGAGCAGCGCTGCTTATTGAGAATGCAGCGGTATATACGGACGGTATCGCTTTTACATCAGAGACATGGTCGGTTGTCAAAGGTCAGATTGCAATGAACTTTGCGGGAATGGAAGTTGTCGGATGGTTCCTCACATCTTCCGTTATAAGAAATGATAACCTTGATATAATGGTCCAGAATCATGTGAATAATTTTGAAGATCCGGATCAGATATTTTATTATATGAATCCCAAGGATCCCGTTGCCGAGCGCTTCTACGAATACCGGAACGAGTGGCTTAAGCCGCTTAACGGTTATGATATTTATTATGAGCGCAACAGCTTTATGAAGAATTATCTTGGGATCAGTGACGGTAAAGTGCGTCCGGTTAAGACCGAGAAGAAAGACAAGAAGGGTGCTTCAGGCGACCGTGCGGCTGCCAAGAGGCATCTTACGATCGTATATGTTCTGAGCGTACTGCTTTTAACGACGGTGCTTGTTATAGGCGTCAGCGTTATAAACAAATATGACAGTGAGAATCCCACAACTTCGGGCGGTGAGAGTTCTGCCACTGATCCGACGAATGTGATAGCCGATAATTCAACCACCGATGGCTCGAAGGAGACGACGATGGATTCGGGTGAGACAACCGGTAACGATGAAACCGATGAGGATTCGACCACCGAAGAGCCTACGACAGAGGAGCCTGCAACCGAAGAACCTACAACAGAAGAGCCTACAACCGAGGAGCCTGCAACCGAAGTGGAATATCGTACATATACCATTAAGAGCGGCGATACACTTTACGGAATATGTCAGACCTTCTTCGGCACGCAGGATCATGCCAAGGTTCAGGAGATCATGGCACTTAACGGCCTTACCGACTCAAGCCTTCTTCCGGGAACAACGATCAAAATCCCTAATTAGAGCAGGAGTGGAATTTGCTTGTCTGATATAAAACGCAACATTAGAAATCAAACAGAGCCTGAAGATACGGCTGATGACAATTATGATACAAGGATCAGGAATCATAGAAAGCATACCGGTTATGCTATATTGATCGTGATCCTTGTTCTTGCTGTCACGGTCCTTATCGTGGTTATGGTTACCCGCAAGAGTTCATTTAGCGGATATACTTCCCTCGGACATATTACTTTGTCATCCGACAGTCAGAGTGTGATCCGTTCATTTGGAGACGGCTTCGTTAAAATAACCCGTGACGGCGCTTCTGCATATGACAACGCATGTAATGCTTTGTGGGATGTTACTTTTGAAATATCCGAGCCGGCTGTGGACATGTGCGGTAATTATTTTATTGCATATGATAAGGGCGGGCTGAATATGTATATAGTCGGTGTGGACGGCTTCAGCAAATCGATCCGTACCAATCTTCCGATCCTTAAAGGTGTTGTGAGCGCGAACGGTGTGGCTGCGGTAATTCTTGAGGATTCGACGGCGGATTATATCCGTATGTTCGACAAAGAGGGGAACACTGTCAGCGATATCAAAGTCGTACTTTCACAGACCGGTACACCCATTAATATCGATATTTCCGAAGATGGTGATTATATGATGGTTTCGTATGTAACCATCGAGGGTACCAAGCTTGCTTCAAGCGTGGTGTTCTACAATTTCGGAAGTGCGGGGCAGGATGTAAATCAGAAACTTATCGGCGGTTTTGCGTCGGATGCGCTGGTGCCGGCGGTGTATTTTATAAATGATGCCGTGGCTGCATCAATATCCGAGAATCAGCTCAGATTATACAGTGTCGGCAGAAATGTTGCCGAGATTAAGACGATTGATTTTGAGGACAGGGTCAACAGGATATTTTATTCGGACAAGTATATCGGTATTGTGACGATGCCCGAGGATGGCGACTATGTGATCAGGGTGTACGATGCCAAAGGGCAGCAGGAAATGAAGTACGAGACGGACTTTTTGTATGATCATTACGGATTTACGGACAGCTATATCTATATGTATGCCGACAGTGACGTTAAAATGCTTAATATGGCCGCAGATACCGTGTTTGAGTATACTTTTGATGACGATGTCGTAGCGTTTGACATTCAAAGCGGCGACAAATATTATGTGCATGCATCACCTTCACTGATAGAAAGGATCAAGCTTAAATAATGAGTCTTACACTGATTATAGTAATCGGGATTATTCTTTTGTTCGGCGTGCTGGGATATTTCAGGGGCGTTATCAATATGGTAATATCCCTTGTATCCATTGCGGTTATCATGGTCGCAACGGTTCTGCTCGCGCCCAGGGCAAGCGCCTTTATTGAATCAAATACCAACTGGAAGACGACAGTGGAAGAGAAAACGCAGGGAAGTCTAAGCGAACTCGGGCTTCTCAAAGATTCGACAAGTCAGATCGATCTTGACGATCTTCCCATTACGGACGGAATGAAAGAGAAACTCCGGCTTCAGGTAGACAGCGCAACTGCCACAATCGCCGAATCCTACAATTCTTTTATCGTTACCTCGGTTACCAATATTATATTTAATGCACTTGTATACATTGCTGTTTTCCTGGTGATAAGCCTGGCGATCACAATTGTCGCCCTGATACTTCGCGGCGTAAGTAAAATACCCGCGATCAAAGTCGTTAACCGTTTTCTGGGGCTTGTGGTCGGCCTTGTGCTTTCATTACTTGTGATATGGTTCCTTATGGTGCTTGTCACAGCGTTTGCATCGTCGCCTTTTCCTGCGCGCGTGCTTACGGAAATCGCCGCCAGTCCTTTCCTGACATTTCTGTATGATAACAATATCGTGATGGCGTTCCTGTGATCATAAGCTTATGGCCGCTCAAAAAAGCTTATGGCCGCTCAAAAAAGCCTTGACTTGCATAAAGTGCCTTGCTATAATGTAAAAGCTGTCGGGCGAGTTAGCCAAGTGGTAAGGCGTGGGTCTGCAACACCCTGATCGCCGGTTCAAATCCGGCACTCGCCTCTTATTAAAAGGATTGCTCATATGAGCAGTTCTTTTTTTAATCCGTTAAACCGGAATATTTGATTACTCTCCAGGATTACTCTCCAGTAACCAAAATCCTTGACTTGAAGGTACATATTGGGTATATTTATTAGGAAACGAAGGTATGTTTTCTGGTGTACTAACTCAAAATACAAATCAGTAACGGACAAGCATAGACAATTCTTCAAAAATCCACAATACGGTAATGAATAATTTTGAAATTAATGATAGAGAAAGCGAATGCAGTGATAGATGCATTTTTAATCGATAGTAGCAAACTTATAATCAAAAGATAGGGAGGAAATAAGATGAAAGTCGTTATCTTGGCAGGTGGATTCGGTACTCGTATTTCGGAGGAGTCCTTTTTAAAACCTAAGCCTATGATTGAAATAGGTGGAAAACCCATTCTTTGGCATATTATGAAGCATTACTATTTCTATGGATATAATGAATTTATCATTTGTGCTGGATATAAGCAGTATGTTATCAAGGAATATTTTGATAATTACTTTTTACACAATTGTGATCTAACCTATGATTTCGTTGATGGTGGCAGGAAGGTTACTGTTCATGACAATGAAACAGAAGCTTGGAAAGTTACAATAGTCGACACAGGATTGAATACTATGACCGGAGGAAGGATTAAACGTATACAAAAATATATTGGGAACAATCCATTTATGTTGACATATGGTGATGGTGTGTCAAATATCAACATAAATACTTTAGTCGAATACCATAAGAAACACGGTAAAATCGGTACGATGTCTTCTGTTCGCCCGGAGAGCCGTTTTGGAAATTTGGATATAGTAGATGGACAGGTATTAGAATTCAGAGAAAAAAACATTCATGATGGCAATTGGATTAACTGCGGATTTATGGTATTTCAACCGGAGATTTTTGATGAAATATCCGGTGATGACACCATTTTTGAGCGTGAACCTCTTTGGAATCTGGCTAAGAAAGGCCAATTGATGTCTTATCAGCACGAAGGCTTTTGGCAATGTATGGATACGCTTAGGGATAAAGAAAAATTAGAAAAACTTTGGGGAGAAAACAAAGCTGAATGGAAAGTATGGGGGTAAATCCAGGTGAAAAGGGCGATTGTAACAGGAGCAACCGGATTTGTTGGAAGTGCAGTATGTAGGGAACTCGTTGATCAAGGAATGGATGTAATCGCAGTTGTACGAAAAAATGATGAAAGGTCAAAACTCCTCAAAGAATATGGAGTTATGGATATAGTAGTATGCGATTTGTCGGAGTATGTTTCCTTGCCTGATTTGATAAATTCCCGTACGGCTGATGCTTTTTATCATTTTGCATGGGAGGGGAGCGCTGGGGCAAAAAGAGCTGATGAAGATGTACAGATCAAAAACATTAAATACTTATGTGATGCAGTAAGAGCGTGTGCACAAATCGGTTGTAAGACATTTGTTTTTGCATCTAGTGTCATGGAATACGAAATTGATGCTGTAATGAAAACAGAAAGTTCACCGGGTATTAACTCTCTTTATTGTAGTGCCAAATTAGCTGCGAATTATATGGCTAGAACTATAGCAGCTTCGTTTGGCATAAATTATATTCGTGGCGTCATTTCAAATATTTATGGCGCGGGTGAGTTAAGTCCTAGGTTGATAAATACGAGTTTAAGAAAACTTCTTAATGGAGAGCGTTGTTCATTTTCTTCCGGCGATCAATTATATGATTTTATATATATCACTGATGCAGCAAAAGCTTTTTATTATATAGGAGAACGAGGAATTACCAATCGCACATACTACATAGGAAGTTTGAACCCTCAATCGTTAAAAAATTACCTGATAGAGATGCGAAACTGTGTGAATCCACAGATAGAGATAGGTCTTGGAGAACTGCCCTTTAACGGAATATCACTATCATATAATGAATTTGATATATATGCTGTAAAAAACGACACAGGATTTGAACCACAGGTATCATTCTCTGAGGGAATAAGAAAGACAATTGATTGGATAAAAAAGGAAAACGATAATGGAATTTAAATTTAACAAAATTAGTTTAAAGGACGCTTATATAATAGATTGCTTTTTTGTAGACGATAATCGTGGTGGTTTTACCAAATCATTTGAAAAAAACATTTTTTTAGAGGCAGGGATTGAATTTTCATTAAACGAAACATTCATTTCTAAATCAGCAAAAAATGTTATTAGGGGCTTACACTTTCAAATTAATAACCCACAAGCAAAGCTTGTTACGGTTATTTCCGGTAAAGCATGGGATGTCATTGTAGACTTAAGACCATACAGCCCAACATATAGAAAATGGGTTTCCACTGAGTTAAGTGCATCAAATCATAAAGCGGTTTATATTCCTAGAGGATTTGCTCACGGATTTGTTGCATTAGAAGATGATACCTTGATGATGTACCAATGTGATGGAAAATATGACAAAGAAACGGATACGGGAATTCGGTTTGATGATACTACAATCGGAATAAAGTGGCCCATAGATGAAAATGTAGCTATCCACTCAGAGAGGGATTTGGCTCTTATGACATTCGCCGAATACGAGAGGGCCCCTATGAGATTGAGTAACGGAAAGGAATTGATATGAAAAGGTGGCAAAACGAAGAAGAAGCAAGAGAGGAAATCAAATCATTAGTTGCAGATTTTTATCACACATATAAAGAGCCAAAAGAATCTAAAGATGACTTTAAACCGGGTGATAGAATCAGTTACGCCAGCAGAGTCTATGATGAAAGAGAAATGCAATCTCTTACAGATGCAGTGCTGGATTTTTGGCTTACTACCGGACGTTTTGCCGATCAGTTTGAGAGAGAGTTTGCTAAATGGATTGGTGTAAAATATGCGCACCTTGTTAATTCAGGTTCATCAGCTAACTTAATTGCTTTTATGTCACTTACCGCTCCGGAACTTGGCGATAAGCAAATCAAAAAAGGTGATGAAGTTATTACTGTTGCGGCCGGATTCCCCACTACTGTTACACCTGTAATTCAGTATGGGGCAATTCCCGTTTTTGTAGATGTAACCGTGCCTCAGTATAACATAGATGTAAGTTTACTTGAAGCCGCACTTAGCAAAAAAACAAAAGCTGTAATGATTGCGCATACACTGGGCAATCCTTTTGATCTGAAGTCAGTTAAGACTTTCTGCGATAAGAATGGATTATGGCTTATCGAAGATAACTGTGATGCACTCGGTACCAAATATACGATAGATGGAGAAACAAGATTTACCGGTACATGGGGCGATATTGGAACGTCATCATTTTATCCTCCACATCATATGACTATGGGAGAGGGGGGCTGCGTGTATACGAATAATCCTTTGCTTCATAGGTTGATTCTTTCGTACAGAGATTGGGGACGTGATTGTATATGTCCATCGGGAAGAGACAATTTTTGTGGGCACAGATATGATGGTCAATATGGGTTATTACCTAAAGGCTATGATCATAAGTATGTCTATAGTCACTTTGGATACAATCTTAAAGTAACTGATTTACAGGCAGCTGTAGGCGTTGAACAATTAAAAAAGTTTCCATCTTTTATTGAGAAACGTCGCCATAATTGGAAATATCTTTTTGATATTCTTGATAACAGCAGCATAATCGATAAAATAATTTTGCCTAAAGCTGCCATTAATTCTGAGCCCAGCTGGTTTGGATTCTTAATATCAATAAAACCGGAATCAGGTATAAAACGAGATGAAGTAACACATTATCTAGAGGAGCGAAACATACAAACAAGGCTACTTTTTGCGGGGAATTATATAAAGCATCCATGCTTTGATCCAATTAGGGATACAGATGCCTATCGCGTTGTTGGTGAACTTGAAAATACTGAATTCATAATGAATAACACATTTTGGGTTGGAGTATACCCCGGAATGACGGATAAAATGCTTGACCATATGGGGAAAACAATAATAGATGCAATTCAAAACAGTTAGTAAGAGGTGAATAGTGAAAAATTTTTATAAAGGGAAAAAAGTATTAATAACCGGACACACAGGGTTTAAAGGGTCTTGGATGTGCAATGTTTTGTTGAATATCGGAGCAAATGTAACCGGTTATGCACTATCCGCACCTACTACTCCCAATCTGTTTGGGTTGTTGGATTTGTCCTCTAAAATGAACTCTATTAACGGTGACATTAGGGATTTAAATCAACTTATACATTTAATGGGCGAAGTAAAACCTGAAATTGTAATCCATATGGCGGCCCAACCGATTGTACGAGATTCATATAGAAACCCGGTATACACATATGAAACAAATGTGATGGGAACGGTTAATATATGTGAAGCAGTAAGACAGACACCTAGTGTTCGCTCATTTATTAATGTCACCACAGACAAAGTTTACTTAAACAAAGAATGGAATTGGGGCTACCGCGAGAATGAAGAACTAAATGGATTTGATCCATATAGTAATTCAAAATCCTGTTCCGAGTTAGTAACAAGCAGCTATATACACTCTTTTTTTACCGATGAAGAATATGAAAAAAGATATGGCTTATCGGCACCTGCCGTAAGCACTTGCCGGGCGGGAAATGTTATAGGAGGCGGGGATTTTGCAAACGACAGAATAATACCTGATTGTATCAGGTCCATACAATCAGGAAATAAGATAACAGTACGCAATCCTTTTTCGACCAGACCATATCAGCATGTATTAGAACCGATTATAGTGTATTTAATGATTGCAAAAGAGCAATATTTAAACACTTCTCTGGCAGGAAGTTATAACGTTGGACCTGATGATACTGACTGCCTGACCACCGGCGATTTGGTTCAACTTTTTTGTGACAAGTGGAATTCCAACACAGCGGATTTACCTAAGGCAGGCTGGATAAATAAACATGATGGCGGACCACATGAGGCCACATTTTTAAAATTGGATTGCAGTAAATTAAAGTCTGTTTTTGGATGGAAACCTGTATGGAATATAAATACTGCAATGGACAAGATTGTAGAATGGAATGCCGCTTTTCTTAAAGGACTTGACATTAAAGACGTTACCGATAAACAAATAAACGAATTCTTAGAAAGCAGAATGTAAATTATTTGTACTGTTAAACCGGAATGACCGGAATATTTTATGTAAAAACCGCTTGCAGAATCATCGGCGGTATGATATTATTTTATCTCGTGATATATTAATCCTTGCTCTTCAAGAAGCGGTGAAACGGCTTTATGTATGGGCCGGATATGCTGCCGGAGGGAGGGCCAAAGACCAGAAGGAGGTGCAGTACAGATGAACAAGTACGAATTAACAGTTGTTGTAAGCGCAGCAATTGAAGATGAGGCCAGAACATCTATCATTGACAAGGTTAAGGGGCTTATCACCAAGTTTGGTGGTGCCGAGATCGATGTCAAGGAGGATGGCAAGAAGAAGCTTGCTTATGAGATTCAGAAGATGAGCGAAGCTTTCTATTATTTCATCAATTTCGATGCTGAAGCTACTTGTCCGCCACAGCTTGATGCGCAGTTACGTATCATGGATGGTATTCTTCGTAACATGTGCGTTAGAGTAGAAGAATAGCAATTTGCGACCAGGTCGCAGATACGGAGGCAAGTTATGAATAAAGTCATTTTAATGGGAAGACTTACAAGGGATCCCGAGATTAGATATTCCACAAACGGAAGCGGAGAACAGATGGCGATCGCAAGATATACGATTGCGGTTGACAGAAGGTTCAAGAGAAACGACAGTGAGGACAGCGCTGATTTTATAGGATGCGTGGTATTCTCCAAGGGCGCTGAGTTTGCTGAGAAATATTTGCATAAGGGAACCAAGATCGCGATCACCGGAAGGATCCAGACCGGAAGCTATACCAATAAGGATGGTCAGAAGGTTTATACTACCGAGGTTGTGGTTGAAGAACAGGAATTTGCAGAGAGCAAGAATGCTTCATCGGCAAACGGCAATTATAGTGCCGGCTCCCCGGCTCCGGTTGACAAGCCCGCTTCCGAGGGTGCAGGCGATGGTTTTATCAATATTGCCGACACGATCACTGATGAGGGATTACCTTTCTAGTATGTAATTAAGGAGGTCAAGGCAATGCCTACTAATACAAAAGACGCTAAGGGCGATATGGGCGGCAGAAGAAGAATGGGCCGCAGAAGAAAGAAAGTATGCGTATTCTGTGCCAATACACAGGAGACCATCGATTATAAGGATGCAGCTAAGCTTAAGAAGTATATCTCTGAGAGAGGTAAAATCCTTCCCAGAAGAGTTACCGGTACTTGCGCTAAGCATCAGAGAGAGATCACTGTTGCTATCAAGAGAGCAAGACAGATCGCTCTTCTTCCTTACAGCGTAGATTAATTTACAGGAATCATATTTCCGGGCATCATATATGCATTTTTATCGGGCAGACCGATCGATAATGTGTATTTAGATGCCCGTTTTTTTGCTATCTGAAGGGAATGTATGGTATAATGTATTTTATGGTGCACGGGATGTAAAGGAGGAACGGTGAATGTATGATTATCTTATTGTAGGCGCGGGCCTTTACGGCAGCGTGTTTGCGCATGAGGCCACGAAGAAGGGCAGGAAATGCCTCGTTATCGATAAGAGGGACCATATCGGCGGAAACATTTATACAGAGGAGATTGAGGGAATCAATGTCCATAAATACGGCGCGCATATTTTCCATACATCGGACAAGAAGATTTGGGACTATGTTAACGCTTTTGCGGATTTTAATAATTATATAAACAGCCCGATCGCCATATACAAGGACGAATTGTATAATCTGCCGTTTAATATGAATACCTTCTCTAAAATGTGGGGGATTAGGACACCTGCCGAGGCCAGGGAGAGGATCGCAAAGCAGATTGAGGAGCTTTCGATCGGCGAGCCTGCAAACCTTGAGGAGCAGGCGCTTTCGCTCGTAGGCAGTGATGTCTATGAGAAACTTATAAAGGGCTATACGCAGAAGCAATGGGGCAGAGAGTGCGTGGATCTTCCGGCGTTCATTATCAAGAGACTTCCGCTCAGATTTACGTATGACAATAATTATTTTAATGACAGATATCAGGGAATTCCGATCGGCGGATACACCGGGATCATAGAGAAACTTCTTGAAGGCAGTGATGTAAGGATTTCCACGGATTATTACGAGCTTATCGGTAAGGAGCCCGATATTGCGAAGAGCATTGTATACACCGGAATGATCGATGAATTCTTCGGCTTTGAATTCGGGCATCTCCAGTACAGAACAGTAAGTTTTGAGACAGAGGTTATTGATACGGACAATTATCAGGGCAATGCGGTTGTCAATTATACCGATGCCGAAGTGCCTTATACGAGGATCATCGAGCATAAACATTTTGAGTTCGGCAAGCAGGAGAAGACCGTTATTTCCAGGGAGTACAGCAGGGAATGGGAGCCGGGCATGGAAACTTATTATCCGGTCAACGATGACAGAAACGGCGCACTTTACCTCAGATACAAAGAGAAGGCGGATGCGCTTGATAATGTGATATTTGGCGGAAGGCTCGGCACCTACAAATATTACGATATGGATAAAGTGATCGCGGCGGCTCTTGACGACGCAGCAAAATATATCAGATGATCGCCGCGCAAAGGCGCAGAAACGCCGGGCGCCGCGCAGCGATTTAAGGAGACACGATGGCTTACAGAGAAGATACCGGGGCAGGAATAAGGGACAATCACGCAGGCAAAGCGGCAAGGACGGTGGGATATATCCTTGCGCTTATACAGCTTATTCTTACGGTTGTTTTTATAGTATTTATGAGATTTGTACCGATAATCCCCGATAAATACAAACTAATGATTTCGGTGGCTTTGGTACTTATAGTTCTGATCGCTGTTCTGATGCAGCGCTGGCTCGTTTCGGGCATTTTCGGTAAAATAATTTCCGTAATAATGTCCGTCATACTTGCATTCGGCTGTATATACGTCAATGCGACCTATAGCGCGATCGATAAAATAACCGGCAATACAACCAAGATTTCAACCGTCGGCATATATGTTTTATCTGCGGATGAGATGGCTTCACTTAAGGATGAAGAGGCGCTTGCCTCTCTTGCCTCCGTTAATATCGGCACGCCATCGAACGTCGGAAAAGAGAGTGTTTCGGCGACGATCAAGCACGTATCCGAGAGCGGATATACCCTTACAACAAGCGAATATGCGGGTATGATCGAGACGGCGGGGGCACTTTATTCGGGAGAGGTAAGAGCCATGATCATAGACGAAAGCTATATTACGCTTCTTACCGAGACCTATCCGAATTTTACGGTTGATACGGTCGTCGTATATGAATACAAAGTCGTAGATGAGCTTACGGAAGGTGACGGAACCGGCAGCGCATCGGATAATGTGATGAATACTGAGGCTCCTGCTTCTTCGGGGATTTATACATTCTATTTCAGCGGTGTGGATGTGTACGGATCTCCGGCGGAGAACCGTAACAGCGATGTTAACATCCTTTGCGTGGTGAATTTTAATACGCAGCAGATACTGCTTCTTAACACACCGAGAGATTTCTATGTGGACACGACGGTTTCGCTCGGCAGTGGCCTTAAGGACAAGCTTACACATGCAGGATGTGCGGGCGTTGACTGTTCTGTTGGCACGCTGGAGATGCTCTATGGCATAGATATCAATTATTATTTTAAAATCAATTTTACGGGCTTTATAGACATTATCGATAAGCTCGGCGGAGTGGATGTCTACTCTGAATATGAATTCTATGCGGATGAATATCATTATGTACAGGGTTATAACTCACTTGATGGTGCGGCTGCGCTCAGATTTGCGAGGGAGCGCCATTCCTTCCCGAGCGGCGATATACAAAGAGGCAAGAACCAGATGGCCGTCATTCAGGCTATGATCAAGAAAATGGCCTCCACCGATATGGTGCTCAATTATACAAGCGTTGTGGCGGCAATATCGGATTCGATGGTAACGAATATGTCCTCAGAGGAGATGGGCGAATTCGTCGGTAAAGTAGATATGGGCAGCCTTGGCGGATGGTCGGTCAGCTCCTTTACGGTCGGCGGTGCAGGCGACACGCTTTGTACATATTCGATGCCCAATTCGCCGAACTATGTAATGATTCCCGACGAGAATCTTATGAATATGGCCAAGGCTTATCTGACCTCGATGTATAGTAATGAGACGATCACGGTGCAGTAGTGCTGTTTACCTATCCTCAAAAATGATGATGTTTTAATCGTACTTTTATTATAAAATCCTTTATTAAAGGGTGATGTGTATGAGAAGAACGAGTTTTACCGGTAATTTTTTTATAGTATATGGTATCAATCTTCTTCTGAATCTGGGATGGTCAATACCGGCATGGATACTACTCATATTGCATTTTGTACCGCCGAGATTGTCGATTCTCTGGTTTATGATCGCCCTGATAATATGGATGACGGTTATACTTGTGTGGCAGCTTATTATCGGTGCCGCAGCAAATGTTGGGAGTAAGAAAGAGGTTGTGAAAGAGAATAAGAATCCATATTCGGCCAAGCCTTTACCTGATGTTAATCCCTATTCAAGTACCAATGCGGACTTGTATAAGGATGCACAGACGGAAGAGATGAAAGCCGAGCAGGCAGTTCCGAGAGTGGGTACCTTTGCCGAGAGAGATTTCGAGAATCAACTTGAAGCTCTCTACAAGAAGTACGACGAGATGGGGGAGAATGCGTCTCGTGACGGCAAAGCGTCTTCGGAGAGTTCTAACGGACAGTAAGGTCCGAAACATATTATTTAAGGGAGGTCTTTTAAATGGGACTTATTAAAGCAATTGCAGGTGCCATCGGAGGCACATTTGCAGATCAGTGGAAAGAGTTTTTCTACTGCGAGTCTCTTGATAAGGAAGTTCTTGTTGCCAAGGGCGAGAAGAGAACCACATCAAGAACATCGAACACCAAGGGAAATGACAATATCATTTCAAACGGTTCGGGAATTGCCGTTGCGGACGGTCAGTGTATGATAATCGTAGAGCAGGGTAAGATTGTCGAAGTTTGTGCGGAGCCCGGTGAATTTACTTATGATACATCAACCGAGCCCAGTATCTTCGCAGGTAATCTCGGGCAGTCGATCCTTGATACTTTCAAGACGATCGGCAGAAGGTTCACTTACGGTGGTGATACGGGTAAGGATCAGAGAATTTATTATTTCAATACCAAGGAGATCCTTGAGAACAAATTCGGAACCGCCAATCCGATCCCTTTCAGAGTTGTTGACAAGAACATCGGACTTGATATCGATGTTTCCGTAAGATGCTCCGGCGTATATTCTTACAAGATTTCAAACCCTCTTCTTTTCTATACCAATGTATGCGCAAACGTAGAGGATCAGTACAGAAGAAGCGAGATCGATGAGCAGCTTAAGACGGAATTCATCAACGCTCTTCAGCCTGCAATGGCAAGAATCTCAGAGCTTGAGGTTAGACCGAGTGCACTTCCCGGACATACCACAGAGCTTTGCGATTATATGAATATGGAGCTTACCAAGAAGTGGGCTGAGCTTCGTGGTCTCTCTGTTGTAAGTATTGCTCTTAATCCTATTACTCTTACCGAAGAGGATCAGCAACTTATCAAGAACGCTCAGAGAGCAGCGATCAACCGCGACCCGAATATGGCAGCAGCACAGCTCGTTGGTGCTCAGACAGATGCTATGCGTGATGCCGCTAATAACCCCAACGGCGCTATGAACGGCTTCGTTGGTATGGGAATGGCTATGAATGCCGGCGGTATGAATGCTACCAACCTCTTTGCTATGGGCGGGCAGCAGGCAGCCGCACAGCAGGCAGCCGCACAGCAGGCAGCTCCTGCAGGCGATTCATGGACATGTACATGCGGTTCGGTTAATACCGGAAAGTTCTGTCCTTCATGCGGTAATGAAAAACCCGCCGCTCCTGCAGCACCGGCAGCATCCTTCTGCCCTAACTGCGGCAATAAGGTTGAGAACCCCGGAGCTAAATTCTGTCCTAACTGTGGCAAGTCTCTTGCTTAATTAAGTATATTTTATGATCATACGGGCCTCTGCGTTTAAGCAGGGGCCCTATACAGATATTTTACAGGGAGATAATATATGGCAGGTAATATGCAGGAATATAAATGCCCGTGTTGCGGCGGCGCTCTCGAATTTAATCCGGGCGTACAGAAGGTAAAATGCCCTTACTGCGATACGGAATTTGAAATGTCCACCCTTTCTTCGCTGGATGAACAGTTGCAAAACGAAGGCGAAAGCAATATGCAGTGGACCGATGTACCAAACAGTGAATGGCAGGAAGGCGAGACTGAAGGCATGAGAGTCTATGTCTGCAAATCCTGCGGTGGCGAGATCGTGGGCGATGCCAACATGGGTGCGACCAACTGTCCTTATTGCGATAATCCCATTGTCATGATGGGACAGTTTACGGGCAGCTTAAAGCCCGATTATGTAATTCCTTTCAAGCTTGATAAGGAGGCTGCCAAGAACTCGCTTAAAGAACATTATAAGGGCAAAAAGCTTCTTCCCGATTCATTTACCAAGGGTAATCGTATCGAAGAGATCAAGGCCGTTTACGTGCCTTTCTGGCTCTTTGATGCCAAGGCTAATGCAAGCATACGCTACAAGGCTACCAAGAAGAGAGAGTGGGAGGATGATGACTTCCGCTATACCGAGACGGAGTATTACTCCGTATTCAGAAGCGGTTCAATAGAATTTTCCAAGGTGCCTGTGGATGCGTCCTCAAAGCTTGACAATACTCTGTCGGAGTCTTTGGAGCCTTACGATTTCTCGGAAGCGGTTAATTTCCAGACGGCTTATCTTGCAGGATATCTTGCCGACAAATATGACGAGGATCAGGAAAAAACCATTTCCAGAGCTAACGAGAGAATTACGGTCAGCACCGAGAACGCCTTTTTGACGACTGTTGTCGGATATGACACGGTTAATACGGAGAAGAGTTCGGTAATGTTTACCGACGGATCCGCCAAATATGCACTTTACCCCATGTACCTTCTTTCCACCAAGTGGCAGGGAGAGATTTACACCTTTGCTATGAACGGACAGACCGGCAAATTTGTCGGAAACCTTCCGTCGGATAAGGGCAAGATTACGAAGATGTTCTTTAAGACGTTCTTGATCGTGACACCGATTGCAGGCGCAATTCTGGCTCTTATCAAATTCATAGCAGGTTAGGAGGTGCATATTATGATTCTTGTTGAATGGACAGTTGGTTCAATCATCGTGATCATCGTTATTGCAATAGTTATCGGACTTATTGCCGCAGCGATCACGGTCGGAAAGAATAAATCGGCTCTTATCAGCGTTCAGCGCAAAAATGAAGCAGACATTTATGCTAAGACAGATACTTTTAAGGTTGATCAGTCATCTGACGTTTTTATGTACAAAAAACTTGAAAAACAGGCTAAGCCCAAGCCCCAGCAGAGTGAGTAGGCAGTCGAGATGGCATAATAAAACAGGCAGTGAGATCATCTCTCACTGCCTGTTATATAGTCTTACTTAATCATTAAGTGTTGTCAGATATTTTGCGTGTACCATATGTCTTGTCTTTTCGGCTGAAGTTCCCTGACATGTAAAGAGCGTCAGAATCCTGTCACCCTCTACGACATCCACATCGATATCATACAGTGCCTGGCTTTTAACATACTCTGCATAATCGACCTCGGTGAGCCCGGTAAAGAAGTTCGGATAAAATGCGGTCGTATGGTCGTCGATATTAACATCACATACGCAAAAGATCTCATATACCAAAACTCCGGAATCGTTGTAGATATAGATGTAATTGTTGTTGTCTTCTTCGCACTCCTTGTAAAAGCTCTCATCATCATATTTGAGAAGGTTCGCAAACATTGATCCGTCTGTCATATGATGCCCGTAAATAACGGTATGGGCGCCGGAGAAATCCGGTGCATTGCTCTTGTCGAGGAAGATCGCGCCTGAGTAACTTTCGCTTCCCGAGAAGTCCGTTACAAGGTATTTGTCGTTATCCGTTGTCTGTGCAAGGGGATAACTGATATTGCACTGTGGCACATGTATCCAGCCTACAGCTTCGGAATTGATCTCACGAAGTGCATCCATATTGACGGTTAACGCCGCATTGATTCCGTAGTATTTGGTACCGTTGATCTCAATGGAATGCAAATCTTCAGCATTGTCGCCATTATCGGCAACATTTGAAGGTGCTTTGGTCTCTATGACAATATCCGTGATACTGCTGTTACGTGAAGTTGCATCTTGTGCATTCTTAAAACGAATGACAAGATAGATTCCCGAAGCAAGAAAACCACATACGGCAACTATAAAAATTATAAGTCTGACTATATCGCCTTTCTGGCGGTTTCTAAAAATCTTCATTAAGCTTTACCAACTGAACCGAAGAGTTCCATCTTCTCCTTAACCTTTGCCTTGATTGCCTTGTATCCGGGATCGAGAAGCTTACGAGGATCGAAGCCCTTGCCTTCAAGGTCCTTACCTGCCTCGATGTATTTACGTGTTGCTTCAGCGAATACGAGCTGGCACTCGGTATTAACGTTGATCTTGGCTACGCCAAGTGAGATTGCCTTCTTGATCTGATCATCGGGGATACCTGTACCGCCGTGAAGAACGAGAGGAAGATCACCAACCTGCTCCTTAACGGCTGCAAGTGTCTCAAATGAAAGTCCGGGCCAGTTAGCGGGGTATACACCGTGAATATTACCGATACCTGCTGCAAGGAAGTCGACACCGAGATCGGCGATCATTTTACACTCCTTGGGATCTGCGCATTCACCCATGCCGATAACGCCGTCTTCCTCACCACCGATGGCACCAACCTCTGCCTCGATAGAAAGTCCGTTATCATGAGCAAGCTTAACGAGCTCTGTTGTCTTAGCAACGTTCTCCTCGATGGGATAATGGGAACCGTCAAACATTATTGATGAGAAGCCTGCCTCAACACACTTGATACATCCTTCGTATGTACCGTGATCGAGGTGAAGTGCTACGGGAACAGTGATGCCAAGTGAGTCGATGACGTCCTTAACCATATCTGCTACGGTCTTAAAACCTGTCATATACTTACCTGCGCCTTCGGAAGACGAAATGATAACCGGGGAGTTAAGCTCCTGAGCTGTTGAAAGGATCGCTTTGGTCCACTCAAGGTTATTGGTGTTGAAATGGCCGACTGCATACTTACCGGCAACGGCTTTTTCAAGCATATCTTTAGCTGTAACTAACATAATAGAACCTCCGTTAAAATGATTTTTGCGACCACATTATATCATAGTTGACAGTGATAAACAAACATTTTGTTAGGTACAGATTCAGCATTTTATGTAGGGTATAAATTCGTCCTGTATAAAATGCAATTCCGTCTGTTAACACAGCGCGCGAGTGATGCTATAATGAGCGATGTTAGGATTGACGAGCATGCAGATCAAAAAGATAGCGGCATTAAAGATGATTAAAGATTGTGTAAAAACTATTGAAAAATTAAGGGTTTTCTGATAAAATATAAGCATAAATAAACTAGTTTTGCATATGAGTGAAGGGAATTTGATGCAACTCGCTATTGACAATATGTGCCATAGTGCTATAATGGCTACACGTATAAATTCGCCAGTTTGTCCTCCGGTGTCCTTCGGGTCCGGGGGCTTTTTTACTTCTATGGAGGAAATATGTCAGGGAAAGTATATAAATCATATCGTCAACAAATTAATATATTGCGTTCTAGAGGAATGGTTATTGGGAAAGGGTCTCAAGGATCGAGAGCAATGCGCATATTAGAACGTGAAAACTATTATAATGTTATAAATGGTTATAAGGATCTTTTCTTGGACTCACGTGCTACGCCTACAACTGATGAAGTATAAGTTTGAAACAAAGAGGTAGCGGATAAGAAAAACAAAACGACATAACAAACAAG
>CAKZZH010000131.1 GCA_937885345.1 uncultured Lachnospiraceae bacterium | reverse complement strand
GTCGATACAACAAAAACTTGTAAATGTCAACCTTAAATTGATGCGTTTATCCTAGAGTCGCTTACGTCTCCGGTTGTCACATTTTAAATATTGTAATATAATCTGTGTATGAGACTGATCGAACTGTGTAACAACATAACAAGAAAGGCAGAACAGAACCTCGCTCCCAACCATCCTATGGGCACAAGGCTTATCACGCCTGAATATTCCTCTGTAGTTATGGACGTTAAGACGTATCCTCTTATCGACAAGGACAGGATTTTTGCGATATGCTGGAATATCGACAGAGGTCACACTCTTCATTCTACGATGCTGCCCTCACCCAAATCGTTTACGTACAGTTTGCATTTTAATCCGACTCTACGTACGCAACTCCACACTCACGACTATATCGAACTTACATATGTTGTTGAGGGAAGTTTCCGCCAGAAAATACTCGGTAAGGATGTTGTCTTCAACAAAGGCGACCTTTGTCTTATCGATAAAAACTGCATACATCAGGATATTCTCGGTGAAGGGACCGGCACCATTCTCTTCCTCGGTATCGCCAATGATATGTTTACCGAGGTTATGAATGAGAACGTTTCCAAGGAAAATATCATCAGTTTCCTTCAGACCGCTATCATCGAGCAGAAGGATTTGCAACAGTATCTTATTTTTCATCCTCACGACGAAGCGCGTACAGTGCTTGAAAATGCGCTCAAAGCCCTTACCAATGAGCTTATAATCAACGATTTCGCATCATATCATATCAAGAAGGGCCTGTTGCTTCGTATTTTCCGCGAGCTCAGCACCCATTATGAATTCGCACTTTCCAGACAGCAGAAACGTAATATGCAGTGGATCATCTATGAAGAAGTCATAAGCTACATCAAGCGTAATCTTGCTTCTGTTACTATAAGGGACCTCTCGGTTAATTTCAGTTTCCAGGAGGACTATTTTAACAGACTTATTAAGAAATATACCGGACTTACATACTCGTCCTATATACAGAAATGCCGCCTCGATCAGGCTGAGAACCTGCTTTCAACAAGCGACATGACCATCGAAGAGATCGCGAGAAGCGTCGGTTATAACAACAGGGGCTTCTTCTACAAACTTTTTCAGGAGCGCTACGGCATGACGCCGTCCGCTTACAGAAAGAGCCTGAAATAAAGCCGCGCAGGGAGCGCGGCTTTTACTTAACTCGTTTGATTATATTTGCGACGATATTTTATAACGGTTCGCACCACATAAAATATCCCCATTCCGATTCCCGTTGCAATTGACACAGGGATCATCCATTTAATATTGAAGATGCCGGTGGAGACCATTATAAAGCTTAGTATCAGCAGTATAAGCATCATCCATACCGCACTCCCCGCCATTGTAAGCAGGCAAAAAATAATCTCTTTGATAAGGTCAAGGGGGCCGAAACGGTCATCCTCACCCTTGTGAATCCATTTTAAGAATTTGGTCTTAAAGCTCAAAGTATACCTCCCGCAGGGAATTTACCACACCTACTACATACTCCTGCCCCATACAGCTCTGTTATCGTCTGTATATCCGGTGAACACTTTACACTCCTTGGAATTCTCGAAATCGTAAGCGTCCATTAAATATCCTTTGACATTATACATCGTAACATCCTTGGATGCACGAATTAATTCATTATTGCAGTTATCAAACACGACCCATTCGAATCCATCGCTTACGCCTGAGAGCACGCCGCCTTGAATGTTGCCGTTATACAGGTCGCATCCTGCCTCTTCACCCGCATAATCCTCGGGCGAGAAAACGGGCCAGTCGTCGATAAAAAGCATTCTCCTGATCATCATATAATGCATAAAGAAGGTACGCCTGTGCTCTTTTTCGCTGTAATGGCTGAGTGGCATTGCGCCGTCCCTTACATGATGCACGAAGAAATAATCCTTTCTGGGAACATTATAAAATGGCACTCCGTGACCGGGTCCGCGAAATCCGCCGTATTCCCATTCAGGCATCGGCTTTCCGTCAAAGCCCTTTCTTGAGGAGGTTGAACGGTCGTTATTGCCCATGGGCTCCTTGCTGTACCTTGTGAATTCGTAGCTTCCGGCAAGCTTGGTTCCAAGGCTGTCTCCGAGAAGACTCACACCGTCCTTGTCCACATAGGGCCCGAGAACATTGTCGCTTATTCCGACTCTTATATCATAATCGTCGCCGAGCCATCCGTATGAGAAGAAAAGATAATACTTCCCGGTATCAGGATTATATATTACCGCAGGTCCTTCAGGTCCGTCGATATAGGAATCCTCAGGCTTATATGCGAGCCTCGTTCCAAAATTTCTCGGATTGTTGTCAGCAGACATTCCCGTCACAGGATTAAGCTTTTTGGCATATATACCGCCGAAGAACGATCCGTAAATAAGATATTTGTCGCCTTCGGGAGTGTCCACTATATGCGGATCTATAGCATTGGGTTTCTCCTTAAAAGCCTGATCCCTGCTGTCAACCACAACGCCCACATTCTCATAAGGGCCTTCTATTTTATCGGAAACAGCAAGCCAGATCTTGGACTCATCCGTTCCAAAGGCCTTGGTCGCAGAATAATACATACGATATTTGCCGCCACTGTACTCTGTAAAAGGTGCCCAAAACCCCGGAACAGGGGACATCCCCTCTCCGTTATAAGACGCCTCTTTGATCGCTGCCTCAGACAGCGCGGTGCCCGCATATCTAAAATCCACAAGATCATCGCTCACTCTGATCGGAACGCCTTGTTCTCTCTTGGATGTGATATAGGAATCCGTGCAAAAGGAATAATATTTGCCTGATGCCGGATCCCACATCATACCCGGATCATGTGATTCAAATCTTGGATTGGTATCTCTGTTGTGTTCGTTAAATCTAAAACCCGATTTCATATACATCATACTTACTCGGTGATCATCCTGCTTCCCCAGATAGTGAACTGACTTGACAGGCCAAGACCGGTAAATACCATGGTCTCGATATTGCTGCCTTCCATGCACATTTTGAGGGCTACGCAGTGATATTCTTCGTTGTTGATCTTGAGAGTGATATATGCAGTGCCGTCCTTACTCTCCCATGTTCCGGTGTAATATCCGCTGACGGTTCCGTCCTCGTTAAGGCTGATAACATTGGAAAGTGTGGTCTCGAGATTAGCGTAATCGATATCAAGCATGTGGATCATCACTTCGTAATCACCGACATATTCCTCTGCGGAATATCCGTCTTCCTTAAGCGTCTCACCGCCATATGCAAAAGGCGCCGCAACAAGCCATCCGTCCTCATTTACGAAGAGCTGGTGTACCTTTACATGGTGACCTTCGGTTCCATCGGTGGTTCTTGTATGGAATACAATATATGCCTTGCCGTCATCATCAACAAATGCCGAGTTATGTCCCTGAGCAACTTCTCCCACCGAGAAGAATCTCCACTTATATCCGCCAAAAAGTCTCACCCCGATACGCGCATTGAAATTCTGCAGAAGTTTATCAAAGATCGCGCTGGTTCCGAGCTCGTCAACATAAGGTCCGTCGGGGCTCTCGCTTCTGAATACTCTTACGTTGTATCCGCCCTTAGCCTCAAGGTTGCCGTATGAGATAAAGAGATAATAATAATCTCCGATATGCTGGATATATGAAGCCTCGCCTGATACATACCAGCCGCCCGCGATCTTGGTTCCGAAGTAAGCATCGCTGTGCTCGTCGGTCGCATATGTCACATCGTAATCTCTGAGACCTGTGTTCTCATCAAGCTCAAGCATAAAGATTCCGCCCGACCATGAACCGTAGCTCATCCAGAGCTTACCTTCTTCATCATAAAATACACAAGGATCGATACAGTTGGGCCACTTATCGCCCCACTTTCTGTTGGCAACGCCGTTTGTCACATATCTGTCTGGAATCGTGCTCTCGCCCGTTACCTTCTCAACATCCGTCTGGTCGTACAGATCACTTGTAAATCCGCCGTATACAACCGTTCCGGCATACTCATAAGGTCCCATCACTTCATCGGCTGTAAGAAGCACGATATTTGACTGCCAGTAATCTCCGTTGGCACTGAGGTACATACAGTATTTGCCCATTGCTTCATTGTAGATTATATCCGGTGCCCACAGATATGAATACCATGAACCGGAAGATTCATCATCATTATAAGCTCTTATAAGATTCCTGGTCTCCTCGTCATAGCTTGATCTGTAAGCATTATCAAGATTGGTCCAGTTGATAAGATCCGTTGTCTTGGAGCAGGTCATATGCGTACCGAAGATATAATAGGTTCCGTCCTTATCCTTGAAAATACTGGGATCATGGCAGCATGTATCGGTTGAAACAACTACCTGATCCTTGGTATAACGAAGTTTCTCCTGATTCATCGTCACCTGCATTGTAAAACGAAGGAGAACGTCTTCACCATTGTATTTGAATTTAACATAGGGAGCAATATTTATAAGGCTTGTTCCGTTGTATACTTTACCCTCGCTCGCATCCTTGGCTGCTTCTCCCGAGTATGCCGATGCTGCATCATCGCTCAAAACGCCTGTATACTCGTACCTGCTGCCCGCAGCTATCGAAGATAAAATATTCGCGGGAAGCTGACTCTCGGATACAAGAGGATCGTAGGTAATACTCGAGATCGTTACACTATCGGCGTTCCAGGTTGTTCTGTCATTCTCGATTATGAGATTGTACTTAACCTTCTCGCCTGCAGCATATTCGGTCTTGTCAGTAGAGAGTTTGACAGTTACGTTTTGCTTACTGTCCGCAAAGCTTGCCCCACCAAGTGTGTCATCATTAACAACGGTCGATGAAGCATCTGCATCGGATGAGCTTTCGGAACTACCGGATGAGGAAGTATTACCCGTACATCCGGCAAGAGATATAACGGAAAGTCCCATAACCGCTGCCAATACAATTGATGTAATTTTCTTTTTCATAATTACCACTTCTTTCTCGGACAATGTCCGTTTTGTGCGGCCCCACGAAGCTCCACATAACATCCGCATGCCCCGCAAGTGCCCATATTAAGCAGATCGCACTGCTTACAAATATCCATTCTTCTTGAATATTCTTCATCCGAAACCCTTGCGTTGCCAATCTTGATTATGTATTCCTCAAGAGTTTCTTTATATGCCTGTTCATCGTATTCGCGAAGCAGACATTTTTTACAGATCCTTAATTCTTTTTCTTCCATACTCATTTATCATCGGCTGTGCCTTAGGTTGCCGGCGCTATGTACACACTCATCTCACCTTCGCCTCTGTTGGCCCATTCAAAATAAGGAATGAATTTGAGTGTCACATCCTTATACTGCGGCTTTGTGTATGTGTGATACAGTCCGGATTTGGAAGTGTCGTTCATGCTTCCGTCGAAGGGGATCCTGCGCTTTCCATAGCATTTTAAAATAACTGTCTGCATGCCGTTCAGCATCGAATGAACCTCTTCAAAGCCCTTTTCCACGCGCATCCTGAGAAGATGAAGATCTTTGCCGTTATCGACCTCCTCCAGGCAATAGACTACAGGACCCCTCAAAAGTGCAACCTTGCCCTCGTCCTCTCTTACGCGGCTGTCGGCTTCGATAACTCTCGGCTCCATACGAAAATCAAGTTTAATTGAATATCCGTTTCGAAATTTACCCGTAATATACAGATATCCGTCTTCGCGTCTGGTATTCATTCCATCGATAACCGGATCTCGATAGCTCCCTCCGGCCCAGCCGGGAATCCTGAGAGCGAGTGTTCCTTCGAATTCGTGGTCGCATTTGAGCGAGAGACCTACATTACCACTGTTTGGAACATCACTTGTTACGGTGACCTCAACATCGCTCCCGCTTATCGTAGTTGATATAACTCCGCCTATATACAGGTGAACAAACAAAGTATCATCGGAAACCGTATATGCATATCTTCCGAGTGAACTGATAAGTCTTGCAAGATTGGGAGGACAGCATGCACAGCCAAACCACTTCTGTCTTGTTGTCTTAACATGGCGCTTACGCTCATCAAGCAGTGAAGCCTTGGGATTTGCCTCAAGAGGATTGACATAGAAAAAGCTCTTGCCATCCGCCGACATCCCGCTAAGAACGGTATTATATAGTGCAAGCTCCATAACATCGGCATACTTTGAATCGGGCTTGATTTGGAGCATTCTTATCGCAAAGAAAATAAGCCCGATGGATGCACAGGTCTCAGCATATGCCGAATCGTTGGGAAGGTCAAAGGGATAGGAAAATGCTTCTCCGAGTACCGTAGAGCCGATCCCTCCCGTTATATACATCTGTTCATTGGTAATGCTGTTCCACAGCCTTAAACATGCCTCGTACATGGAGTCATCGCCGGAAAGCCTTGCCATATCGGCCATACCGCTATAGAGATATACCGCTCTTACGGCATGTCCCGTTGCCTGCGACTGCTCTCTTACAGGCAGATGTGCCTGAAGATAATAATAATCAAGCTCGCCTTCTTTTCTGTTCTCTATATTGAATTCTTTATCGTAGTAATAAGGTTTCCTGCCTCTTTCATCAAGGAAAAAGGCCGAGAGATCAAGATATTTCTTATTGCCTGTTACTTCATACAGTCTGACAAGCGCCATCTCGGCGATCTCATGTCCGGGATAACCTTTGCACTTACCTTCTTCAGGTCCGAAATATGAATCGATATAATCTGCAAATCTGCAAGCCGCATCGAGAAGTTTTCTCTTGCCGGTTGCTTTATAGTAACTTACCGCGCCTTCGGTAAGATGCCCGAAACAGTAAAGCTCATGATGGTCTCTAAGATTCGTAAAAGCTTTATCCATACCGTTTATGATGTAATAGGTATCAAGATATCCGTTATCAAGCTGAGCGTCGCATACGATGTCTATGGCCTCGTCAGCGACCTTCTCAAGCTCCGGATCCGGATGATTGATAAGTGAATAGCCGACCGCTTCGATCCATTTAGAGAAATCACTGTCCTGAAACACAAAGCCGTAGAATTCATCGTCCTTGGGATTCTTCGGGTCCTTGGGCAGACTCTCAAAACCGCGAAAAGTGTAGGTGGGTGCTACATATGCGTCCCCCTTGTCTCTCTTCTCTTTATTCATCCTGCCTGCTACTTTAAAATTATGCATGCAATAGCTCGGAACAGCCTCAGGCACCTTATCATTCAGGATATCCCACTGATAAGGGATAACGGTCTTTCTGATAAGTTCCATTTTACCGTTCCAGAAACTGTCGGTTATTTGAATATCATGTAGATCAATCTCTCTGCTGCTCTTCGATAAGTCCATTTTATCTCCCCTGATAAAGCATATTTGTGTAGTCAAATACGGGATATCCCTTATCATCCCATTTTACTTCCATTGCGAATGCGTGACGATTGGGATCGTAAAGTGGATCGCCTTCGATCTCAAGATAGGTTCTTGCATGGAACACGCATACATCTCTTCCGTCCGGAAGTTTTGTAAAGCTATTGTGTCCGGGACCGTAGAAGCCCTTTTCGCGGTCACTCTTAAGTACGGGATATCTTTCCTTCTTCCAGGCTCTCGGATCAAGAATATCGGCATCCTCGTCAATGCTGAGCATTCCGACGCAGTAACACTCACCTGTTGCACTTGCGGAATATGTCACAAAAATCTTTCCGTCATGCTTTATAACCGCCGGGCCTTCATTAACCCATATCGCAACTCTTTCCCAGTCATAATCAGGCGTTGTAAAGAGCAGCTGCGCAGTCGCAAGCTTAAAAGGGGTCTCCATTTTAGCGATATAAAGGTTGGAAATCTGGATACCCACGCTAACCTTTTCCGCCCATATAAAATACCAATCTCCCTTGTGCTCAAACACTGTGGAATCAAGTGAAAATGCCTCGAATGAGTATATGTCGTCATCGCTTCTTTTCATCATTCCGCGCTCAACCCATTCATCCGTCATAGGATCGTTTCCGGTGCACTCAAGTGTATAGGGGCGAAGTCTCCATATATCATCAACCTTCGATCCTGCAAAATATATTACCCACTTGCCCATAATATAATGTATCTCGGGAGCCCAGATATGCTTGCTCATCTCTCCGCTCTCATGCTTAACCCAGATAACCTTCTCCTCTGCGGTTCTAAGGCCCTCAAGGCTGTCTGCGCAGCGAAGGATTATTTTATCGTAAGCGGGCACGGATGCCGTAAAATAATACTTGCCGTCCGTATGTCTGTATACATACGGATCCGCTCTCTGCTCTATAAAAGCATTATTATAGGGTGTTAATTTACCGTTTCTAGGTCTCTCTGCCATAGTGACACGCTCCTATTGATTATCATTTTATAATTCTGATGAACGATTGTTTCAATATCATCATTGTCAGGTACACATTAGATAATATGTACCCGGCAACAATCATATTAAGCGGCATGTGCCTTGCCTCCGGCGCTTTTAAATATAAGCGCTCCGGGAAGCTTTCGTCGCAACCCGGAGCGCATAAAGCCACTGATTATCGTTAATAATTGTGTTGTAATTACTCTACTGAAAGAATCTCAACATATGACTTCTCATTTACGAAGAAGAAGTAGCAAGGATCTGCTGAAGTGAGTCTTGAAGTAAGAGTAGTCTTGTGTGCATAGGTGTTACCATCTCTGCCGATAGTTGTCTCATCAACAACGATCGTATCACCGTTTCTTGTGATTGTAAGAGTTACATCAGCATCTCTCATTGCAGACTTCCATGTAGCCCAATCCCAATCATCACCTTCACATGTGTAAGAGAATGCTGTATCATCGCCCCAGCCCCATGCATACTTGTCTGATCTCATTACAGCGTACTCTTCATATCCTTCATAACCGATACCGTTTTCATCTAAAGCTTTAGGCAGCTTATCGATGTTAACAGACTTTGCTGTTGATACTTCTACAGTTTCTGTATTAGTGAAACAGATACAGTAGTTCTCCCAGTTATTAGAGCCCTTTGAACCATAGTTGTTAAGCTTAACAGTCTTGGTCTCGCCATCATTGATAGCCCATGACTTAGAGAATTCAGCCCACCAACCGGCTGTCCAGTTGGTATCACCGATCGTTGCGATAGCATTAGGATCAGGAGTGATTCTTACACCGTCATCAACCTTAAGGAGCTCAACATATGAGTTCTGGCAGGTGATGTACAAGTAGATATTCTCAGCATCAATTGTGAAATTGGTTGTAGAGGTATTAGCTGCTGCATTGATATCTGTTGCAGCCTGTGTAACCTTGAAATTATTTCCGTCTCTGTCGATGATAATTTCAACGTCTGCTTCTACCATTACTGACTCTTCCCATGTATTCCAGTTACCCCATGACCATGAAGAATCAAGATCGGCAACTTCATTTCCGTCCTTATCGGTAGCTGTACAATCTGCATTAAGAGTGAAAAGTACATCTGTAGGATCTTCGGAAGCCGTAAATACAAGTGAATAGTTATCTAATGAGTTCTTACCTGAAGAGTAGTTGAAAAGCTGGATCTCTTTAAGAGCATTCTCAGTTAAAGCGATAGGATCTGAATAAGTAGAACCATACTCATTGTTAAGATCCGTGCTTCCGAGATGTGTGATAGCATCCTCGTTAACCTTTACTTCGACAGTTCTTACAGGAGGCTCATATTTAACGGTAGGATCGCCTGCTTCATAAAGTGCCTTTGCTTCATCAGCTGTAAGTGCCTTATCAAATACATAGATCTCATCGTAAGCACCCTTACATACTGCATCCCAGTAGTTTACGCCGAGAAGGAAATCAAAATTGTCTGATGTAGCCATAATTCCGGGATAGATACCTACCTCGAGGTCGCCTTCCTTACCCTGAGCAACAACACCGTCTATATATACTGTAGCTGCAATAAGTCCATCTGCTCTTACAAAGTTCTCGTCTACTACGAGTGTTACGTTAGTCCACTTACCGATTGATGTATCGGTTGTGCTAGCATATGACATTGTTCTGTCACCAACTGTTGAATCATATGTCCAGATATGAGGGAACTGAAGTGTTCCGTCACCGTCATCATCTGCCCATGTGAAGTTGATCCAGTGCTCTACGCCATCAGCTGCATTGTAAACGGGGTTACCAACCTGAACAGCAGGCATAAACTGTGCACTTCTTGTCTGATACATCCAAAATGAGATCGTGTAGGTATCGCCTTCAAGACCATTGAAATCAGAAAGCTTAAATCCTCTTACACCATCACAGTAGATTGACTCACCCTTAACGCCGGGGATGAATACAATTTCCTTGCTCTCATTGGGAGTAAGTGTATGTGCTGCCGTATCCTGATCTACGATCTGGATACCTGCACCGCCGTTAGCTTCATCACAAGAATTGTAATAGATAGCTTCGGGAATTGCAGAAGCTTCTGCTTCTGTGGTTGTCTCTTCTTCTGCTACAGAAGAAGAAGATTCTGCTGCACTTGAGCTTGAAGCTGCGCTGCTTGAGCTTTTGCCGGTACATGCTGTAAAAGCACCTACTACAAGAGCTGCGCAAAGTGCTGCGCTGATAATTCTTTTTTTCATAATTATCCTCCATATTTTTTAATGAAAAACTCTATTTTAGTCATGGGACCGGGGCATCGGCCCCATGATAAAATACTTAAAGCATTTGCATTATCGGCTTATTAAACATTCGGATTATTTACCGAAGTTATCAATTACTGCCTGATACTGAGCAAGCTCATCTTCTGAAAGGATGTTATATCCGTCAGGTCCGAAGTATGAGATCATACCCATTGCATGATAGTAGTTAGCCTGCTCTGTTGCTTCGTCAACATAGTCAGCAGCGTGTGCTGTACCATTGTCACAAAGATCATGAATACCGATCTTATTGAAGTAGCTGTCGCAGAAGTTCCAGTAACCTGCAATGCTGTACCAACCATAAGGAGTAGGTCTGGTAATTGATGCAAAGTAATCATCCCAGTACTGGATCTTCTCTGTATCACCGTTCTCATATTCAGGGAAGAGAGCCTTGTATCCGGCCCAGATTTCCTCATTAAGTGTCATAGGAACGGGCATATTAGAGTTCTTAAGAGCTACATTTGCAGCGTTAACGTTCGCAGGATCGCTGTAGATCTCAAGTCTTGCCTTCCATCCGTCAATGCCCCATCCCATAAACTTAAGGAGGAGATATGCCTCATAAGGATACTTACAAGATGTAGATACACCACCAAGAAACATTGTAGAAATGATGTTATGCTCCTTCTCGTCTACTACGTTAGGAGTTACATAAGGAACGATGTCAAGACCGTACTGTTCCTGATATCCTTCAACACCCCAAAGGTTCATGTATGTCCAGAAACCTTCAGAAAATACTGCTACGTGACCTGTTGCACCAAACCATGTACTATAGTCACCTGACCAGTCTTCCATAGCCTGTGAATCCTGCTGAGGAGCTACATATCCACCGAGCTTAAGATCGGAGAACTGCTGCTCACCAACTGCCCAATAGCTAAGGTCGAAATCTGTACCGTTGAAACCAAACTCACCCTTGATAGCTCTCTCTGCTGAAGAACAAGCAGCAATTCCATAGAGTGAATCAAGTCTGTTATAGTAACCAAGTCCATAAGTCTTCATACCGCTTCTGTCATCCACAGTCGCATCCTTGATAAGCTGGATCATTTCATCCCATGTCCAGTCTGTATCGGGCATTGTAAGACCAAGTCTGTCAATTACGTTACGATCTATGAAGATCGCGCTGGGCTGGAAGTAAGTAGGCATTGCAAATCTTACGGAAGTATCAAACTTACCGATACCATACTCTTCAACAGTCGCCATAAGTTCTGCTGTCTCGGGATCTTCCTCAACATATTTGGTGATATCAGCCCAGTACTGATTTGAAAGAGCTGTATCAGAATCTGTTCCGGAGAATACATCCGGGAATGTTCCGGCTGCAGCTGCAGCGGAGAGATCGGCACTCATATCAGAGATCTGCTTAACCTCAACAGTGATGTTGGGATAGAGCTCTGTAAACTTAGCTGCCATAAGCTCCATTGTTGTGGGATCTTCGTAGTGCCAGTAGGTAAGAGTGATGTTATCCAATGTAACACCGTTCTCGTCAACCTGACCTGACGGCCCTGCGCTCGATCCGCCTTGTGAGCCCCCGCCGCCGTTACATGCTACAAGCGTACCCATGGTAGCTACCGCAATCAATCCGGCAAGAACTCTCTTGAACGTTTTTTTCATTTTTGTCCTCCTTTGTCTTATATGTGATCCCTTATGTATCTTAAGGGTCTCGACCATAGATTATATTTTACTCACCCGTGATACCGCTTCGGTCGATACTCTCGACGAAGAATCTCTGAAGGATGAAGTAAGCGATAAGTAAAGGTAAAATACTAAGTGTGGTTGCGGCCATTCTAACCGACTCACTGAGTGAGGTTGCCACATCACCCGTTGTTGCCCTTGTCGAAAACGATGTATCAAAGTTCTTGAGCTGTACAACGAGGTTGGACCAGAACGGATTCGCCTGAAGTCCCTGTACATACAATTCGGTAAGGTATGACTCATTCCAATACCAAACGAACGAGAAGAGGAGAACCGTTATGATCGCCGGTACCGCGGACGGAACAGCAATTCTGAAGAATGCTTTAAAATGTCCCGCGCCGTCAATCGCCGCTGCCTCCATAAGTACCTTGGGCACCTGCTTAAAGAACTGATAGAAGATCAGTATGAAGATAGGTGCGTTAAGTCCGTTTCCGAAAAGTGCGGGAAGGATGAAGGTCCATAAGGTTCCGAGTATACCCATATTGTTGTATAGTACGAACTTGGGTATCATGGTTACCTGGCTCGGAAGAATGTAAGAGAAGATAAGTACTACCATGAGTATTTTCTTGCCCTTAAATTCATATCTTGCAAATCCGTAACCAACTACCATACAGATCACGATGTTACAAAGTGTGGGAGCTCCGGCAATTACAAAGCCTTTTGCAAAGCTTACCCAGAAGTCCATTGACTTGGCTGCATCGATATAGTTCTGGAGATAAAATGAACTGGGTATCCATTTTACCGATGTATCAAGAAGGTCGTCCATGTTCATGAAGCTGGTGCTTATCATGTTGAGGAGCGGAAACAGATATACGAAACCTATACATATGAGCAGTCCGTATATGAGAACCATCTTGAGGAAACCGTTGCGTTCCTTGGAGCCAAAGAGGAATTTGTGGATCTTCTCGCGTGAGAATATTTTCTTAAGCTTCTTTCCAAACGAAAGTCCTTCGTATTCTCTTCTTCTTGCGGCTCTGATCTGCTTACGCGCAAGTCTCTTGTCTTTCTTCTGTCTGAAATAATTGGAGACAGATTTAACAATCGGATTCTTAGTAGTCGCTGCTGCCGTCGTAGGACTTGTAGTTTTTGCGACTGCGTTCTTTTTCGAGTTGTCTTGCATGACGATCCTGCCTCCTTATTATAGCGTTCTGGCGTCTTATTTCTCTCTTTTGCTGCCTCTTGAACTTGGCAACCTGTCTGTCGTAAACATCCTTCTTCGATCCGAGTAACAGGAAGAACAACAGGACTATGAGACTTATTACTATGGCATACATCCACGCCATGGCTGATGCATATCCATATCCACCCTTCTCATTCGTAGCAAGGAACATCGATGTCTTGATCATGTTGATAAGCTCGTTCTGCTCGTTGCTTGATAAGAAGATTACTGTATATACTGCGTTGAGAAGTATCATCGGTTTGATCGTAGGAAGTGTTATCTTCCAGAAACATTCCCATCCTGAACCACCGTCGATCTTCGCCGCTTCGTACATCGATGGATCTATCTTTTGCAGTGCCGACAGGAATATCAGTATCTGTACTCCCGAGTACCACAGTATCGTGATCATGTTCGAGAAGAGCTCGGCTATGCTTGTCGCAAACGATGTCGGGAAAATAATATCCAATGCGTTCTGAACCGACTGTACATTAAGTACGGGGATGGTTGCTACATTCTCGCCTACGAGCATGTTCATAACAGGTCCACTGACGATGATAACCGGGAGGAAGAATACAAGTCTGAAGAAGCCCTTAAGCTTAATCTTGTCATTCAGCATCAACGCGATTATCAACGAGAATACCGTAATGATCGGAACTTCAAGTACTGTCTGCCATACATATGTCAGCAACTGCTGCGGGAATTCCGGATCCTCAATCCATATCGAAGTAAAATTGCCGGTTCCCACCCACTGGAAGTTGTATCCGAGAGGCGTGATCCTGATTTTATACCACATGTAATAAAATGACTGGCCAAGCGGTATAAGGAGGAAAAGCAGCACTCCGATGATCCACGGTGCGATGAACACATATCCCATTCGTGCTTCGCGCTTCTCAAGCTTTCCTAATTTGATTTTTTCTTTTTTTGGTTTTTTGTTAGCGCCCATTATCGTACCTCATAAGACATTGCTTCTATGGTAACTCCGTCCACACTCTGCTCGCTCTCACTGTAGTTAACGTAAATCTTAACCCCGTTATCGTAGGTTACCACTCTTACTCCGTTACTCATTATCTCGTGAGCAGTTATGAATGCTCCGGCCGTTTTCTCATTGACAGCACTGAGTTGCTCAGCATACTCAATTATCATATCTTTGTAAATACTGTACTGAGAACTGTATATATCACTCGAATTCGTGTTAATAAGGAGTTCCGAACTTTCCTTTGTAAGATAGAATGAAGGATATGTTCCGGTCTCTACCATCTTGAGGAAGAACTCGGTCTTATTAGCTTCGAAATTAACGTAATCGGAATATACCGGCATTACTCCCTTAAGCACGAGCGAAAGGAAAGGAATGCTCTCATCCTCTACAATGTAACTGGATGTGTATAAAGGCATATCAAGGAATGCTTTTGCATCGTGCCACAGATAAGCATTGGGCTGTTCAAGCACAAGGTTAGTACTCTGTGCAACTTCGTCAACAACATTTATAATGTCATTGCCTTCTTCATATCTTGTGAAAGCCTCTCCGTTATATGTGTAAGAGAAAATATTCGATGTGATCCCGGCAAGTGCGAGATTATTTACGCCCTTTGAAGTATAACTCTTAACAAGTTTATCGAGCGCGTAATCGCTTCTTAAAGGAATAAGGTAAAGGAACTCGTCATATACTTTCGAATATGTCTTCTCAACATATCTTCTCTTATTGATCTGCTTTGCTACGTTAAATGTTGAATTGTGCGTATCCGGATTGATCCTAAGTGCATCATCATACAGATACAGATCAATTCCATCCGCTGCAGCGTCTTTAATGAGATCGGTAAGCTCACCCGTTCCGCCTATTCCGCTGTCAGCTTTATATTTGCTTATCGGGAGATTGTATAATCCTCCGCTCTGCCATCCCTTGTACACCGATAAAATATCCTGTACGCCGGATGCTTCAAGTTCCGAATAAATCTCTCTGATATCATCAACCGATGTCATTACAACACGTCTTGTTCCGATAAGGAATGTTTCTCTCTCTGTTCCGAGGAAATCAAGTCTTGTATTGTAAGAAGTATCTTCGGCAACGGTGAGTTCTCCGATCTTGATAAGGTAGTTCCTGTAAGCCACAGCCATTCCGGTGTAGTTCGCATCATCATCCGAAAGGAACACAAATCTTACAGCAAGATTTGAATGGCTTCTCTCCGCTTCGGTTATATGAAGTGAACCTGATGTCGAGTTGTTACTGGTAGGCTGTGTGTAATTCTTACGAAGAACAAACTTGGCAAACGCTCTGTTGTAATTAACGAATGCTCCGTTGGGATGAACTTCGATCGTTGCTCTCATCGAGCCCTCTTCAACGATCCCGAGGAAGGCTATTTTATCGTCTGTATGAGCGATTCCAAATACGGGAGCAATTACTCTCTCCGAACTGGTAAGCATCTTGTATTTGTCCCAGAGAAGCGTCTCTACGCTGCTCTCTTTAAAACCTGTATCGGTTCCGTAAATAGTTCCCGAGAAGCCTACCGAATAAGCACCTTCCTTATCATTGAGGTAGATAAGCGCTCCGTTTCCGTCGGGAACGAGCATGTAGCCTTCTTTGTCGTCAAGATACGAGGTTCCCATAAAAGGATATATCGAAATGGTTCCGATGTAATATGTCTCGCTGTTTTCGATGATCGACTCATCCGGTATTCTTGCAAGAAGTCCGTCGTCCGTTATGCTGACTTCAAGTGTGAGTCCGAACTGGTACTTGGTCCAGTAAAGCTTCGCAGTGAAACCGTATTCTGTATAAGTGATCTCTTTGTTCACGTTATCGTTGATAAGATCAGCCTGTTTGGTATCATCGTTACCGCTTATGTAAGTGATTACGATCGCGGACTTCATAGCTGCGAGCCAAAGATAGTTACTCTGCTCATCATCGTAGCTTATAGATGATTCCATGAATGCTCCGGTGTTCTTATCTTCAACCACTACCGAGAGGTCTTCCTCATTCATATAGAGGTTGTAATTGGATGATTCCGCAACAAATGCGTGTCCGTTAATGTCACTCTTTGCTCCGGCGTTGGGATTGGAAGTGTAGCTCTTCTGTGCTACAACCTGTACAGCGTCGAGCGATACAGCGTTCTCAACTTCTTTGATCGATCCGGACGATCCACAGCCCACAACGCTTCCGGCTAATACCGTAACCATAGCCACGCTTGCTGCTATTTTATAAATCGGTTTAATCCATCTAGTTGCCAATTCTGTACACCGCCTCTCCGAATAAACTCTTCACGAAATCGATAACCTGTGACCAAAGTACGTAAATGATGAATGCAAGCAGTGCAACGATCAGTATCGTGAATACCGTAAGTAAAATGATCTTAACCGTTTCCTTGAAGTTATAATCGTTGATCTCTTTGATCGAGATCACTTCAAGCACAGCGACCCAGGTGTATGCAAGCAGGTTAGCAAACTGGATGAAGAACATCTCGTTGTTTGTTACCACATGAGATAAGAGGAATACGATCGGTAAGATCAAAAGATAAGGAACCGCGCTGTAAATGAATGTGCAGTAGATATGTTTTAATTTACCTTCGCCGTCGTTGATGGAGCACATAAGGTAGTTGCAGGCTACAACAACGAAAAGTACGATAAGTATCATTCCGATATCGCTTATTACATTGTATTCACCTTCCCTTACTGTCTTGGTAAGGAATCCGCAGAAATACTTGTTGATAACGAAGAAGATCATAAATATTACAACAATTATATTTGAGCTGGCGATCGAAACCCTGTCGTGATATTTTATCTCATAACAAGCATTGACAGGATGCTTTATAAAATAAAATGCATATTTAAGTTCGCTTATTATCTTCACATCACCGATCTTCTTAAGCAGTGATTTAGGCTTTGCAAAGATGTTCTTTTTCTTGTCGACCTTTACAAGAACAACAATTACTATGATAACCGCTACTACGACTATTATCAGGGTCGAAAGGTTCTTCTTGAGCCAATCGTTACGGATCTCCCAGAAAGCATCCGAGTAACCATCCAGATCCTTGGAAAGTCTTGCGTACTTGAGTGCACCTTCGTAATCCTCTTCCTTGTAAAGTGCTTTACCCATTGCCATGTTGGCATAATCGTAAAGGTTATTCATCTCAAGGACCTGAGTAAGAGGAGATTTGCTTTCCTCATATCTACCCTTTGAGAAGAGGTAAAGTGCGTTATGAAGGTAATCCGTAAATTCGGTAGGTGCGTATACCTGAATCTGATTCTTGTCGGAATCGAGGACATATATTTTATCGTCAGCGCCGACCTGAATAGCCTCAACCTTGGTTGAAAGACCGATTCTTGCCTGTCCGTCATCGGCACCACCGTATACAAAGAGGAGATCTCCTTCGTTATTGTATTCGTAAATATAACCGTTCTGAGAAGCTACAAACACGTTGTCGTGATTACCTACCGCAACTGCGATCGCCACATCGTCAGTAATGGAAGGGTCGATCATGTTGACACCGGCAATGTTGAGTCTCTTTAAGGAGTCATCGTCCTCACCTCTTGTTACGGTATAAATGACACCCTTTGAGTCGATTGCCAAATTATCGGGCGTTGAAGGTATATTGCTTATCATCTTCGCACGCTGTGCATCGGAAAGTACCGAACGCCAGATGATATTCCAAAGCGAAGCGCTTGTCGCATTGGTACCGAAGTATCCGAGGAATGTCCCGCCGTCTACCGGAGAGATCTGAACAATACCGTTGGTATTGGACTCGCAGATCACATACATTGTTCCGGAAGAGTTAACAACTATCTTGAGCGGAAGGAAATCCATCGTTTCACCGTACATAGCCTCCTCAGGCCTGGTATATGTCTGTATGAGTTTGCCGTCTTCGTCAAATACGAATATTGCACGTGCATCCCTGTCGGCCACGTAGCAGATGTGATCCTCGGTTACATATATACCCTTGGGATTAACGAGTACGTCTTCACCGAAAGATCCAAGAAATTCCGACTCGGTATTCGCCTTAATCACTCTCTTGTTTCCACTGTCAAGAATGTACATATACCCATCGTCGAGTATTGTAAAATCCGTCGGAGCATTAAGAGCTTCTTCTTCGATTTTGGTAATTGTTTCATCAGGAAGGTATGCTGTCTGAGTCTTGGTAACATCGCCATATCCGTCAACCGTGTAGGTCTCGTACGGAGCATCTGCGCTTACCGTCTCAACATTGTTCAACATAAAGATGGGTGCTACCATTCCCGCAATGCCAAGTACCAACGCTATTCTTTTTAGATACGAGTTTTTCTTTTTCATGGTGCCACCTTATATTTTACTTGATTCCTGAATGTGCCATTGTGTTCATAACGTTCTTCTGAAGGATACAGAAGAGTACCAAGTTCGGCACGAACATTATCAGCGAAGCCGCTGCTGCCATTCCTTGTCCGGCAACGGTATTGGTTGTCGAAACACTGGTCAGCGTGTTCATATAAAATGCTAAAGTCTTAAGTCCATCCTGGTTGATGTAATAGTTCGATGCTTCCAGGTTTGTCCATACCTGCTGGAATACCAGGATTGCCGCTGTTGCGATAGCCGGCTTGATCATCGGGATGATTATCTTCAGATATATCTGCCACTCTTTGGCTCCGTCCATATACGCCGCTTCTATCAGCGAATCCGGGACCTGGTCCGTAAACTGTTTTATCAGGAACAGTGATACGGGAAGAGGAATAAGAGGAAGGATCTGAGCCCAAAGGTTATCTACAAGACCAAGCTTGTTGATGATGAGATAACGGGGGATCATAACCGCAACCGCTACGAACATAAGTGCCAACTCATTGATCTTGAGCATTGTAAGTCTGCCCTTGTATTTGAGCTTTGATAATGAGTAGGCCGCCATTGTTGAGAACAGGAGTGATCCGAATACCACGGCAACCGTTATGATTATACTGTTGAATACGTACCTGCTCAGCGGTATTCCGGCCGACCTCGACGCCTTGAACAATTGTCTGAAGTTATCAAGTGTCGGATGAAGTGTTATAAACTTCGGCGGGAATGCGAACAATTCTTCCATTGGCTTAAATGCGTGGAAAATGATGAATACGATCGGAAGTCCCGTAATAAGCACCAAAGGGATAACCAATATGTATAATTTTATCTGACCCTTTTCGAATTTATCAGGGTTCATTCTGTGACCTTTATATGCTGCCATACCTACCTCCTATCAATCCTTCTCACTGAACAGCTTAGTAGCTACACCGGAGAAAATCTGAACTATGAGCAAAAGCACAACCGAAATCGCTGCCGCATAACCCATCTCATATCGTATGAAACCGTAATCTTCGATGTGGTTTACTATGAGCTGTGCCGCATAACCCGGTGTGGGATTACCTGCCAGGAGTGTACTGATCGTACCGTTCTGGAAAGCACCTACTATCTGAAGAACCGCTGCAAAAAGCATCTGAGGCTTCATGCTTGGTATCGTTATATAGATCATTTCCTGGAATCTGTTCTTAACTCCGTCTATAGCGGCTGCTTCGTATATTTCCTCATCTACATTGATGAGACCTGCGAGGATCGCAAGGAAGCCGACACCCATACTGCTCCAGAGTCCGATTCCGATTACTATAGGAAGAAGAAATGTGGAATTTGTAAGCCAGATGATAGGCTCATCAATAACTCCTATATTCATAAGCCAGCTGTTGATGTAACCGGTCTGATCTCCGGTAAACATGATCTTCCAAAGTACTGACATCGCAATACCGGTGGTCATCGTAGGAGAATAAAGGATAAGTGCGAATATTGTTCTCGGACCTTTGGTGAGGTTCGCAAGAGCCCACGCAAGGAGGAAGGAAAGCACATAACCTCCTACACCGACTATGAGTGCGTACTTTACGGTATTAGGAAGCACATATTTCATGAAAGTATCATCACTGGTAATCAGGTTGATGTAATTGAGAAGTCCGACAAATTTGGGAGTCTCAATAGTGTTGAAGTTGGTAAACGAAAGTCCGATCGCAATAACAACAGGTGCAAGTATGAATATCGAGAAAAGTATTGCGTAAGGTGCAACAAAAACATATCCGTTCTTGTTAGAGTGACTTCTTCTACCTACGTGTTTATTTGATTTAACAATTCCGTTCTTGGCCATTTTGGTGTCCCTCTTTATAACGTACTGATTCTTGGTTACTAACGATTAAGTATCTCTCTTACTTTTTCCACATTAGGTGTCTCGTATTCCTTGATCACATTTCCTTCGGAATCCACATATCCGAATTCTTCAAGTTTTCGAAGCGTCTCTCTTGTAACTACTTTTACTATTTCGTCCATTCTGGATCTGAGATTTTCACCGTTAACAACGATATCATTAAACGCGTTACTTACTTCTCGCTCCATCATATATGAGCCAAGAAGTCTTGGTGCCTCAAGGATGTATGAGGCCTGCTCTATGATGATCTCCTTATCCTTGGTAGGGAAAGGAAGATTTGCGAAAGCTTCAAGGTTTGCCGTAGGCCAAATATATTCATCGCCGTACATGATCTGAAGCATCTGTCCGAATTCAGCCTGAACCTCTGCGGATGACCACCAGTCAAGGAACTCCCAGGCTTTCTGCTCACGCTCCTCTGTTGATGCGAACATTACCGAGCTCTCTGCACCACCTGAGATATATCTGAGGATCTCACCGGTCTCTTCGTCTTCAACACCGGGTATAAGAGCTATACTCCATGAATTGGCGATCTCGGGTGCGGCATTAAGAATAAGGTTGTATGAATTGAAGTCCGCAATACCTATGCAAAGATCACCGTTTCTAAAATGCTGGTAGAAGTTAGGCACATCAACCGGAAGATTGTAAAGTGTGAAGAGTTCTGTGAGTTGTGTAAAGCCTTCAACCGATTCTTCCGAATCTATTGTGATGTCAAGCGCCGTATCTCCGTATAAGCTTCCTCCATTCTGGAAGATAAGAGGCGTTGTTCCGTGGAAGTTACGCATCGCAGTCATTGCTGCCGTCGGATAAAATACATTAAGACCTCTCATCTGCAGATCCGGAAGAATTGCGATAAGTTCATCTATTGTGTTGGGCGGCTCAAGCCCGAGTTTATCAAGTGTATCGGTTCTGTAGAACATTACATAGAAGTTCATCGTCTCGGGAAGCGAATAGAAGCCGTCTCCAATTACTGAAGGAACAAGTAAACCATCTGAATATCTTCCGAATACTTCTTTATAATTATCAAACTTGGTGAGATCCACAAGAGCACCTCTTATACCAAGCTCGAAAGGAATCGAATAGTTGATACCTGTTGCAATATCCGGTGTATCACCGGATGCGTTTGCAAGAACAAGCTTGTTGGCATCCGTCATAATTGACAAGTCTACTTCAATGCCCGTTGCCGGTGTAAACTCATCATCGATCATCTTTTGAATGATCTCAACATACTGTCTCGGTCTGTTAACCCATACCTGAATGTGATCTTCATTAATGTTGCTTGTCGAGTAAGACTCACCAAAGAATGAATTGAAGAATCTCTGGATCGACATCCATGAAGTCTGAAGGAAGTTGAGCTTCTTGGGAAGAGAAGCTCCCTCCTGATATACATATATTCTGTCAATTGCAATGCTGTTGGCTGAAATGATATCTACGAAATTGGCGATCTGTGTATTAACAGAGTTAACGCTGGTTGCAAGCTCCGCCACTCTGTAAATAAGTTCATTGGGCTCATCGCCGAGTGTCTTAAGCTGCTTGGCAGCAATGAGAAGATATCCGAATGCTGCAACATCCTTGGGATTGGTGGTTCCTACATATACACAGGCTTTCTCAACAAGTTCATTAAGTTCATCAACCCATCCGTACAGAGTCTCCTGTACATCAGGTATATATCTTGTAAGTCTTAAATCACGGTATTTATCCTTATTAGTACCTGCAATCTTGGTAACCTCAAGCGACAGATCGTTGATCTCGCTCATGATTCTGTCAACAGCCTCAAGAGCATATCTTAAATAATCATTGGAGATGGTCATCGAAATCGTGTGAAGTCCTTCTTCAAGATAAACGCTGAGCTTATTTCCGTCATCATCCGTAAGCGTTGAAGTAACATACTTGGTAGTATGTGTCATCGGATAATTGTAAAATTCGCTGTTGGGAACAACACCGTCAATCTCGTAATTTATAAAAACGGGAAATCCGTTCTTATCACCCTGGCGATAGTTGAGTGCAAAATTATAATATCCTGCACTCTCAACATAGAATTCATATGTTATCTTCTGTCCGGCAGTATCAAAAGAATCCTGATCCACCGTATTAAGAATAGTCGTTGTAGAAGAAAGTTTGCTGACTGCCGAGTCATATTCACAAGTCGCATGAATCGAAGAATCGTTTCTCTCGGTAAAATATTCAGTTTCAATGGTTATAAGATTGTCGCCGCTTGCCGTCTCGGAGCCTGTGTATTCAGGGATCTCTGTAGGCGCTGTAAGCGTGAGATTACCGATGAGGTAAGAACCCTCGCTTACGGTCATCTCAAATTCATGAGTCCCTTCGGTAAGTTCTACGAGAAGAGGTGCACTGTAACGATAGCTGGCATCGGATAATTCTTTGTATTCCCACTGAATCTTCTTCTCGGGAAGTGTAACGATCTCGTTACCGTATCTGTCATAGCTTGCTTCTCCGGTGGTGATCCAGGTTGTCTCAAAGTTAATGTTACGAGCCTCATAGAAAGGAAATTCTCCGTCAACCATAAAAGACATCTCTATCGGAAGAATTGAATTATCATATGATAAATAGTCAAAACCGATCAGATACTGCGCTGTCTCGGGAACATAGGCCGTAAGCTTTATGGTGTCTCCAACGGTAACATTAGCTACCTTGTTGGTATAATCATAATTATCGCTTGTAAGCTTGGATGACGTGTCCGAAGATATTGAATCCTCGATATTGATAACTACGTCGCTTCCGGAATATACCTTTGACTTATATTCTGCTGACACCAGTGAATAATTGGTTGTAAGTCTCTCTGTTGATACCTGTTCTATCGAAGAATCAGCGGCAACCACTTCATCCTGTGCGGAATCGGCAGTCGCATCATCTCCGTCAGCCATAGCCGGAACAGACGCAATCTGTGCTACCATGACCGTGGCAAGAGCAGAATATGCAATTCTCTTGATAATGTTACGTCTCATAAATAACGAAGCCTCCTACAAATCTATCAGTCCGTCGTTACTTCAAGGTGAAGAACGCTGCAAGCGGGAATTGTGAATACAAGCTTGTTGTCAACGATCTTGCATCCGTCAAATGCTACCGTTTTAACCTTCTCGGGATCCTCAAAGGTGTTATGATCATGCATATCACCCGTTACGATCTCTCCCTTAACCGATGCTACGGATGTATCCGTTAAAATACCCTCGATTTCGTAATCTCTGTCAGCGGAGAGGTTGTTAAGTGTGATGTGGATCTTGCCGTCCTTAGCTATTGAAACGGATTCATTAAGCGAAGGAACCATAAACTGATCTTCAAGTCCGATCTTCTCAGACTCTACATAACTCTCAAGAAGCTCTGCATCCTGATGATGCTTGTACATATTGAATACATGATATGTAGGTGTGAGGATCATCTTGTCGCCGTCTGTAAGGATAACCGCCTGAAGCACGTTAACCATCTGCGCGATATTGGCCATCATCACTCTGTCGCAATGCTTATTGAAGATATTAAGATTGATACCTGCAACAAGTGCATCTCTGATGGTGTTCTGCTGATATAAGAATCCGGGATTGGTTCCGGGCTCGCATGTGTACCAGGTTCCCCACTCGTCTACGACAAATCCGACTTTGTGCTGCTTGTCATACTTGTCGAGGATCGCACCGTGATGATTGATAAGATCTTCTATATAAAGTGTCTTGCTTAAGGTCTTGTACCAAACCTTCTCATCGAAGTCGAGAGCGCTGCCCTTGATTTCCCATCCTTCTGGATGTGTGTAATAGTGGATCGATAATCCGTCCATAAATCCGTGAAGGAACTCGGGAGCTCTGAAGCATACATCGCAAACGCCCGTTGTCCAGTTGTAATCATCTATATTGGGGCCGCCACAAATCTTCTTGATAGGACGCTCGTGATTGTAAGTACGAACATAAGTCTGATATCTCCTATAGAGATTAGCGTAATACTCGGGAGTCATATTACCACCGCAGCCCCAGTTTTCATTACCTACTCCAAAATAATCAACTCTCCAAGGCTCCTCGTGACCATTAGCCTTACGAAGATCCGCCATAGGAGAAACGCCTTCAAATGTCATATATTCAACCCATTCGCTCATTTCCTGAACGGTTCCGCTTCCGACATTACCGTTAATATATGTCTTACAGCCGAGCTGCTTGCAAAGTTCCATGAACTCGTGCGTACCAAAGCTGTTATCCTCGGTAACACCGCCCCAGTGGGTATTGATCATCTTCTTACGTGTTTCCTTGGGTCCGATGCCGTCCTTCCAATGATATTCATCGGCAAAGCATCCACCGGGCCATCTGAGAACGGGAATCTGCATTTCCTTAAGCGCTGCAACTACATCCTTTCTCATTCCGTTGACATTGGGGATACCCGAATCTTCTTTGACAAAGATCCCTTCATATATACATCTTCCGAGATGCTCTGAGAAATGTCCCTGAATCTCCGGATTGATGTGTCCTAACTGGTGCTTGGGGTTGATAAAAAGCTTCTGCATACTCTTCGTTCTCCTGTTTTCTTTAAAATAAAAATCCCGCAACGACAGCTAAACTTTTTAAAAATTAACCACTTTATTAAGTAGAGGGTAAACATATTTTAGTTTGTTTAAGTCATTGCTTGACCTTTTCGCTTTTAAATTAATATATTTATAATTTATACCAACCCGTTCAAAATTTCAACACATTTTTCACATATTGTTGTCAAAAAACGACCGCAAATTTTGTGCATTTTCACGAAAACCATTTCTGCTTGACGGATTTATTTTCGTAGTATATACTCATCACAGAAAGATTTAAGTCATTTGTGAAACATTTGACTCAAACCGAAGACAGGAATGAGGTAAAAGCAAGGATATGTTATATTTTCACTCATTAGATGAAGCTGAAAATGTATTCAAAGCGCTTAGCACACCCGCTAGGCTTAAGATAATGGAGCTCATATATCGTAAGGATATGAGCATGAACGACCTTGCCACAGCACTTTCCCTCACCAACAGTGCAATATCCCTTCATGTGGGCAAACTTGAAGAAGCAGGGCTTGTAACGGTCCAGGTCACTTCAGGCAAGCATGGGATAATGAAGATCATCAAACCCACATGCCATAAGCTTTTTATAGAGATGACACAGGATCACGCCGGAGACATTAAGCCTTCATATCAGGATGATATCAAGGTAGGGCACTTCTCTTACATCGATCCTCACCCCACCTGTGGACTTTCAACCGCAGATACCATAATCGGTGAGCTCGACGATCCCAGAACCTTCTCTTATCCCGAGCGATTCGATGCAGGCGTTCTCTGGATCGGATGGGGAAGCATCGTATATTCCCTTCCCAACAGACTTAAAGCCGGTCAGAGACTCGCAGAATTGCAGATATCCTTTGAGATTTCATCGGAATGCCCCGAAGTTAACGAGGATTATCCGAGCGATATATATTTCTATATCAATGACATCTCCCTCGGCAAGTGGATAAGCCCCGGAGATTACGGTGCACGTAAAGGAATGCTTTCGCCTCACTGGTGGCCGCCCCTTCTTAATCAGTACGGTCTGCTCAAGACACTGATAATCAACACCGAAGGAACCTTTATCGATGGTACCAACAAGATATCCAATACCACGATTAACGACCTTAATCTCGACTACAACAGTATAATCAATTTCAAATTCGAAGTTCCCAAGGACACCGCCAACTGTGGTGGTATGACTCTCTTCGGATCGGACTTCGGAGATTATAACCAGAACATCATCGTTAAGCTATTCTACGATGAAGTGAACTAATTTGCCTAAACTTTTCTCTTTACCATAACCCAAGAGGCCGTCGCATTATTGCGGCGGTCTCTTAATTTGTGATAAATGCCGGCACCTAAAGTACCGGCATACTCACATGATATCAGAAAGTTATTTTAATATAAGATACGTTTATGGCAAGGCCGCTTGAAGTAGCATTACGGAAGTTCAGAGTAAGCTTTCCGCCCTTAACCGTAACCTTAGCGGTAAGTGCGCCCTTGCTTACATTATAACCGGTAGCAAGTACCTGCTCGTTATCCGTGCCTATATTTGCATATACATCGTGCATATTAGAGCAGTTCCAAGGATTCGAGAAGCCTATTTCAACCGTATATTCTCCATCCTCAAGCTCAAAGGCATAATCAAGATACCTCGGTGTTATGCCGTCCTCATACTGATTCTTGGTATATCTGTTGGACGCTGTCTTACTAAGTCCGTCCGAATCATTGAATTCATATGCCCAGGTATGCGCGGTATAGAGCGCATCATTGTTGGCAGAACCGCCGTACATATCGTTCGCATCGTCGATAAGGCCCCATTTCATACCGGTTACAGGGTCATAGCCATAGATCTGCTCCGTTACCGAATTAAACACACCAAAAGCATCACCTTCAGAAACCGTCGTCACATCATAATCGCCGCAGTCCACAAAATAAGCAACGGCCGGATCGGGCGTATAGAGTTTAACCACGCTCAGCATATATACAAAATTACATATTCTCGCAGACTCTGCACCATCTGTTCCGGAGAAAGTAACCGGGATCACCTTATGATTCTCGCCGTTTGCGCTTACGCTCACAGCACTCTCCTTAACTTCAACCGGAATGTAAACCCTGAGCTCGTACTCCTCGTCAAGCCCGATATAATCAAGTACATCCTCAAAAAGCACCGTGTCACCGGATTTAATAAGAAGCGACTTGCCGTTATCCTCGGCCCTTAGCGTAAGGGAGAGATAATTATCTCCTTCCTCATCAACAGCCATCATATATGTAAAATATCCGCCCTCGGAAGCATACCTGTATGTACCGTCATTCGTCACGCCAACGCTGCCGCCGTCCGTCATATTGTGAAGTTCGTCGCTCTCGTATTGTCCGTAACCCGGCTGAACCGTGTCAACAACGGTGTCCTCACTTCTCTTCTTGGCAGACTCTTTGGCATCGATTTCTTCCTGCGTCTTAAAATAAAAGTACACTCCGTATCTTTCTTTATATCTCAGATAATGAATATTATACACAAGATCGCTTCCGCCTAGCGCAAACGCCATTGCGCCCTCGCTGTCCGTGATCGTAAAATAATCATTCGCATTTTCCATAAGATCCTCGCGGCTCACGCCATCAGGAAGCACGATTTCCTCGCTCTCTACGATCTTCAACGCAGGGATCGTTACCGAAACGCCGGTGGTTGTGGTCTTCTCATCCTCACATCCAAGATCGGCACTGAGCACCATGGGCCCGTATTTAAAAGCAATCGCAGACTCATCATCGGGAAGCGAATAAGCCTTAACCTCCATCGGAAGCGTAAGCTCGATCACATCCCCATCCTTAAGGTCTGAAATCACTGCATATCCGGAAACTTCAGAGTATGAAACATCATTGCCGTTAACCTTAAGAGCAGCCTCGTCACTAAGCCACGAAGGCAGTCTGAATGCGATATTTCCGTCCACATCCGCACCGCTTATCGTGAATCTGACCACATCGCTGTTCGGGATATTTGCCTCCTGCTTAAGGGTTATACCCGCATCTTCCCATTTTACCTCGGATGTAAAATACATATTCACATACAGAGTATCATCCTTATGGAAATAGATGCTGTCATTAATCTTGGTAAAATTCTCCATTCCCGAGCCGGTACAGCACCAGAAGCTGTTCTCGGCCGTGCTGTATACTTTAAAATATCCCGTCGCCATCGGCTGGAAATATGTTGTCATTCCGCTCTCCGGATTCTGCGACGATAAAATACTGTTAATAAAGGCGTTCTCGTAATAGTCCATATATTTCGCATCACCCGTTACCTCATAGAGCATACGGCTGAGCTTAAGCATATTGTAGACATTGCAGGTCTCGTTATTGCAATTGGTCCTCTCCGCATCCAGAATGTAATCCTTGCCAAAGTGCTCCCACTCGCTGTTTGCGCCGGTCACATAGGTATGCCTCTCGACAACCATATCCCAGAAAGCCTTTGCATACTCAAGATATGCACTCGCGTCAACCGTCTCTCCGCCGATCACTTTACCGTTCGTGGCAATATATTTGTTCAGCGCACCGATGAATTTGGGGATCGTGGTATTGGCATGGAGATCGTTAAGCGCATTTTCAAGCCCGTTTGCGACTCTTTTATACAGAAAATCCTCATCGAAGTGACTGCCGGCAATGGCATATTCATCTTCACCCGTTATCGCGTAAAGTTCATACAGAGCATCATTCATTCCGCCGTATTCAATTGATAAAACAATCTTGTTCACATTTTGAGTCCAGGTCGATGAGCGCTCATAAACCCATTTTCCAAGGCCTTTCGCAACCGTAAGCGCATCCTCATTGCCGTTTAGCTCATATACTTCGATAAGGCCGGCAAGGATTTTATGCATCGTGTACCAGGGCACCCACGCCTGCGTTGTGATATTGGTCTTGTTGCTCTCAACATTGTCAAACTGCAGCTCAACATTGTTCTCATCAAGGATCGTAGCTCCGAAAATAAAGCCCTCTTTACCCTTGGAATTCTCCTGGCACTCAAGCAGTGCGCCGCAGGTATAATCGATTATTTCTCCGAGCTTTTCTTTATCTTCGCCGCTCGTTCCCGCATTCGCATAGGCCTGCGCGAGAGCCGAAAGATAATGTCCCATCGTGTGACCACCGATAAGAGAATTCTCCCATCCGCCGTAACGATTTGCGCCCTTCATATCAAGCCCGGCCGTCTCTCGAAATCCCGCCAGCAGCCTGTCCGCATCAAGCGAAGTAAGATATGCTATTTCAAGGGAAAGTGCGTTTTCACAGTACTCATCCTCCTGCACTACCTCGCTCAGTTCAAACGATAAAAGATTGCTCATATCAAGCTCCTCGATTTCATTAATTGTCGATCCAAAGCCTCCCGAGTTCTCACTGTCCGAATCTGCATTCGACTGCGAAGCGCTCGCCGACGAACCGCTCTGCGAAGCCTGCGCCCCGCCTGTGCCCGTACATCCCGCAAAACCCGAGATCATAAGGCACCCTGCCATTACTGCCGCCAAAGTCCTGCCGGCAAATATTCTTCTCCTCATGTTTACCTCCCATAAAATATTACTGTACCGCGTTGGTCTGCATTCACCTTTGCGCACCCTCTTATGGATCATATTGTGCGCACCTACGCGCTGTATGTGATTTCAATATAGCACCATGAATGCATATATAGAATGGACAAAGAATGAAATTGCATGTATAATTAGGCATATATTTAGAGCAGATTATATCAAATCATACTTTATGAAACGCTGAAAGGGCTTATTTTATGGGTGATTACGAAGAACTTACACTTGATGCCTCCAGAAGAAGACAGGTAACTTTGTGCAATTACAATTACAGTAAAGAGGGAATATACCACCCCGACAGGGTGATGGATGAATACGACCTCCTCTATATGCAGCAGGGGAGCTGGGAGATTTGGGAGGATGATGTATGCTTCGATGTCGGTCCGGACTGCGCACTTCTCCTCGTGCCCGGACGGCACCATTACAGCACAAAGAAGTGCTCAAAAGACATGAGAAATGTCTTTATACATTTTACCGCACTGGATGGCGATAGTGCGCCGGCAACGCATGCCGCGCCCTCGGATGCCCCGGAAATCCTGCGTTTGAGCCACCTGACCGACTGCAGTGCAAGCGAAAACGTACTCAGATATATCAAAAGGATCATCGAGCATTACTGGGACAATTCAATCCCCGGCAGGCAGCTCAAAATGCAGGTTTTGCTGGATCAGCTTCTTATCGCTCTCGCAGACATTCACGCAACCAAGCTGCATCCCAGGGATGCCATGATAAGCCGGATAATAAGGGATTTTCACACCAATCCCGAGAAATTTTACTCACCTTCCGAGCTCTCCGATAAATATTCCGTAAGCCTGCGCACTCTTTCGGACAGATTCAAAAAAGCCACCGGAACCTCGGTTCATCGCTATCAGCTGAACCTAAAGCTCGCAATGGCTTATGATGCTTTGCCTTACAACCCGCAACGTTCATTGCACGACATCGCGCACAGTTACGGATTCTATGACGAATTTCAATTTTCCAAATTATTTAAAAGACAGTACGGGATCTCTCCCTCCGCAAGACGCGGATAAAGATGCAGGCGCACTTACACATCCTCTTCGCCGTTATCCTTTCGTTTAATACCCAGCTTCTCCTTAAAGATCGTTTCCATTACGCCGCGGCCCTTATCCGTCGACATATCATTAATGTCCATCTCGCCCTTGTAGACAAGGGTCATGATCGCAATGTACGCCTCACCGAGCGCTGCTGTTATAGCGGCGGCAACGGTTCCGGATATTGCACCTCCCGCTGCACTTCCGTATCCGGGTATGCATTTTAAAATATTAGTCACAATGGTCTTGCCAAGGAGCGTGGCTCCCGCAGTTCCGATGGTCGATGAAAGCATCGTCGAGATTGCAGCCTTGCTTACGGGAAGCCCGAATACTGCGGTAATATTGGACAGCATCGCTATCTGCTCAGGTATCAGAACCGCCGAATCCGCAATGGGTATCGGCATAGCGCCCGTAGCGGCAGCAGCACTTGCCGAGGCAGCAACGATCGCGTGCGCCTTTGTAACTTTGAGTTTAAGATTCGCCTTCTGAACAGAAGCAAGCGTCTCCCTGATCGCATCGGGAATCACATTATTCATAACCTCAACAAGGACATCGAGACCGTAAGCCTTAGCGGTGTATTCGTCATCGATCACATAATCCTGGGCAAGCACGGGCACCACCTGTGCAACATTCAGATTCTCAGCCTCTATAACATTCTTTAATTCCTTTGCATCCTTCTTGGAATAAGACTGCGTAAGAACAACGATAACCGGGACATTGTATTTAGCAGTCTCTCCGAGGAACTTCTGTATAAAATCCTTCTCCGCCTCTTCGAAACGGTGTGAGGCTGTGCTGACACAATACCAGATACAGTGAATTGCCTCGTCTATTTTACCGGAACGGTTAGCCTCGGTAACACCCTTGCTGATATGCTGCGTAATGTCCTTAATTCTTTTATCGATACCGTTTACTCCGCCAAGCTCAGTACCCGGCGTATCATATATGGCAAGAGGAAAGCCCTCTATCTCGTACTTTCTGACCTCATCGGTCACAGGCTTGCCGACACCGACCGTAGCGAGATTATGACTGAAAACATTGTTGATAAGCGTACTCTTACCTACGCCCGTCTTGCCAAGCACCATAATATTAAGCTTCGGCATATCGTTATTGGTCTGCTTGATGGTATCTATGATCTTGTCCGCAACATCCTCCACATTGTAACCCATAATAGCCTCCTATTTCTTCTTCTGTTATTTCTCCCTTGGCATACGCCACCATGGTGCTTATATAAGCATTTCCGAGAGTCGTAGTCATGCCGGCCGCAATACTGCCGGTAAGTACGGCAGTCGCAATGTGCCCGGGGCCTTTTATTTTATTGATCTTCTTGCCATCGCCTATAACCGTCCCGGCAATTGCCCCGGCGGCCTCATCGCTCAAATTCACGCCGAACACGGACGAAATATGTGCAAGCATCTTTATCTGCTTGGGATAAAGTATGAGCTGGTCAACATAGGGCACTACGACCGCTCTCGCAAGCGCTGTGGCAGCCGCGGCATACATAGTAACGATCGCGGTCGCTCTGGTTACTTTAAGGCGGATGCTGACCTTCTGCACCGCCGCAAGCGTCTCCTTAAGCGCAGACGGGATCACCTCGTCCATTGTGCGCGCAAGCTTTGCAAGCCCATACGCCTTGACAGTGTAATCCTCATCAATTTCATAATCTTCGGCAAGCACCGGGATCACCGCAAATGCGCCAAGATCCTCCTTCTCAATCTCCTGAGCAAGTTCCTTGGTGTCCCTCTTAAGGAAAGACTGCGTCATAACTATTATAACCGGCACATCGAATCTTCTCGTCTCAGCCGTGATCCTGGTTATAAAATTCTTTTCCGCTTCTTCGAAACGATGCGAGGCGGAATTGACACAGTACCATACACAGTGCACAGCATGATCCATATCCCCCGTACGTTTCGCCTTTTTAACACCGTCACTTATACAGTCCGTAATCTCTTTATAAATCTCTTCAAGGCTGTTATCACCGTCAAGTTCAAGCCCCGGAGTGTCATATATCGTAAGAGGAAAATCCTCCTTCTCATACCTGGTTATCGAATTGGTGACAGGCTTTCCGATACCTACGTCCGCAAGCCTCTCGCCAAACATATTGTTGATCAGAGTGCTTTTGCCCACGCCTGTCTTACCGAGTACCATGACATTAAGCCTCGGAAGTGCTTTATTCATTTTATCGAGAGTGGCAAGCAGTGCATTTGCTGCCTCCTCGGCATCGCGAGTCTTCATGATTCACCCCATTTCAAGAACCCCGTCCATTCGGCTTATACAGCTAAATTCTATCTCACATCGCCCTGTGTTGCAAGTTTTTTGGTTGCCAAGGTGCTAAATATATGTTATAAAAAAACAGTTCAAACACCAAATATCAGAGGGATGATTATGAAACAGATCAATAACTGCGACGGAATAATTTTTGATATGGACGGAACCATCTGGGACACCAGAGAGGCCGTAATGCTCTCCTGGAATGAGTCCTTTGCAAAGAGCGGAATCGATAAAATATGCACCGTCCCGGAGCTCGAGAAGCTCTTTGGCAAGACAATGGAGAATATCTGCCTCGCTCTTTTTCCGGACAGGGATTTCAATGAAATATGGCCCGCATTCAAGAAAGCCATGGATCATGAAAACGAATACATTGCCGCAAACGGTGGAATACTCTACCCCGGAGTCAAAGAAACTCTCGAAATATTATCCGGGAGATTTCCGCTATATATCGTAAGCAACTGTCAGACAGGCTATATTGAAGCATTTTATGAATATTACGGGACCAAGGGATTCTTCAAAAAGCATCTCTGCTACGGTGATAACAATCTTCCCAAAGCCGATAACATAAAACTTATCGTGGAGAGCGACAACCTTAAGAGCCCCGTATACATCGGAGATACGGCACTTGATAAAGAATCAAGCATCGAGGCCGGCACGGCGTTTATATGGGCCTCTTACGGCTTCGGGAGCGCAGTAGAGTCCGATTATAGCATCGAGGCATTTGCGGATATCCCGTCAATCCTCGCATAACCCATAACAATAAAAAGGCGAATTTGCAACCGAAGCTGGTCAACAAATTCGCCTTTATTTTATATATCAGTCAATCGTCGATCAAGGAACAATAAGTTCAAATGTGATCGAGATGTTATTGATATTAACGGTATCCGCAGGATCTAAGATACAAGGATCTGCATTGGTAAGATCTCCGGATGCGTTTCTTGCATCATCAGGAAGCTTGTTAACCCACTGATTGTAAAGGTTAACTCTTGTACACTTGCCATCATCGGATGATGTGTAAGGATCAGCAGTAAGAGTAACGGCATTTCCGTCAACCGTGATCTCCTTGATATCTAATATACAATCGGGATAGAGTGACTCACCGTCCGCAAGCGCAAGTGCCGCGAATGTAAGGCCACTGTTACCGCCTGCAAAATCAAGACTTACGGTATATGTACCTGCGCCATCAGTTACTACATTGGTAGCGGTAATTCCTTCTGTACAATCGGAAGGATTAAATACATCACCTACGCTGTATGTTCCGGCTCCGCCGTTCCACATGATCCATGCAACGGGTGTTCCGGGCTCATATTCTTCAACATCGTCATACTTCTCAGGTGCTGCTTCATATGCTGCATCCATATTGGTCTGAACAGTTGTAAGATAGGAATCTCCGGCAGCAAGCTCTTCTGCATAACATCTGCCGGTAAAGAGATCGGTAATCTCACCGGTGATCATGTTAAGCTTAGCCTTCTTGAAGAAATCATCGGTAGACCACAGGCAAGGACAATAATTGTAAATATCACAGTTATCAAGGAAGTTGTTTGTGAATTCTACCGTATTCTGCTTAAGTGTATGAGTACCTGTTGAGGAATCATATACAGGGATTGCTGAGAACTCACCAAGGATGATACCGTAACCGGCATCCGTAAATTTGGTAAGAGACTTAAGAAGGCTGTTCATATCATCATACTCAGACTTAAGACCCCATCTTGCATCCTTCTCGGCACCGCAGTAATTCCAAGGTGTATAGTAGTGAACGGAAAGGAATAACTTGGACGTAGCAGTATCTGTGGGCATCTTGAAACGATCGTCAAGAGTAAGCGTGATATCGGTATTGTAACCGGCGATAAGAAGGAAACGATCATCGTTATTTCCACCGCTGTTTCTTACGATATCAACGAATTTCTGATTGATCTCATTGGTAAGATTGTATTTATCGTCTGTTGTGAGCGTTCCTGTGGTATCAAGACTGTTTCCGAGCTCCTCGTTAGCAGACTCGAAGATAAGAGTATCGGGATAATCCTTAAATCTCTCACAAACTGTTGTCCAGATGGACTCGTATATCTTCCATGCCTTATCGCGGGTTTCGGCAGTTCCGAAAAGATTCCACCAACCACCGTCCCAGTGATCATTGAGGACAACGAACATCTCTGCATCAAGTGCGTACTTAACGATCTCTTCGACACGATCAACGAATTCGGTATTGATCGTATAATCATCATTCTCATAATCCATCATATTGGTCCAGGCTACAGGGATTCTGATGGTATCGAAACCACAATTCTTCATTCCGACCATCATCTCTGCAGTTGTAATAGGCTGGCCCCAAGCAGTCTCATAAGAACTTACGGGAGCACTTGTACCAAGAACAGAACGGTTGCAAGCCTCAAGTGTGTTACCAAGGTTGATACCGTTTCCAAGAAGCTTTGAAAGCTCTAATGCTGTCATGGAAGTATAATCCACATCACTGATCTTATAACTGTTTACATAGGTATTGGCAGATTCTGAAGAACCGATGTCTCCGCCTGATGAACTGCCGTCCCAATCCATATCGGAGAGGGTAAATGTAACGGAAATAGTTGTAGGTCTGTTAAGATCTGTAAAATTAGCTACATGGTCTGACGTGCTGTCAACACCCTCTACGCAAGAGCCATCCCATGCATTAATAGGATCGTTGGTATCGAAAACGCCCGAAGACTTGAATGCTGACTTAGGTTCTGTCTGTGTGATCGTAAGCTCTGTTCCGTCTACAACAACCTTGTCATACATAATGTTACATGCCTTGAGAGGTGACTGATTGCCGCTTGAAGCACCCATATCAAGGATGTAAATAGCGGTGAGATTGGTAAGTGAGTTAACACCTACGCTCGTTGCGTCTGATGAGAGATCTTTGCTGCAATCGAAGGAAACGGTATACTGCCCGTCCTCGGTTACATAGATGGACTCTCCGGACTCATTTGCATAATAGCTTGAATCCCCGTCATTGTAATAAACATTAAGTGCAAGCTCGATGTACTTATCGGTATCGGGTTTTACCGAATAGTCCTTGCCATCACTGATCGATGAATCGGCACTTGACGAATCAGCGCTTGATGACGCTGCGCTTGACGATGTACTGCTTGATGATGTCTTACCTGTACATGCAACCGCTGCAGCAGACATTGCAAGAGCGAGCCCAACTGTCATTGCTCTTTTAAATAATTTCATCTTTCCACTCCTTTTTCAGTAGATAATAAATACACTTGCCGCCGACGGACAAACCCGCCAAGCGTGCAAGTGTATTTTCTCACATTTTATGGAATCTATCACACCTAATTATTTAATGTTTTTTACAGTAAACTTTTAACATTCACTTTTTGGCACCTTTCACCGATAAACTCCGCCGACGGCATTATCTGTGAAATCTGATAACGGTAACGGAATACTTAGGCACGGTGTAGGTATAATCGTTGCTTACATCCGTAAGTTCAAATTCCTCCATAGATACGACTTCCTGCTGCCCGAGTATATTGTCATCCGCAAGAGAAGCTCCCGCAACCTGATATACGGTTGCACTGTCCTTAACATCCGCACCGCTTATATTGATCTTAGTCTCTTTGTCCTCACCGGAAACATTAACGATCTTAACGATGATATCGCCCGTAGAATCCGTACTTACAACCTGATAGCAATCGGCAAGCGTACCGGCGTCATAATCATAATCGATATAAAGCTTGTTATCCATGTAACACTTAACATTGGTGTCGGTAACAACTATCTTGAGATGATAAGTAGTACCGCTATCAACGCTGCAATTCTTAACCGTTCCGGCAATCTGATCGGATTTGCTTCCGGAAGAAACCTGCTGGAGGCATGAAACCGTATTGCCCCATCCGCCGATATTCCAGAAGAAATTGTTGTTTTTATCGCCTACGGCAAAAGGAATAAGGAAGCCCTCATTTCCCGATATCTTGGTAGCATCAAGCTCATAGGTATAATTGGTCCAGGTATTGTCGCCGAAATATGCGGCCGTACCGGTTGTTCCGTATGTAAACGTATTGGTGGAATTACTCTTCTGAACAAGTTGTCCGTCCGTAACGCTCCAGTTACCGTCGGAAATATATGTCCACGCACTGTCATCGCCCGAGAAATCGTCGGATGCAAGAACCTCGCCGCTCTCATTGTCGGTTACGACGATATTGTCGAATCGGGCAGCGGTCTCCCATGTAGCCACACCTACCATTCCCGATAAAGTATCCTTGTCCTCAGCTTCGGCGCCGGTCATATCGGACTCGAGAAGAGTTGTACCGGCATTGAGAGAGAAGACCTTCTGGACATAGTAGTTAACGGAAGATGTTACTGTATTATTGTTAAACCAGATAAGATCGGGTGACCAATGAAGGCCTACAAGGTTACCGAAAAGAGGCGCATAAGCAGCCATTACAACGATGTCACCGTTACGCTCAAGTCCGGTCATATAAGCAGCCTCACCGAGAGCTGCCTCCCAGTTATTGGCCCTGGCGGCATACTCACCAAGGAATACCTTCATTCCTCCGCCATAAGGCGATGTTGTCATATTATCTACATCCCTGCTGTAATTCTCCTCATCATAGTAATCCGTATGAGAAAGGAACCACGAAGGCGTATTGTAATAATGGTGATCTATGGCACCCGTAAAATCCTGAATCGTAAGATCACTGTGCTTGCTAAGCCAGTCAGCGGCCTCCTGATATGCATCGATGTACATTGCGTATCCCGAATCGGCATCATCGGGACCTGCCGTAAACATAAGCTCGATATCGCCATACATATCGGGATTATCCTTCTTAGCCTGCATAAAAGCATCTACGAACGCTTCATAGTGATCGAAGAATTTATCGCCCCACTGCTCATTTCCGATACCTACATATTTAAGTTCAAAAGGCTCTTCATGGCCCATTGCGATTCTTACTTTACCCCATGTAGTACTCTCATCGCCCCTGCAGAACTCAACAAGATCAAGAGCACTCTGTATATAATAATCCATTTCCTCTGTACCGAGCGCGGGACCCGAACCGCTGCCCTGTGCCATACAACAAAGTCCGCAGTTGATAACAGGAACGCCTATCGCTCCAATATCCTCGGCAAGAAGGAAATACTCATAAAATCCAAGACCATAAGACATATAACTAGGATTCTCATCATTGGTCGCATTCTCATCTGTCCAGATGTTCTGGCCCATTTTGCGGGCTGCCACATCACCGTAGGTACCGTTAAAGAGAAGAGGATCTCCGTTCTCATCAACGCCGATCGAATCCTTCCAGTCATATGCATTCTTGAGAGTTACGCCCTCAACAACGCATCCGCCGGGGAATCTGAGGAATGCAGGCTGAAGCTCCTCGAGTTTGGTCGCAAGGTCCTTACGAAGGCCGTTGCTTCTTCCCTTGAAAGTATCCTGAGGGAAGAGGGACACCATATCGATATCTGCGCTTCCCGAATCGATGGTTACCTGAAGAGTAACGCCTGAGTTATATGTACCGGAAACGGTAAGATCAAGCTCATACCTAGCCCATGTATCCGTGATCGAATCAATTTCTCCCTCGGCGATCACATCGCTGTTATGCATTATCGCAATATGAACAGGGCCGGTATATCCGTCCTTTCCTCTTGCATATACAGAGAAATCATAGCTTGCCCCATCTGTAACGCTCATGCCGTCAAGGAAGCCTTTATTACCCGCTCCGCCTTCCTTATCGGCAGCATTAACTATGCTGAGATAGCTTGGGTTGTTGAGGTTAAGACACCCCGTTTCATCATCAGAAATAACTTTGCAATCAGCGTCTCCCACAACGCTCCAGCCATAAAAAGAGTCATTTTTGGCTTGCTTTCTGAATTCAAAAGACCTGTTAACAACCATCTCAGCATAGAGTCCGCCATCAGCAGCAAAATTAATATCTTCTATGAAGATACCGTAAAGAAGTTCACTTATCTCATGAACCTCATTGTCAGCATTAACATTGATCACAACCTTCGACGCAGAACCTGATGCCTCACTTGAAAACGAATCTGCCGAGGAAGCAGATGTCGTAGACGCAGGCGTACATCCGCCAACCGCAGCAATAGAAGCAGCCATACCAATAGCCACCACTGTTTTAATAATACTTTTTTTCATCATAAACCTCCGTAAAATACATTACATAAAACAAATATATCCCTTGAATGTATTAAAAGTATATGATATAAAGAGTTTAGAATTTGATTATTTCTGCTATGAATGCAAGGGGGATCTATGATCAAAATATACGCGATGGGCTTTCACTTCGCCAACTTCGGCGGCGTGGACATTAACAGAAAAGACCCGCTGGGCTCTTACCTTTTTCTGTTCTTTCGTACACCTGTTTCGGTATACAACGGCAAGGAGTACGAACTCGTCGAAGAGAATACATTTTATATATATTCTCCGAAGGACATCCAGAGATACCGCAAAGATGACGGGCATTTTGTAAATGACTGGATGCATTTTACATTTGATAAATATAACCGCTATTTCGAAAAGCTCGGTCTTCCGCTCAACACTCCCATAAGGATTCCAGATTACAAGGAAGTCAATATGCTCTACGAGCAGCTTCATTCCGAATTCTTCAACAACGGTTCCCAGCACGAATATATGATGGACTCGCTTTGCAACCTGATGTTCCACCGTTTGAGCGAGAAATACCAGATAAGTCTCAAATTCACCTGTCGCCAGAACGAATATCAGATCGAACTTCGCAATATCAGAAGCAGGATCCTAAGCTACGAATATCGTCCCAAGGGAGTCTCGGAGATTGCCGAGAAGCTCGGTCTGAGCATTTCATATCTTCAGCATCTTTACAAGAGTTTTTTTGGAAACAGCATCAACCAGGACATCATCACCGGTAAAATAAACCGCGCGGCAAACCTCATAATGAGCACCAACAGCTCCGTCAGTGAGATCGCCAAAGAGTGCGGCTACGACAATCTGGAACACTTCTCAAGGCAGTTCAAGGCACACACAGGAATGTCCCCGACCACCTACAGAAAAGAGAAGCAGTCATATCGCACCTGACCTACAAAAACGAGAAACAGTCATATCGCACCTGACCGCCGGTGTATGAGAAATCCGCTTTTTTATCTGCTATATAAGGCCCCTTCGCGGGCCTTTTTATTATAACGCGGGAAGGCCTCAGCTTAAGCGCGGCATCAAGAAGTGCTTCTTCCTCCTGTCCCGGTTTCTCAAGCCTTTGAATAAGCTGAAATTTCTTTTTGATAAGTCCGCTCTTGTTTCTCGCGGGAAACATGGGATCAAGATATATAATATCCGGCTTATCGCCTTTGTAGGTAAGCATTCCGTCTATACTGTTACCTTTAACAAGACTCATTCTTCCGGCGATCTCGTAAGTAGCCTCATCCTTCCTGGCGCGCTCAAGAGCATCCTCGAGAAGCGCCGCGATCATCTCATCCTGCTCAAACATAACGACTTCATACCCTGCTGCCGCAAGAAGGATCGAATCCTCGCCAAGCCCTGCAGTTGCGTCAATCGCGAGGTTTGAGCCGCGCGCTTTAAGTCTGGATGCCTTAACCAGAAGCTCATGCTGCCACCTTCCCTTCCGAACCCTCGGAAGCATGCGCGTAAAATCCCCGCGAAGCACTTTCTCTCCGTCCGTAAGAAACAGTCCGTCCTCATCCCGGTCGAGCTTTAAACTGTTTTCCGTTATTGTTATTTTATCGTCCATATCGGCACCGCCTGTATAAATCGTATATGTCGGCTTGCTTCAAGCCGATCATAATCCTGTCGAATTGTTATTCCCAAATCCTCTGACCTATAATATAATAAAAGCTGTCAAAAGAGTCAAAGGAGATTTGCCATGATATACATCAAAAACGCAAGAGTAGTCAACCCCGTCACCAATACGGACGCAGTCCTCGACATTCTCATAAACGGTAAAATAATAGCCGCGACAGGCAGTGAAGCAAGCGAAAGAGCCGCAAAGCAGATCGCGGACAACGATCCGTCACTGACAGTGATCGAAGCAAGCGGACTTGTTGCAGCGCCCGGTCTTGTGGATTCGCATGTGCATTTTCGCGATCCCGGCTTCACGCACAAAGAAGACATCTTCACCGGTGCCAAAGCGGCAGCAAGAGGCGGTGTAACCACCGTAATATGCATGGCCAACACAAAGCCCGCCGTTGACAATGTTGATACGCTTCACTATATTCAGGAAAAGGGCGAACAGACAGATATCCATCTGCTTCAGACCGCAACCGTAACGAAGGAAATGGCCGGCAAGGAGCTTGTAGATATGGACCTTCTTGCAAAGGAAGGCGTGGCAGGCTTTACCGATGACGGACTTCCCATACTCGATGAGAAAGTCCTTCTGGATGCCCTTATCAAGGCAAAGGAACTTGATCTTCCGGTGAGTCTTCATGAGGAGGATCCCCTCTTTGTATACGGCGCCGGTGTTAATCACGGCAAAGTATCCGAAACGCTCGGATACAGCGGTGCAGACAGAACCGCGGAAGAAGTAATGGTGGCAAGGGACTGCGTACTTGCCAAGCACACAGGTGCATCCCTTTGCATCCAGCATATAAGTTCAGCCGCATCGGTGGAGATCGTAAGGACCTTCAAGCGTCTCGGAGCACACGTGCATGCAGAAGCGACTCCGCATCATTTTACGTTGACCGAAGATGCGGTCCTTAAATACGGAACCAATGCCAGAATGAACCCGCCACTTCGCCTCGAAAGCGACAGACAGGCAATAATAGAAGGAATCAAGGACGGCACGATCGATATGATCGTAACCGATCACGCGCCTCATTCTAAGGACGAGAAAGCGAGGTCAATGGATAAAGCGCCCAGCGGGATCACAGGTATTGAGACCAGCCTTGCTCTCGGGATCCACTCACTTGTTAAACCCGGCCACATAAGCCTTATGAAGCTTATTGAGTGCATGAGCACCAACCCGGCCGTTTTCTACCGCATGCATCCCGGCAGTATCGAAAAGGGTGAGATTGCGGATATTGTTCTCTTCGGTGAAGACGAGTTGTGGGAAGTCAAAGAAAAAGAATTCGCCTCCAAAGCCTCCAACAGTCCGTTTATCGGCTGGAAGCTTCCCGGCAGGATTCACTGCACCATCTGTAACGGTAAAATAATCTACAAAATATAAACCGGTATATCAAATGCTCACAGGCCCGTCCCTGCGCATGCGCCCACGCTTACCCCGCGTGCACCTACGCTTTATCCGCGGCAAGCACATCCACCGTATGCGAGCCCGCCCCGATCAAATCCGTGCGCATGCACACCGACATCTGATAATCGATAAAAAGCGCAAAAGTCTCCTCATCCATTGCATTAAGACATATTCGCATATAATCCGCAGCACCGTCCGGAGAAAATATACTCATCCTCCTAAGGCCGGCTGCCTCATTGAGCGCATCAATATCGGAGAGTGTCACATAATCATACAGATTTTCCTCCGAAGCGCGCACATGAAAATCCTTATCAATACTGCCGTTTTCCAGGCACTCGCATATATGTCCCTCCTTAAAACCATATGTAAGAATGCTGTATTCATTCATAGTATAGGCAACCATGATAACGCCGCTTTTCTTAACGATCCTCGCCGCCTCACGGAGGGCTTTTATTTTATCATCGTTACTATACAGATGATACAAGGGACCAAACATCAGAACCAGATCGAACGAGTCATCCCCGAGCTTCTTAAGGTCCATCGCATTGCCTTGATAAGCCTTAAGATGCGGACAATTCTTCTTCATCACACCGAGGTTGTGCTTCACAAGTTCAACCGCCGTCACATCATATCCCTCGTTACAAAGGGGAATGCTGTACGCGCCGCAGCCTGCACCGATATCGGCGATCCGCACATCTTCCTTGCCGCGTCCCTCCCGCATAAAATACTCAAGCCGCTCTTTTATCTTTGCCATCGTTACCGCAAATTCCACCTGACCGTGACGGGATTTAAGGCGCTTGTCCTCGTTGAATTTGTTGTAATATTCTTCGATCCGGTTCATATCATCACTTATCTTCCTTGGTCATGTCCCTCATCCAGAGGCTTGCAAGTGAAAGCCACTTCTCACATCTGTCATCGATCTCCCAGAAATTATTGGCGGTCACTTCATTTGAAAGCGCCATTCCATGTCCGCCCGCATCAAACATATGAAGTTCGACAGGCACATTGTTGTCCATAAGTGCCTTGGTAAGAAGCATCGAATTGGTGGGAAAAATAAGATCGTCCCTTGAAGAATGCCATATAAAAGCAGGAACGCTGTCCGCCGTAACATGCCTGTTTACGCTGTATTTCTCGATCTGTTCATCGGTCGCATAACCACCAAACATATATGCATTCATATGTACTTCAAAATTAATCAGAACCCTTCCGTCCTTCTTGTAAAGTACATCACTCTTTTTAACCGCACCCTCATCATATGCAAAATCGCAGCTGCCGATATCTACATCTCCAAAGCCTACATCAAGCCCCGTAGTTGTGCATTTTAAATCGATAACGGGGTATGCAAGGATCATTCCGGCAGGTCTTATAAGTTCCTCTCTGCCTTCGTATTCGGGAAAATATTCCTTATTGTTCCAGCACACTCCAAGACTTGCGGCAAGATGTCCGCCGGCCGAACCGCCCTGTACAAAGATTTTATTGGGGTTTACATCCCACTCCCCGCTGTGAGTCTTAATATATTCCATAGTCTTGGAAATGTCCTTAAGCGGCTTGGGGAAAACGGCTCTCTTATCTACGCCGTACCTGAGTACAAAAGCATGATATCCCATCGCGTTAAAAGCAAGTGCGATCGGCTCGCCCTCTCTGTCCGAAGTGTACTGATATCCGCCGCCGGGGCAAACAAGCACGGCAGGGCGCTTAAAGCCGGGCTTAAGTTCACTTGATCTCTCAAGGATGTATGTATCAAAATAACTTAATTTCTCTTCATCGATATAGATTCTTTCTGATTTCATCTATTCTCCTTTACAAATACAATTTATTATTGTGCACCATGCAGCCTGCACGCGCTTATTCTTCCAGCTCCATAAGCTGCATAAGCAGCTCTTCCTGCTCGCCCTCAAGCTTTGCGATCTCCTCATCTAACCGGCCCAGTTTTTCATAATCGGACTGAATCTCAGGATCTTCGTATTCCTTCTTAAACGACGCGATCTTCTCGTCAAATTCCGCTATCTGCGCTTCGAGTTTCTCCTTGCGCCTCCTGATCTTGGAAAGTTCCTTGCCGGGATTATTATAGCTTCTGTCAACTCTCGGCGACGCACCTGAGTTTTTTCCCGTGACTGCGCCGCTGCTTTCCGCCGCATCACGCGCCTTCGCTTCTTCCGCCTTTTCGAGGCAATACTCCTCGTAATCATATGGATAATAGCTCACTTTGCCATTATCAAATATCAGAAGACTCTGCGCAATCTCCCTTATAAAATATCTGTCGTGCGAGACAAAAAGCACCGTGCCCTTGTAGCTCTTAAGCATTGCCTCAAGCGTTTCCTTACCGACAATGTCCATATGGTTCGTCGGCTCATCAAGTATAAGCAGGTTCGGCTTACGCTTAAAGATTTTACACAAAGCGAGACGAACCTTCTCGCCTCCCGAAAGCATCGCAACGGACTTAAAAACATCTTCGCCCGTAAACATAAAAGCTGCAAGAGAAGACCTTGCGTCCTGCTCGGTCAACGAAGGAAACTCATTTCTGAAATCGTCGATAACGCTTTCGTCACTCTGATACTGCGCCATCTGCTGATCGCAATAACCGATGTCAACATTTCCGCCGATCTTATAAGAGCCCGAAAGTGCCGGGATCATACCCATGATCGTTTTAAGAAAAGTGGACTTACCCGTTCCGTTATCGCCGATGATTCCGGTCCTGTGCCCCTTCTCAAGCAGAAAGTCAATCCTGGCGACCACGCTGTCATAACCGACTTCAAGCGCCGTCGTTCTGACGACCTCTTTGAAACTCTCTCTGTCCGGTGTAAAATTCGCGTGAAAGCTCGTCAGATCATATCTTGACGGCGGATCGATCTTATCCATTCTCTCAAGATAACGCAACTTGGAACGGGCCATCGCGGTTTTGGTCGGCTTACTCTTAAAGCGCTCAATAAGCGCTTCAAGGCGCTTTATCTCTTTCTGCTGAAGCGCATAGTCCCTGCGCTGCTTCTCGTAGTTTACTTTCTTCTGCTCGATAAAAGATGCATAATTGCCGGCATATCTGCTTGTGATCCCGTACTCAATCTCATATACGACCGTAACGATCCGGTCAAGAAACATTCGGTCATGCGAAACGATCACAACTGCTTTGTTGTAGTCCCTCAGATACCCCTCAAGCCATGTTACCGTATCCATATCAAGATGGTTCGTCGGCTCGTCGAGAAGCAGGATATCAGGCTTACTCAGGAGCATTTTGGCAAAAGCGATCTTTGTCCTCTGGCCGCCCGAAAACTCCGAAAGTTTCTTGTGTTTATCGTCTTCACTGAATCCGAATTTGCGGACAACTGTCTCGTATTCCTTGCGCCAGGTGTACCCGCCCATGCGCTCATAAGTGTCATTAAGTGCGGTATATCGGGCTATCAACGCCTCGCTGTGGTCGCTGTCCATGAGGTGCGTCATTTCTTCAAGGCTCGCCTCGACTCCTTGGATCTGTGCAAAAGCCTTAAGTATTTCCGTTTCAAGCGTAACCGAATCATCCTCAAAAGCAATCTGCTTCAGATAACCGATCGTCGGTTTGCCCGAAGTCGCAATAAAAATATCTTCATCGCTGTCTCTTTTATCGAGTTCAACCTCACCCGCAATAAGCTTGAGCAGCGTGGTTTTACCGCATCCGTTGCGTCCCACTACCGCAATCTTCTCGGTGCCCTTTATTTCAAAATTAATCTCTTCAAGTATTGTATCGCCGCCGTAGCTTACGACGCCGTTCGATATCTGATATAACATAACAAGTCCTGCATTTCCTATAATGATCAACGCTGCGCATCCCGGCGCCGCATCTAACGCTGCGCATCCCGGCGCCTCATCTACCGCTGCGTGCGGATAATTCTGAGCACTCTCTCAAGTTCGCCGGTGTCCATATGAGTATATTCGGCAAGCTGCTCGGGTGTCGGCGATTTGCCATCCTCCTCTTTCAAGTGATTGATGGCTGCATTCACGAGCGTTACTTTACCGAGGATCGCATCCTCTTCATTGCTCTCGCCAAGTTCCGCGGAAACATAATTCCTAACGCTTTCCTCCACCGCAACCCTTATACCGCTTACGATCTTAAGATCTCTCGGCTTGCCCAAAAGTTCGTTAAGCTTGATCACAAGGGCCATATTGCCTTCGGAAATCGCATCATCAACCGCGACCCTGTCACCGCATTCCTTCTTTGCAATACCGACAACCTCGCCAAGCCACGATTTACACAGCCCATCGATCACGCTCGCGTCACCCTCGGAAAGCTTCTCATATAAAATATCCAGTTCATCCGCGCCTATAACATCAAGATTTGAAAGTTCCTCGGTGTACATATCAAGCGCCTTGACCGGAGCATCCTTATCATTTCTGAACGAATCCTCCTCATCCTCATTCCCGGTCTTAGAGTCACCATCGCTCTCATCATCCGTGCCGTATCCGTCCGTGCCGCCAGCGCCGTATCCGTCCGTGCGACCTGAGTCACCGCTCTCATCATCCTTCTTAGGCACATTCTCATCGCGGTGATCCGTTCTCACATAATCGAGCACCATAGCCTTCTGGCTCTCGTTAAGCTCCATATCCTCAAAATACCCGAGAATCTCTTTATCACTCATTGGAAAAGGCGAGGTCCTCACGATCTCCGACACTTCTCTGAGCGTACTTGTAAAATCATTTCTATCCATATGATATCCCAACTTTCACAGTCAAATCCGGCACATCAAATCAGAAAATGTGCCAACCTTGAGTATAACATTTATACTGTAAATACGCAAAGAATATTGCAATAAAAGACATTCACTGTTATATTTTATACATGCAGATCGGAGGAACTATGGCAAGAGAATTGACACCCGTTCAGAAAATAGAACAAAGCATCACCAAGAAATACCGCAAGCAGTTGTGGACACCTTTTATGAATGCGATCAAACGCTACGATCTTATCGAGGAGGGCGACGCGATCGCAGTCTGCATCTCCGGCGGCAAAGATTCAATGCTTATGGCCGTTCTGATGAACCTTCTCTCGCGTTACACAGAGGTACCCTTTACGGTCAAATTTCTCGTTATGGATCCCGGCTACAACAAGTCAAACCGCGATAAAATAATCGAGAATGCTGCGACTCTCGGCATTCCGATAACGATATTTGAAACCCATATTTTCGATGTTGCATATACGGCCGGCGAGTCGCCCTGCTATCTTTGCGCGAGAATGCGCCGCGGCCACCTTTACAACAAGGCCAAGGAAATGGGCTGTAATAAAATAGCCCTCGGCCATCATTTTAGCGATGTAATAGAAACCACTGTTATGGGGATGTTCTATGGCTCACAGCTTCAGGCAATGATCCCGAAGCTTCACTCAACCAACTTTGAAGGTATGGACCTTATAAGGCCCCTGTACTGCATCCACGAGGACGACATAATCGCCTGGAGCAGATACAACAATCTTGAATTTATTCAATGCGCTTGCCGCTTCACCGAGGCTTATCATGCAAGCAGCGACGGCATCGGCAACTCCAAGAGACAGGAGATCAAACAGCTCATTAAGACACTGAAAAAGAATAACCCCGATATCGAGAAAAGCATCTTCAACAGCATTCACAATGTCTGCCTCGACACCTTCCCCTCATACAAATCCGAGGGCAAACTCCACAGCTTCGAAGAGCGCTTCAAACGCGTGTAGCAGCTCATTCGGTGCATCTTGCGAACTTCTCATCGGCCGCAAAGTTCGGAATATTATAAAGAACGAGCACTTCGGTGATCCCGTTCTTTTCAATATACTCCGACACATTTCCTCTAAAAAACCGCATATCGATCATATACGTTTCCTCATAGTCATCAATGCAAAACTGTGCAAAGCAATTCGCCTCAACCATTTTACCCTTGCAATTAAATAACGATTGAGGCAGGCAAAAAGTCGGGCAGACTAAAAACGGATACAAGCAGTCCCTGTCCTACAACAGAAATTCTTTTATTTTATTCTCTACAACCTTCGTATTAAGCGGGATTTCCGCAGACTCAAATGTGATGATCAGATCTTTTCCAACGTAATGGCCGTTATTCTCATAATCCTGAAGCTTCCTGAAATTCTTGCTTGCATATTCCCCGTTCGAAATCATTCCAAAATGCTCCCAATAGAAATGTTGTTGTTAACTCCTTGAACTGTCATCATTCCAACCTTTCTGGCTGTCACTATCCT